>JAFQXU010000035.1 GCA_017406805.1 Clostridia bacterium | reverse complement strand
TCATTTAAAGTTACAATAAAATTAAACCCCGCGCTAACGTATTTCATCGCAGAAACCCTAATCGGGTGTTTTCTGCTGTACCCTCCGCGAGAGCTTATATTATTTGCTCCGGAAAATCCGGTGGAAATCTTACTTAAAAGTCCCGACCCAAAATCAGCAACTCCCATACCTCAACTGCACCCCCATGCACTCAACTTAAAAGTTATAACTCATCACTTATATCAAAAATATTTTTACGCTCTTTGTTTGCGCCGGCATTCATTTTTTTGTTTATCTTAGAAATCTCCGTACAGAATTTTATTCTTTCTTTA
The DNA here is from genome assembly GCA_017406805.1 of Clostridia bacterium. Classification (GTDB taxonomy): domain Bacteria; phylum Bacillota; class Clostridia; order Oscillospirales; family Acutalibacteraceae; genus UMGS1491. The sequence goes on along the minus strand of JAFQXU010000035.1, from coordinate 66,363 downwards.
TGCGGTAAAAGCATAATTTCTTCTCTTGACCAATGAAAATAATAAGCCAAAAAAGCTATCTCTTCATAAAGAACCTTTGTGGGATAACTTTTTAGGCTTCCCCGAAAAAAGGTAGGTCGTGTCTAAACTCATGACCACATTTCGGACAAATTACATTAATTGCAGGCGGTTCAACTGCATTAATTTTTTGGTATAAATCTTGCAAATACGCCATATCGGCAGTAAATAAACTCTCAATTACATGCGCATCTACTTTTTTTAAAGTTCCTAAACTTGTAATTACTCTTTCAAGCAAAAGTATGCTAAGGTACCCGGGGTTCATTTTTACTCTTGGGTCATTTAAAGGAACTATTTCATCTGCCGCATTTGCAAGCCTCATAACTCCTTTTTTATGAATTTCGCCGTTTTTGTCAATATATCCTTTAGGTAGTTCAAATTTTACCTGCGTTTCAAATGAAGCTGACATTAAAAATCACTCTTTCTTATTATAGTATCCTCTCCTCGCCTAAAAAACTTAAGCGAGGAGAATAAAACTTTAATTAATTTATAAATTTTAAAACACACTTTATCAGCCTGTTCTGGCAACAACGTCTCTTTTGATACCTTCATGTTGCAATGTGAGGGTTTCAATAAGAATTGATGAATCCTCTGCACTGAGGTCAGAAGATTTGTAACTGCTTGGCCAAGCATTAATAACAGTCCAGCTTGCGGTTGGAACACCTGCATTATCATAAACTGTAATTACTGCATCAACCGGTGTAAAGTTACTTCCTTCCAGGTAATCGTTGAAGAAATTGTAAAGAAGTGGGTTTGAATACAGCCCTTTTTCAAGTGTAATTTCGTCATAGTTTACAAGGCCGGGGAGTTTTCTTTTGGTAAGAAATCCAAATCCGCCCTCTCTATAGTCTGTAACGTCTACTGTGGAGCCAAATCCTGAAACACTTTTAAAAGATGTGGTTCCAAGCCCTGTGAAGTTAGCAGTAAATCTAAATCCTCTAATCGGCCCTTGCAAGCCGTTAGCCATTGAAGAACTGGTAGCCAATACTTCGGTACCGAGTTCTTGAATTCCTGTAGTTGCATTAGCTTCTCCTGCCATTTAAATCATTCTCCTTCCTTTAAAATATTAATTATTCTGATTCTCCTGTTTTTTGAGTTATCTTAAAGATCACGAACTCAGCAGGTTTAACCGGTGCCACACCGATTACACATATCATACGTCCGTTATCAATATCATCTTTACTCATAGTATTTGGACCAATATCTACAAAGAATGCCTCTGCCGGCGAACCACCCACAAGCGCTCCGCTTCTCCAAACACTTTCTAAGAAGAGTTCTACGGTTCTTCTTACTCTTGCCCAGAGATTTTCGTCATTAGGCTCAAATACTACCCAGTTTGTGTTTGCTTTAATGGATTCTTCAAGGTATATAAACAGACGTCTTACGTTTACATACTTCCAAAGCGGCTTAGACGAAGCAGTTCTTGCTCCCCATACTCTGATTCCCGCACCTGGGAATTTCCTGATAAGGTTTACACCTTTTGGGTTAAGCAAATCTTGCTCACCAACGCTGTAATTTACAAACAATCCTGTGCAATTTGCCACAACTTCGTTGGCAGGTGCTTTGTGAACACCTCTTGAGTTATCGCTTCTTGCAAATATACCCATTATCGAACCGGAAGGTGGAATAAAGGTATCTTTTTTATCAAGCGGGTCAAAAACTTGTAACCACGGATGATACATTGCACAATAGTCACTATCTACGATATCTCTGTGTTTCATAATATCAACAACTGTTTTAGCAGTCATCGGTACATCTAAAACTGCAAATCTGCTGCCAAGGCTTTCACAATGTGCCACCAAAGAAAGCTGTACATTCGGGCTTACTATACCGGGGATTGCCATAATACTTACGTCTGTATTATCAACAAACGATTGTATACCTGTCCTTGAGCCCGGGCCCTCATCTTTACCTATAAAGTCAGCATCTGTAAGGCTTGCTGCAGAACCATTAGATCCACCTGAAAGTGTAATGGTAATTTTTTCGCCTTTACCTTCAAATACTTGTTTGATTACATCCATAGGCGATACAGCTGTATCAATAGGTTGAGCTTTAACATTTAATATACTCGACTGCGACATAATTTTTTCGATAAACGAAGGAGCCGCAGCATTAAATGTAACACTACTGTATTTTTCAACTTCACCACTGTAATCCACAGTTATATTAACTGCGCATGTGCTTATGGTTGTTTTTGGAAGAAGAGCGGTATCTACAACATTTCCGCTGAATTTAGCGGCAAATGTTACAATATCTCCCGTTACATTGGCAACCACACCAAATTGATCTTCTTTTCCGCCTTTTAATACGGCCACATCACCGGGATTGAATCCTGTTGCATTTTTAAAGCGATATTTTCCGTCGCCCAAATCTTCAAGTATTTGAGTTTTGTTGTTTGTTACTTCTTCAAAAGTAATAACAACTGAGTTACCCCATGCGCCGGGATCTTTGGCTGTAATATCCAAAACATTCTCTTTGCCTTTTTTGGTAACTGCTTTTGAGATTTTTGCATCAGGTGGTGCAACACGCATAATAAATGCTCTTGAGCCGCCATTTGCAAAAAAGTGATTTACTGCATGAGCCAAGAATCTGTACTGACCAAATTCATTTTCATGCAAATACCCACCAAATTTACGGGTAAAATCTGCCGGACCGGTTACTAAAACAGGTGATCCTACCACAGGCCCCCTTTCAGCAACACCAATAAATCCTGCTGTGCTTGTTCCAACGCCTTGCATAGGAGTCGGGCCGCTGTCAAATTCTTCAACGTAGACTCCAGGAGATAAATACTCTGCCATAATCGTGTCGGTTCACTACTAAAATATTTAGCAAGAACCTTTCAACTCCTTTCCAAAAATAAAATAAATTTTTTTGCTTTGAAAAATCAAAGCGGTTGTGGGATAACACCTTACGTGATTTTTCACGTAAGCACTTAGGTTATGCTTTGCCCACTATATTAACATATAAAAAAGGGAAATGAGCCCTAGTTTATTGCTAATCAAAATTAAACTTTCAAACTTTTTATCAGTTTTATCATTTCTTTTTTGCTCAGGTTTTTTATTTTTTCAAATTCTTTTTCTTTTAAGTGATTTTTTAAAAGATTTTTCAGCTTGTCCTGGCTAAGCTGCTCTAAATCCGATTTTTCGGAAAGCTCTTCAATTCTTTTTTTTCTAATCACCGCTTCATCAGGGTCAATTTTCTTTTTGATTATATTCTTTTTCATTTTACTCACAAAATCTGTAATTTCTTTTAAGAGCTTGTCGTTATCTTCTTTTTTTTCTTTTTTAATATCTCTTACATTTTCTTTTTCTTTGTTTAATTTTTTTTGTTTGTCAGGGTCGTTTGCCCTAATTAATTTTAAATTTTCCAATTTTTTGTCGTCTTTATCGTCAGAATAAAGAAGTTCACTTTCTTTGTCTGCAATTCCGTCGCTATCTTTAACCAATTTTTCAACTTTTGTGGTTTTTGGGTCATATTTAAAACTAATTTTGCTTGCGGTAAATTTTTTCTGCCCTCTTTTTTGTTCGCCGTCAAAGTAAGTGTTCGGATTATCCGGCTTTTTGTCGGATATATTCAATTCATTTTTTACTGAATCGGGAACAATCGAAAACGCAATGCCGCTGTCTTTTTTAAATTTTTTGTACCCAACTTGCATGCTTCCAAGCGGAGTTTCAAAATACCCAAAACTATTCGGCAAATTTTTTTCTTTGCTCATATTCGAGGGTATTACAGAAGAAGGTTTAATATTCTTTTTTAAAAATTCATGTTTTTTTTCATTCCCACTTTTTAAATTTTTTTCGTCCCACCATTTTGTGCTGCCGGAATGATTTTTTAAAATGTAATATTCAAGGGTGTTGTCGTTTTTTTCGGTTTTACTTTTGTCAACACTCTTTTTATACTTGGAATTTTTAAACAAATCTTAATTCTCCCCCTAATAAACATTTTTTGTCAATTTATTTATCATCTCCCTTGTTTTACTAAAATATTACTAAAATAAGATTTGATGCAACAATTTTAATAAATTAATTAAATTTACCATAATTGCCACTACAAATGCCTTTTTTTGTAATACTTTAAATATATGACAGTATTATAGCATGAACTTTTAACATAAACCATTAATTTTTGACTAAATATTCATTTATTTTTTGTTTTTTGTAATAGTTTTTGAAAAAAATTGTCTATTTAATTAAAATAATCTTACAAAATTAATCTTACAAAATTTAATATGTAGGATTATTGTTTTCATTTAATCCAAAACTTATGGAAAGTGCGTGATTAATTTTATTCATAAAAGATTTTGTGGCGGAACCCCGTTTTTCTTTAAGGCGTTTTTTGTCAAGAGTTCTAACTTGCTCCAGCAAAACCACAGAATCTTTTGAAAGCCCACATCCGCCGGAAGCCAAATTTATATGCGTTGGCAAATTTGTTTTGGTTTCTTGGCTGGTTATGGCCGCCGCAATCACAGTTGGGCTGTATTTATTCCCAACATCATTTTGCACAATAAGCACAGGCCGAACGCCCCCTTGCTCCGAACCCACCACCGGGCTTAAATCCGCATAAAATATATCTCCGCGCTTAATTTCCATTAAAATACACCTCACCAAAAATGTTTGACAAGAGTATTGTTTGCTAAATAAACGCCGTTTAAACATAAAAAAGCACCTGAATTTTTTTAATTCAGATGCTAATTATAATAAATATGGTGGACACAAAGGGACTCGAACCCATGACCTCTCGCGTGTGAAGCGAACGCTCTAACCAACTGAGCTATGCGTCCATGTACAATTAATATTTTACCACATTTTATAATATTTGCAATAAAGTAGCCAAAAAAATTTTTATAAAAGTAATTTTGTTTAAAAAAACTATTGACATTTAAAAATAATAGTTTATAATGTGTGTAAATTGTGATATTAATGCACAATTTTTAAAAAATTTATCTCAAAAAGGAATGATTTATTATGTTTAAATCTACAACCGTACCAGCTAAACTTTGCAAACTCGATAAAGAACTAATATTTGCATCAGACAAAACCATAAATCTTGTAAGAGATCTTGTAACTGGCGGTAAAAATCTTTCAAAAAATCTTACAAAATACAAATGGTCCGGCACACGCGATTTTAACATGGCAGTTATAATAATTGCTTTTATTTATTACTTCTTAAAATTTGGTAACAACAAGCTCAAAAACACTGCAAAAGAAGCTATAAGAAAAATTGACATAGATTCCAACAAAAGTGCCCTTAACGCTCTAATACGCGGCAACGGCCAACAAATAGCAAAAGACCTTGAAAATACGATCTTTACTACTGAGGTTCAAAAACTTATTTTTGGTGTATCTAATACTGCAGTAAAAAATGTTGACATCAACAAAAACGACGATGACGATGATATCGTAGTTACAATAAATGGAAAAAATCTAACACAAGAAGAATTCGAGAATATGCTTAACAAAATATTTAAAAACGGTTTATTCAAACAAGCCGCAAAAATAAAACCATGGAAAATAAACGGAAGAAACGTACATTATCTTGTACACTTATTAAAAGGTGATACACAGATAGAAATAATACAGGACCAAGGCAACACCTACACAGATGCTATTAATAAGGAAATTACTGAAAAACTAAATTTGAAACAAGAATATGAAAAAGCTTGGACCGAACTTAGAAATAGGTGGGACCAATTTGGCAAAAAAACAGAACAACAAATAAGAGAGCTTACAGAAGAACGTAAAAACTTACAAAATAAGCTTAACGATGCCACATTAGAAATTGAAGAACAAAAGAAACAAATACAAGAACTTAAAGCTAAACAAGAGGAAAAAAAAGCTAATTTAAAACTTCTTTTTAATAATTTTATGAAGGAAACAAATGAAATAATTCAAAAAAACACAAATTTAAATAAAGAAGAAGTAAAAGAAGTTAAAGAAAAAACAAAAAAACTACAAAAAACACTTGATGATTTTGCGCTAAAGGCCGCTAAACCATTTATACTATCCAATGGTGAATCTTTTGTACCGGACATTAATAAAACCCGCCGCAAATCAATGGGCGATAAATCGCTTCCATATATAACTCCTAAAACCCTAGAAGACGCAAAGGCCCATTTAAAACAAGTAGGGGAAAATTTGAAAAGTTTAAAATCGGTAACAAAAAACAATAATTCGTCCAAATAAAGAAAATAATAAAAACCAGCCCCTATTTTTTAAATAGGGGCTATGCAATACAATAAACACTTTTTACAGTATTTAATGAGGAATGATATATTATGGACATTATAATTAACACAAAAATATTCAAAAGTGCATTTGCCCTTGCAACACCTCCAACAAAGAATTTAGGGGAAAGCGGATTTAACGGAGATACAAAAAATTTCCCCAAACAATTTAGAAATTACAAATGGTCCAACACGCGTGATTTTAACTTAGTGCTTATAATTATTGCTCTTTACGTTTACTGTTTAAAAAGTAAAGAACAAGCCCTGCAAAAAATCGGAATGAAAGCCAGAATGACAAGTAAAAATTCCCCATTTGAAGCTCTGGAACGAGGGGACGGCGCAACGGTTGCTAAAAATCTTACCGAACATTTTGGAGACAAAAAAATTCAAAAACTAATTTTAAATCTTAAGGACAAAAAACCCGACCCTAACGACGAGTTCGATATTAGTAAAAATATTAATGAGTATAACAATATTACATGCGAACAAGTTTTTGATAATGGATTATTTAAGCGCGCAAAAAAAATAACAAAATGGAAAATAAATCAAAGCGAAGTCGTTAGGTACATTCATTTGCTGACCGACCCAATTCAAAAACAACATACTGCCAACTTAAAAAAAGAAAAAGAAGAACTAAAAAATATGGCAACAAAAGAAATAAATTTAATGGCAAAAAAAGCAAAAAACGTGCTACAAAAATCAAATAAAAAGAGCAAAATAATAATTAAACTAAAAGGTGAATTGAAAGCATCCAAAGAAAATTCTAATAAACTAAAAAAAGATTTTGAAAATACAATTAATGAACTCAACGAAAAATTAAATATAAAAAATAACGAACTCAAAAATATTAACGAACTCAGAAATACCGACGTTGCCGAATTAAATTCCAGACTACAGCAAGCCATAAAAGCATTCGAAGATTTAGCCTCAAAAGAAATTAAAGCAAGCACTACTGAAAATCGAGCAAAACAAGTTTTTAAAAATGTTTTGAACGACATAAATAACTTGCCGGCCGCAAAATCAAAAAGCTTCGGAACTGTTATTAAAAAAATTAAAGAAAAATCTGAGCGCATTTTAAAAAATACTGAGCTTTCAAGCTCCTTAAAAAAAATTTGTGACAGCTACGACTTAAGCGAAATGGGTTCGACTACACTTAAAAAAATAATTAATCTATATACCAGCTGCACATCTATACCTGCACCACAAGAAGAACCTAAAAAAAACACAGCAAAATATTTAGAAGAACTTAAAACATTTGCCGGCAATATTAAAAACTACGCTGAAAGTAATGAAACCAATCCGGAGAATCTAAAAAGCTTTAAGGAATCAACCGATAAAATAGCAAATGCGATAAGTAATATTAAATTTTATATCACAGAAGAAAAAGCCGCACGATTTGGTAATTATAATTACAGGAATATTCTTTGCCTCGAAAAAGATAAAAAAATTTTAAAAAACGCACCGCAAAATACTGTTGAGCATACACCAAATCCTATTTTTAACCCTTACTATTACAAAACAAATAACGAAGAAGATACCATAGAATATCTAAAAAAACATGGCGGGGTTTTGATTGAGTAATATAGATTTTTATAGTAACTTTGTTTTAAAAAACTATTGACATTTAAAAATAATGATTTATAATGTGTATAAATTGTAATGCTAATGCATAATTTTTAAAAAATTTATCTTAAAAAGGAATGATTTATTATGTTTACTATGTCAAAAGCACTTAAACTTGAACAGTTCAACAGATTACTACTCTTTGCAACACCTCGCACCAAAAGAGTAGTGAAAAACGGCGTAAACGGAGATAAAAATTTCTCGAAAGAATTTGAAAATTACAAATGGCCCGGCACACGTGACTTTAACTTAGCGCTTATAATTATTGCCCTTTATGCCTACTGCCTAAAACAAGACGGCGACCTCAAAACAATGGCACAACGTGCTATCAAAAAAAGTAAATCCGCCAACGAAAAAAGTGAATCCAACGCATTTAATGCCCTAAAGCACGGCAAAGGAGCAAAATTAGTCGAATATCTTAAAAAAGACTTCACAAAAGATATTCAAAAACTTATTTTTGGTGTATCTAATAAAGATAAATTTGATGATGAAACAATTCAAGTAAATGGAAAAGACCTAACGCAAGAAGAATTTGAGAATATGCTTAACAAAACATTCGAAGACGGTTTATTCAAACAAGCCGCAAAGATAAAACCTTGGAAACATAATGCAAGAGATGTAGCTGATTGCGTTGAATTACTAAAAGGAAAAATTACAAAAGAAAACAACGCTGATTTAGAAAAAGAATTAGATAAAGCATACTTGGGCAGTATAGATGACTTTTTTGAAAAAGAAGAATTGAAAGAACAATTAAAATCCTCCAAAGACATAGCATCAAGCTACTACAATCAAATGGATCAACATTTCACGCAATCCAACAAACTTTCACAACAATTAGAAGAATTAAAAAAAGAACGTGACAACTTACAACAAGAACTTAACAAATCCAACTTAACCATTGAAGAACAAAAGAAAAAAATACAAGAATATGAAACTCGAAAAGCTAAGTCAAAACTTCTTTTTACTAATTCGCTGAAGCAAATGAATGAAATAATTCAAAAAAACACAAATTTAAATAAAGAAGAAGTAAAAGAAGTTAAAGAAAAAACAAAAAAACTCCAAAAAACAATTGACAATTTTGCGCTAAAGGACGCTAAACCATTTATACTATCCAATGGTGAATCTTTTGCACCAAATATTAATAAAACCCGCCACAAATCAATGGGTGATATACCAACTATAACTATTGATGAGATAAAAAAAGCAAGGAAAAACTTAAAACCGGTAGATGATGACTTACTTGAAAAAATTCAAAGACAACGAAAAAAAATGATAAAAAACACAGAAGAATGGCTAAAAGAAGCAGATGCACAAAAATCATCAATTGATCCTGCCGAATACAAAAAAACCACCGAGGAAATTGCCAGTAAACGTAAAGAAATACTAAAAGAAGCAAAAAGCGATAAATCACCTAAATAAAAAAATGATAAAAATAACCCCCTATCGATAAGATAGGGGGTTATTTTGGTGACCCGGACGAGATTCGAACTCGTGTTACCGCCGTGAAAGGGCGGTGTCTTAACCGCTTGACCACCGGGCCTTATTTAATTAAAAAATAATTGGTAGCGACAGATGGATTCGAACCATCGACACTTCGGGTATGAACCGAATGCTCTAGCCAACTGAGCTATGCCGCCATCTTCACAACCGTATTTCTTTATTATTATACCATGGTTAATTTATTTTTGTCAATACATTTTTTAAAAATATATTCACATAATCTCTGAAATAATATAATTAGAAAGCAAAAAACCTTTTTCGGTAAGCTTTATTTCATCTTCAGCCGTAGTAACAAGGCCAAAACTTTCAAATTTTTTCGTTTTTTTAAAATACTTTTTCGGAATATCTTTGCCAAAAAAGGCTTTATATTCCCCGTTTTTAATGCCCCATTTTGTGCGAAGAGCCAGCATTACAAATTCTTTTTCCGCTTCAAAGTTTTCTTCTTTTTTTACTTTTGGGTCGCTTATAAATTTTTTTAAATCTTTTTCATAGTAAAATCTTTTGCCATCAATCAAACTATGTGCTGCCGGCCCAATGCCTAGATACTCATTTAATTTCCAGTATTTTAAATTATGCTTACTTTCAAAACCACTTTTAGCAAAATTAGAAATTTCGTAGTGGCTATACCCACTCTCACTTAAAAGTTTACAAGCATAAAGATAAATATCCGCCAAATTATCATCGCTGTAAAAATTTAATTTTTCTTTATTAAAATAATACGGCGTACCTTTTTCCACCTTTAAAATATACGCAGAAACATGAGGAATTTTACTATCTTTACAAAAATCAGCGAAAGTTTTTATATCCTCATCTGTTTGTTCGGGGGCACCTAAAATCAAATCAAGAGAAATATTTTCTATCTTTGCGGATTTAATAATATCCACAGATTTAATTATGTCTTCTACCCCGTGTCTACGGCCCAAAATTTTAAGCTGAGAATCGTTTAAAGACTGCGCACCCAGTGAAATTCTATTAACGCCTTCGGATTTTAATTTTTCAAAATCAATAAAAAAGCAATCCCCGGGGTTTACCTCCAGAGTGATTTCCGCGGTTTTTTTCACGTTAAAATTATTTTTTATAAAAGAAAGTATTTTCAAAATTTTTTCTGTGCCAATTAAACTTGGCGTACCGCCGCCAAAGTAAATCGTATCTACATCTTTTTTTGTTTTCTTACCCCAATAATTTATCTGACTGCAAATTGAATTTACGTAACTATCTATTAAGCTAATATCAGTTACAGAATAAAAATCACAGTAAGGGCATTTGCTTTTGCAAAAAGGCACATGAATATAAACACCCAGCGTATCATTTACCATATTCATGCACCTACTTTTTTATTTTTTATTAATCTTCGTCCAACTTTAAGACGGACATAAACGCTTCTTGTGGAATTTCTACATTTCCCAGCTGACGCATACGTTTTTTACCTTCTTTTTGCTTTTCTAAAAGCTTTTTCTTACGAGTAATATCGCCGCCATAGCATTTTGCCAAAACATCTTTGCGCATTGCTTTAACTGTTTCTCTGGCAATAATTTTTCCGCCAATTGCCGCTTGAATCGGTATTTCAAATAATTGGCGCGGGATTTTTTCTTTTAATTTTTCGGTCATTTTTCGTGCCCTTTGGTATGCTTTATCGCGGTGGATAATAAACGAAAGTGCGTCCACAACATCTCCGCCAATCATAACATCAAGTTTTACAAGGTTAGAAGATTCATACCCCGAAAATTCGTAATCGAACGAGGCATACCCTTTTGTGTTAGACTTTAGCGCATCAAAAAAATCATAAACAATTTCATTTAGAGGCAATTTATAATGAATATCCACACGCTCGGTATCGATATATTTCATATCAACATACACCCCACGGCGTTCCTGGCAAAGCTCCATTATTGCACCGATATAACCCGAAGGCGCATATATGTGCGCATCGGTCATTGGCTCCAGGGCATTTTCTATTGTGCCGGGATTAGGATAATTCGTAGGATTATCTATAAACACCGTGCTGCCGTCGGTTAATTTTATTTTATAAATAACGCTGGGGGCGGTGGTAATTAAATCTAAATTATATTCTCTTTCAAGCCTTTCTTCTATTATTTCCATATGAAGAAGCCCCAAAAATCCACACCTAAAACCAAAGCCAAGTGCAGAAGACGTTTCCGGCTCATAAGAAAGCGCCGCATCACTTAATTTCAATTTTTCCAGCGCATCTTTTAAATCACCATATTTTGAACCATCTAGCGGATAAATCCCACAAAAAACCATTGGATTTACTTCTCGGTACCCCTCTAACGGCTCAGCAGCGGGGTTATTTTCCAGTGTAATTGTGTCGCCAACTTTGGCGGAACTCACTGTTTTTATCGATGCCGCAATATATCCCACTTCTCCTGCCGTTAAACTTTCCATAGGCTCTAAATGAGTGGCTTTTGAAAAACCGCATTCCGTCACCACAAATGATTCCCCACCGGCCATAAACTTAATTTTATCGCCCGGCTTAACTTTTCCATCCATAACTCTAACATAAACTATTACACCTTTATAAGCATCATAGTAAGAATCAAAAATCAAAGCTTTAAGCGGATTGTTTTCTTCGCCTTTTGGTGGCGGAACATTTTTGACTATGCCTTCCAAAACGTCTTTCACGTTAAGGCCCGTTTTAGCGGAAACTTTTGGCGCTTCGTCGCAAGGAATTCCAATTACATCTTCAATTTCCTTGCAAACTCTTTCCGGGTCAGCGCTTGGAAGGTCAACTTTGTTAACAACCGGAATTATTTCCAGCCCAGCATCAAGCGCAAGATAAGTATTTGCAAGGGTTTGCGCTTCTATGCCCTGAGAAGCGTCCACAACCAAAACAGCTCCCTCGCAAGCCGCAAGCGAACGTGAAACCTCATAATTAAAATCCACATGCCCAGGTGTATCTATTAAATTAAAAAGGTATTCTTTACCATTATCCGCAGTATAATAAAAACTTGCAGCGTGTGATTTTATAGTGATTCCACGTTCTCTTTCCAAATCCATATTATCAAGAAGTTGGCTTTCCATTTCTCTTTTTGGCACAGCGTTTGTAAGCTCCAAAATTCTGTCGGCAAGGGTGGATTTACCGTGATCTATATGCGCTATTATACTAAAATTTCTTATATTTTCTTTTGATACCATTGTATCCCCTCTCTTGCCAAATTTTTACTCGGCTAATTTTCCATAATTTTTTTCAAAACATTTAAGTTATCATTTTGCCACCCTTTCAGTACCACTCCACGCTCTTTAACAAGCTGATTTTCAATCAAATTTACAACTTTTTCGGCAAAATATTTTTTGTCATTTTCGTCTTGAGCATCGGTAATAATATGGTTATAATTAAGGTCAAAAATTTTAGTAACCAGCCAATATGAACCTTTTTCAAAGCTATTAAAAAGTTCAAAATTATCCACAAGTTCCCGAGAAACGGCGATTGATGACGTAAGAATTTTTTTTGCGTTAAATTCTGTTACGGCCGACCCCGGACGATTTTTTCTGTAAAGATAAGAAACATTATCATCTTGCACCATTTTAGTTACATGCGGAAACAAAAGCAAGTTAAAAAGCTGGTCTTCGTAGTTTGTTATTCCTTCTTTAAACCAAATATTATTATCTGTAATAAGTGATTTTTTATATACTTTGGTTACTATAAACCCGGCATTTTCCACCATGTTATAAAACGGATTTTGTTTTTTGGACCTTTGGCAAACTTTAACTTTAGAATTATCATAAGAAAAGTCATCGGCGTTTATTTCTTCGCCGTCTATAAAAGTCTGAAGCTTAAATGCAGCAACACTAACGTTATATTTTGTCAAATCTTCGTAAGCTTTTTCAAGAAAGTATGGCAAAAGTATGTCATCGGAATCAAAAAACGAAATATATTTTCCTTGTGCGGCTTTAATTCCCGTATTTCTTGCGGAAGACACACCTGCATTTCTTTGATTTATTATTTTTATGCGGCTGTCTTTGTCGGCGTGCCTTTTTAGTATTTCAAGAGAGCTGTCTTTTGAGCCGTCATTTACGCAAATGATTTCTATTTCTTTTAAAGTCTGATTTTCTACGCTTTCAAGACATTCGTCAAGATATTTTTCTGTATTATAAACCGGGATAATTACCGATATTTTATACGGATATTCAGTATTATCAATTTCATCAGCCGCTTCGCTGTTTTCACCGATTTTTTTATTAATAATAAAAACACCAACCACAAACATTATACACGCAATAAATATTAAAATATATCGTTTATTATTTATTCTCATGTTTTTGTTCTCCCTGTTTTTTTACTTAAAATAAAAATTTAATAAGCATCAAGGATTTCCCTGGCCAGCTTGTTTTTAAGTTCTTCATCTTTAACCTCTTCGGTTATATATTTTTCTACCTCTATAAACTCTTCCAAAAACATCAAATCATGCTCGTATATTCCAAGATTATGAAAATCTTTAAGCAAATATTTATTCGCTTTAATGGTTGATTCCATCTTCTTTTGGACTTTTGTGGAATTAACAATGGAGTTTTGATTATCTGTTCTGTAATAATAAAACTTATTTGGGCAATCCACTATTTTATTTGCTCTTACAAAAGCCATCAACGTAAACACATGGTCTTCCGCAAAAACAACATCTTCTTTAAAAAATATTTCATTGTCAAGCAGCAATTCTTTTTTAAATATTTTATCCCACACCGCCGGATGACTGTTTTTATATGCCGATATAAAATTAGAATGGTTATAAGAATTGCATTTTGAAACTTCTATATTTTGCGGCACTTCCTCGTCTTCATTCGACCTATACTTATAAACAAAAACATCGGGATTTTCCTTAATTATCACATCTATACATGATTTATATGTACAGGTTTCTATGTAGTCATCAGCATCAACAAAGGTTATATATTCCCCTTTTGCACTGCGAATACCATTGTTTCTGGCTGCGGAAACACCCGCATTTTCTTGGTCTATTATCCTTATGCGGTTATCGTTTGCGGCGTGTCTTTTTAATATATCAATAGAGTTATCTTTTGAGCCGTCATTTACGCAGATTATTTCTATTTCCTTTAAAGTTTGATTTTCTACGCTATCAAGGCATTTATCTAAGTATTTTCCCGCATTATAAACAGGAATAATTACTGACATTTTATACGGATAATCGGCATTATCGACGTTATTATCCACACTGTTGTCAGGAGTACCGTTTTGACCAAAATTTTTATTAATAACAAATGCACCTATTGCAACAACTATAAGTGAAATAAATATTAGAGCATACTTTTTAATATTTGTTCTCATATTTTCCCCCAAACACCTTAAATTAATCGTTAAATTCCTTCATTGAAAGATTAATTCTGCCTTTTGAATCAATTTCAGTTATAACAACAGTTACTTCATCGCCAACGGACAAAACATCAGAAACTTTGTTTATACGCCTTTTAGCAATTTGAGAAATATGGCAAAGCCCTTCTTTGCCGGGTAAAAACTCAATAAATGCACCAAAATCCATAATTCTGATAACTTTACCCTTGTAAACCGCACCTACTGCCGGCTCAATTACTATATTTCTTATAATATTTAAAGCCTGCTGGCAGTTGTACGTATCTAGCCCAAGAATAAAGATTTTTCCATCGTCTTCAATATCAATTTTAACGTCATAATCCGCAGAAATTTTTTGAACAATTTTTCCGCCGGGTCCAATTACATCTCTTATTTTATCTATCGGAATTGAAGTTGTTAACACCTTCGGAGCGTATTTAGAAAGCTCTTTTCTTGGCTCCGGAATTGCTTTAAGCATTACTTCGTCAAGTATATAATTTCTTGCTTTGTGGGTTTTTTCCAGAGCTTCTTTAATTATTTCTTTAGTAAGCCCGTGAATTTTAAGGTCCATTTGAATCGCCGTAATACCCTTGTGAGTACCTGCAACTTTAAAATCCATATCTCCAAAAAAGTCTTCAAGCCCTTGAATATCAACCATTGTCATAAATCTGTCACCCTCAGTGATAAGCCCACAAGAAATACCGGCAACAGGTGCTTTAATCGGCACACCTGCGTCCATTAATGCAAGAGTTGAACCGCAAACAGAAGCCTGCGAAGTTGAACCGTTGGAAGAAAGAACCTCCGAAACCAAACGCAAAGCATACGGGAATTCCTCAACGGGCGGAATTACCGGCACAAGCGCTTTTTCGGCCAAAGCACCATGACCAATTTCACGTCTGCCCGGCCCTCTGCTTGGCCTTGTTTCTCCAACCGAATAAGACGGGAAATTATAATGATGCATATATCTTTTTGTTTCTTCGCTGTCTATACCGTCCAAAATTTGCTCATCGCTCACTGGGCCTAATGTAAGAGCCGTTAAAACTTGCGTTTGCCCTCTTGTAAACATTCCTGAACCATGCACTCTGGGGAGAAGCCCCACTTGTGCGTCAAGAGGCCTCATTTCGTCCATTTTACGCCCATCTACACGTTTTTGCTCGTCAAGAAGCCATCTTCTTACCACATATTTTTGGGTTTTGTAAAGGCATTCATCAATTTGTTTTTCACATTCCGGGTAAATTTCATCGAATTTTTCATGAACTTTTTTATAAATCGGGTCTAAACGCTCGTCACGAACATTTTTGTCGTTTGTATAAAGGGCTGTTTTAATATCTTCAATAGAAAAATTCTTGATTTCTTCATACATTTCTTCAGACGGCTCAGCGCTTTCGTAAGTGAATTTTTCTTTGCCGATTTGATCTTTTATTTCTTTTATAAACTTAATTACTTCTTTGTTTGCCTCGTGAGCTTTTAAAATAGCTTCATACATTTTTTCGTCGGAAACTTCGTTTGCACCGGCTTCAATCATCGGGATTAAATTCTCCGTTGAAGCAACGGTAAGCGCCAAATCAGATTTTTTTCTTTCTTCGGCAGTTGGGTTTATTATTATTTCGTCGCCAACAAGGCCTACAAAAACCCCGGAAATCGGGCCATCCCAAGGAATATCAGAAATGCTTATTGCAATAGAAGCGCCAATCATTGCAGCTATCTCGGGCGAGCAATCTTCGTCAACCGACATAACCGTACATACAATAGACACATCATTTCTCATATCTTTAGGAAACAGCGGCCTAATTGGCCTGTCAATAACCCTTGAAGCAAGAATTGCTTTTTCAGAGGGCTTTCCTTCTCTTTTGGAAAACGAACCGGGAATTTTGCCAACCGAATAAAGCCTTTCTTCAAAATCCACAGAAAGCGGGAAAAAATCAATACCGTCTCTTGGCTTTTTTGAAGCGGTTACTGCCACGTTTACGCATGTTTCACCGTATCTTACCATACAGGTTCCGTTTGCAAGCTGCGCAAATTTGCCTGTTTCTACCACTAAATCTCTTCCTGCAAGTTTGGTTTTAAATACCTTGTAATTCTCAAACATTAACTTCCTCCATAATTTCATTAATCCTTTTATTATTTACCACATTCTATTATATACCATTTAAAAAATAAAATAATTATATTTTTCAAAAAAAAATTTATTTTTTTATCATATGATTTATATAAAAAAACAAGTAGCCAAATTTTTGACCACTTGTATAGCAAATATTTTTGAAAATTATTTACGAATTCCTAATTTTTCAATAATTGCTCTGTATCTTTCAATATCTTTTTTAATTAAGTAGTTAAGCAAATTTCTTCTTTTACCAACCATAATTAAAAGTCCTCTTCTGGAATGATGATCTTTTTTGTGAATTTTTAAATGTTCGGTAAGATCATTAATTCTTTTTGTAAGAAGAGCAATTTGCACTTCAGGAGAACCTGTATCCCCTTCATGCCTTGAATGGTTACCGATAATAGTAGTTTTTTCTTCTTTTAATAACATGTTTTACACCTCTCTAAATTTACCCTTAATGCAATTTTTGCAGCAATCTCAGAACTCAATCCAAGAAAGGGGGTACTAGAATTAAATTATATCATACTTTTTTAAAAATGTAAACAATTTAAATTATAATAAATGGAATGCTATGGTAAGTCCTGCAAAAACTATTGAAACCATAGAAGTAAGTTTAATTAAAATATTAATTGCAGGGCCGGAAGTATCTTTAAACGGATCTCCTACAGTATCCCCAACAACAGCGGCTTTATGGCAATCTGAACCTTTTCCACCAAAATTTCCTGCTTCTATGTGTTTTTTTGCATTATCCCATGCACCGCCAGCATTAGACATCATTACAGCCAAAACAAAACCTGTAATTGTTGTGCCTGCCAAAAATCCGGCTACACCGTTAACTCCCAAAACGAGTCCCACGGCAATTGGAACTATTACAGCTAAAATAGCCGGTAAAATCATAAGTTTTTGAGAAGAACGTGTGCAAAGATCTACACAAGAACCGTAATCAGGTTCGGCTGTTCCTTCAAGAAGCCCAGCTATTGATTTAAACTGGCGTCTTACTTCAAGCACTATGCTTTGAGCTGCTTTTCCAACCGCTTCCATAGTAAGTGCGGCAAAAAGGAATGGTATCATCGCACCAATAAACAATCCCACTAAAACAGGAGGATTTGTAATATTTAAATTAAATACTGTTTTTGGTGATAAAAGTTTAACTTCTGAAATATATGCTGCGATAAGTGCTAATGCCGTAAGCGCAGCAGAACCTATTGCAAAACCTTTTCCGGTCGCTGCGGTTGTATTTCCGAGGGAATCAAGAGCGTCTGTTCTTTCGCGAACTTCTTCGCCCATTTCTGCCATTTCGGCAATTCCGCCCGCATTATCTGCAATCGGGCCATACGCATCTGTGGCAAGTGTAATACCAAGTGTTGAAAGCATTCCTACTGCTGCAACGCCAATTCCGTAAAGGCCGCGGTTAAATCCTAAAATATTATCAACAGTGCCTCCGCAAGCGAAAAAGCTTATAAGAACAGCTGCTCCGACTATAATAACAGGCCAAACTGTGGAACTCATTCCGAGGGAAAGTCCTCCGATAATAACAGTTGCGGAACCGGTTTCGGAAGTTTTTGAAAGTGCTTTTGTTGGTTTATATGTATCGGAAGTATAAAATTCGGTTGTAAATCCGATAAGCACACCGGAAATAAGACCGGCTATAACCGCATAAAACACGCCCATATACTGCGGGAGTAAATTTTTTATTACAAAATATGAAGAAACAGCAATAACTCCTGCACTGATATATGTACCTAAACGGAGTGATTTTAAAAGGTTTTTTTGAGTTGCGTTTTCTTTGGTTTTAACGAAAAATGTACCAAAAATTGAAGCAATTACGCCAAGCGCCGCCAAAAGCATCGGCACAGCCATACCTTTCATTCCAAGGCCTGCGCTGACTGCTAAAGCACTTGTGGAAACAATAGATCCAACATAAGATTCATAAAGGTCTGCACCCATTCCGGCTACGTCGCCAACGTTATCTCCAACATTATCGGCTATAACTGCAGGGTTCCTTGGATCATCTTCCGGAATACCGGCTTCAACTTTACCGACTAAATCTGCTCCAACATCTGCTGCTTTAGTGAATATTCCGCCGCCAACTCTTGCAAAAAGTGCCATACATGATGCACCCATACCAAAAGTAAGCATATTTGAAGTAATATTTTGAATCATCAAATTTTCGCTCTTTATAACTTCAACGGAAGTGTACCAATATCTCAAAAAGAAATACCAAATGGATAAATCCAAAAGTCCTAAACCTACAACCACAAATCCCATAACTGCGCCGGCTGAAAAAGCCACTCTAAGGCCTTTGTTAAGACCTTTTTCCGCAGCTGCAGCTGTTCTGGCGTTTGCCATGGTTGCGGTTTTCATACCAATAAATCCCGAAAGCGCCGAGAAAAATCCACCGGTTAAAAATGCAAACGGAACAAAATGGTTTAAATATCCAAAAAATGAAAGCCCAAGTAAAACTAAAAATACAACACCAAAGAATGCCGCAACGCCTTTATACTGGCGTTTCAAGTAAGCATCGGCGCCTTTTCTTATGGCACTTGCTATTTTTTTCATTCTGTCGGTTCCTTCTGAACTACTGCGGACTTTATTAAATAAAAAGCTTGCGAAACAAAGAGAAATTAATGAGCCAATTGCTACAAATAACATTAAATCCATAATTTTAATGAGTTACTGCTTAAAATTTAAGCACAAAACTCTGCTTCCCGCCTTTCTTAATCCTTAATATTTTTTAAAATATTTTTTGCCTATGCCAAAACCCACTTGGACATAGGCTTTTTAATTTTTAATTAAAGAAGTTCAATAATTGCCATTTCTGCGCCATCTCCACGTCTTGGGCCGAGTTTTGTTATTCTTGTGTAACCACCATTTTTATCGGCGTATTTAGGAGAAATTTTTTCAAAAAGATTTCTGGCAACATCTTTTTTAGTAATAAATGAAAAAGCCATACGTTTATTATGAAGGCTGTTAACTTTTCCGATTGTAATCATCTTTTCAGCCAAAGAACGCACTTCTTTGGCACGTGTTACGGTTGTTTCGATTTTTCCGTGTTCCAAAAGAAAAGTTACAAGTGCCCTTAGCATTGCAAGTCTGTGAGCGGTTGCTCTACCAAGTTTTCTTTTACCTGACATGTTTTTACCTCCTTTTATAATCAATTATTCGCATATTTTTGCAAATTCTAATCCCATTGAGCGTAATTTTTCAATTACTTCATCAAGCGATTTTCTGCCCAAATTTCTTACTTTCATCATTTCGTCTTCTGTTTTGCTGGTTAAATCTTTAACCGTGTTAATTCCAGCTCTTTTCAAACAGTTGTACGACCTTACGGAAAGTTCAAGTTCATCAATACTTATATCTAAATTTGCAGGAGCAACATCATTGGTTTTTTCAACCATTAGATTTGTATTTTCGGCAACTTCTGAAAGGCACACAAAAAGATCAAGATGCTCAATAAGAATTTTTGCCGCCAGCGAAACTGCTTCTTCTGCACTAACTACACCGTTTGTCCAAACTTCCAAACAAAGTTTGTCATAGTCGGTAATTTGACCGACACGTGTGTTTTCAACGCTGTAATTTACTTTTACAACAGGCGTATAGATTGAATCCACGGCTAAAACTCCAATTTCAAGATTGGGGTTGTTTGCTTTGTGTCTTTCAAGCGATACATATCCTCTGCCTTTGTCAATAGTTATTTCCATATGAAGTTTTGCGCTGTCGCCCAAAGTTGCTATATGACAATCCGGATTAATTATTTCCACGTCGCTGTCGTGTATAATCATTCCGGCAGTTACATCGCACGGACCAACAGCATCTATTTCAACAACTTTTGAATCTTCGTTATGAATTTTTGCCAAAAGGCTTTTTACGTTTAAAACTATCTCGGTAACGTCTTCTTTTACGCCCGGTATAGTTGAAAACTCATGCATAACGCCGTCAATTTTTACACTGCTTGGTGCAATACCCGGCAAAGAGGAAAGAAGCACTCTTCTTAAGCTGTTGCCCAGAGTATTTCCAAAACCTCTTTCAAGCGGTTCTACCACAAATTTACCATAATTTTTATCCTCAGATTCTTCCTGGAGAGTAATCTTTGGTTTTTCAATTTCAATCATTATATCCTCCTTGACATTATAAAAACTAATGAAATAATTACCAAATAAACAGTATTTAAAAAACTCTCAGCACTATTATTTGGAGTACAATTCAACGATAAGGGTTTCTTCAACGTCAAGATCGATATCTTCTCTTGCCGGCATAGCTAATTTTTTAGCTTCAAATTTTTCGCTGTTTAGTTCAAGCCATTTTGGAACTATTCTTGAACTATTAGCCTCAATAACAGATTTAATTTTTGCGTTATCTCTTGATTTTTCATCAATACTAATAACGTCGCCAACTTTTACGAGTAAAGAAGGTATATTAGCTTTATGACCATTCACATTAAAATGTTTATGAACAACCAATTGCCTTGCTTCAGCTCTTGAACTTGCCCAACCCAAACGATAAACAACATTGTCTAAACGTGATTCAAGGATTGCAAGTAAGTTTTCGCCTTTTTTACCTTCTTTAATTTTAGTAGCTAAATCAAAATAGTGAGCAAATTGTTTTTCTAAAACTCCGTAGTAACGTCTTGCTTTTTGTTTTGCACGTAATTGAAGACCGTATTCAGAGTATTTTTTCCTTGCTTGACCGTGTTGCCCGGGTGCGTACGAACGTCTTGAAATTGCACATTTACCCGAATAACATCTTTCACCTTTCAAAAAAAGTTTTTGCCCTTCTCTGCGGCAAAGTCTGCACACAGCTCCTGTATATCTTGCCATACTATAATTACACCTCCTTATTATTAAACACGTCTTCTTTTTGGCGGACGACAACCATTATGTGGAATCGGAGTAACATCTTTTATCATGTTAACTTCAAGTCCTGCTGCTTGAAGAGCGCGAATTGCTGCCTCGCGGCCTGACCCAGGACCTTTTACATAAACTTCTACGGTTTTCATGCCGTGTTCAATAGCTGCTTTTGCTGCTGTATCTGCTGCGGTTTGTGCTGCAAAAGGTGTGGATTTTTTAGAACCTCTAAATCCGAGTCCTCCTGCGCTAGCCCACGATACTGCATTACCTTCAATATCTGTTATTGTAACAATTGTGTTATTAAAAGTAGATTTAATATGTGCTGCTCCGCGTTCAATATTTTTTCTATCACGACGTCTGCGAATAGTTTTTTTGGAGCCACTTTGTACTGCCATTAAATTATTCCTCCTTCACTTATTAACCTTTTTTGTTTGCCATTGTTTTTCTGGGGCCTTTTCTAGTTCTTGCATTTGTTTTTGATCTTTGACCTCTTACGGGAAGTCCTTTTCTGTGGCGAACCCCTCTGTAACAGCCTATTTCAATAAGCCTTTTTATATCAAATGCAATATTACTTCTAAGGTCACCTTCAACTTTGTATTCTTTATCGATGCAAGCTCTGAGTTTTGCCACATCTTCTTCAGTAAGATCCCTTACTCTTGTGTCCGGGTTAACTCCGGTTTTTTCAATGATTTTTTTAGCTGTTGTTCTTCCTATACCAAAAATATAAGTAAGACCGATTTCTATTCTTTTGTCTCTTGGTAAATCAACGCCTGATATACGGGCCATTCTTAAGCCACCTCCAATAAATTTTATTTTTTATCCTTGCCTTTGTTTATGTTTGGGATTTTCACAAATCACCCTTACTATGCCTTTTCTTTTTATTATTTTGCATTTATCGCATATTGGTTTTACAGAAGGTCTAACTTTCACTATTTTCGCCCCCTTTATTGTCTTGTGTTACATCTTTTTCTATATTTTCCTTATTTTCCTTATTTTCCTTATTTTCCTTATTTTCCTTATTTTCCTTATTTTCCTTATTTTCCTTAGAACGCCACGTGATTCGTCCTCTTGTCAAGTCGTACGGGGAAATTTCCACCGTTACTGTGTCACCCTGCAAGATTCTTATATAGTTCGTTCTAAGTTTTCCTGATATATACGCAAGTATAATGTTGCCTTTTCCAATATCTACTTTAAAATTCGCATTGGGAAGAACCTCAACAACCTTTCCTTCTAATTCAATAACATCTTCCTTTGACATAATTAAGGAGCTTGAAACTCTTGACGCTTTTTATTTAGATCAAAAGAATCAATTTGCTCACTCCACCACCTCTACTTTAAGATTGAAAAAATTTTGCATAATTTTTAACGATTAAATAATTTTAAACTACTTCTAATCAACTTATTAGTTTGAAGATTTTTTTCATCTAAAATCGTGTTTGTCACTTTTAAATGAATAAGTTTCTTTTTTTTAGGCTTTTCAAGCGGTCTAAATTTTCCATCGCACACATAAGCATAATTTTTATCAAAACTCATTATAACCTGAAAATCACCTTTATCATGACCGGCCTTTGAAATAACTACCGTTCCTTTCGCAATCTGCATTTAAACACCGCCCCTTTATGATGGATCCGTAAGAATAAGCGGACCTTCCGGAGTAATTGCAACAGTGTGTTCAAAATGTGCAGAAAGTTTTCCATCCACGGTTACGGCCGTCCAGCCGTCATCTAAAACCACTACATCGCTTTTTCCGGCATTTACCATGGGTTCAATTGCAATAGTCATTCCTTTAACAAGCCTTGCGCCGTGACCGGGTTTTCCATAATTCGGAACCGAGGGATCTTCATGCATCGACGTGCCCACTCCATGACCGACAAAATCGCGTACCACCGAGTAACCACGTGCTTCAACATACCTTTCAACAGTATTACCTATATCTCCGACTCTATTGCCGATTTTTGCACATTTAATTCCTTCAAAAAGGCTTTCTCGAGTAGCGTCTAAAAGCCCCCGGGCTTCTTTGGTAATATCACCGCACGGGAAAGTCCAAGCGTTATCACCGTGAAAACCATTTAAACATGCCACTAAATCAATGCTTACAATATCGCCGTTTTTAATAATACGCTTTTTACTGGGTATGCCATGGACGACTTCATTATTAATAGATATGCAGCTGCTCTTTGGGAAATCACCATATCCCAAGCACGAGGGAATAGCGCCCTGAGATTTAATATATTT
This sequence comes from Clostridia bacterium, assembly GCA_017406805.1. Classification (GTDB taxonomy): domain Bacteria; phylum Bacillota; class Clostridia; order Oscillospirales; family Acutalibacteraceae; genus UMGS1491. Next base: position 42,454 of record JAFQXU010000035.1, on the reverse strand, counting down.
ATAAATAAGATTATCAATATATTCTGTGCTTACTCCGGGCTCAACCGCTTTTCCTCCCAGCTGCAAAGCTCTTGCAGCAATCTTGCCTGCTTCTTTCATTAAATCTATCTCATGAACCGACTTTAAAATTATCATTACTTTGCCTCTAATATTTTATTAATTTCCAGTCTTATATCATCAAGGGATTTAGAGCCATCTATCACGGCAATTTTATTTTGCTTGCTGTAATAAGATTTTAAAACATGAGTTTGCTCGTAATAAACTTTAAGCCTTTGCTTTACTGTTTCTAATTTGTCGTCCATACGTTGAACAAGGGTGCCTGAACAATCGTCACATTTTCCGTCAAATTTCGGCTTTGCAGCATCTAAATTAACGTTGTATGTTTTTCCACAATCGTCACAAACACGACGCCCGACCATTCTTTTATAAATAATTTCGTCATCAACTTCAATATCAATAACTTTATCTATTTTTACGTTAGAATTATCCAGCGCCTCGGCCTGAGCTAAAGTCCTTGGAAATCCATCAAGAATAAAGCCATTTTTGCAGTCTTCGCGGCTTATTCTGTCTTTTACTATTCCAATAACAACTTCATCAGGAACCAAATTACCTGCATCAATATAAGACTTGGCTTTAATTCCTATCTCAGAGCCGCTTTTCAACGCTTCTCGTATAATATTTCCCGTCGAAATCGTAGGAATTTTAAAATGCTTAGACATCATTTCAGCCTGAGTTCCTTTACCGGCACCTGGTGCCCCTAAAAGTATAATGTTCATTATTGAACTCCTTACATAATTAAACGAATTTTCGGCGAAAAATTAAATATTCACCAATAAAATTAATCTAAAAATCCTTTATAATGTCTCATCATAAGCTGAGACTCCATTTGTTTAACTGTTTCAAGCGCAACGCCTACCAAGATTATTATTGAAGTACCACCCATTGAAAGGTTGTGCATCGAACTTAAGTTTGAAAATCCAATTGGTAAAAGCGCGATAAACGCCAGGAACAATGCTCCGAGCAACGTAACTTTCGAAAGAATTTTCGCAAGAAAATCAGATGTCGGCTTACCCGGTCTGATTCCCGGAATAACTCCGTTACTTTGCCTTAAATTATTTGCCATTTCTATTGGGTTGTAAGTAATTGCAACATAGAAATACGCAAACATGAGTATAAGGAAGAAATACACTGCTGTATAAACCGGCCCATTAATCGATAATGAATCCAAAATTGTCTTCATAACTCCTGTTGGGCGAGCAAAGAAATTTACCATCTGCGGAACCCACAAAATAGAAGTTGCAAAAATTATTGGCATAACTCCTGCGATACCTATTTTAAGCGGTATATGACTATTTTGCCCGGCATACATTTTTCTGCCTACCACACGCTTGGAATATTGAATCGGAATGCGTCTTTCGGCGTCATTCATAAACACAATAACCCACATCATAAAGAAGAACATTACAACGAAAACCGGTACATACACAAAGAATTTACCGAAATGTTCCGGATTATTAAGCGCCATTTCAAAGTACATTACTAATTTTGCAATTAAACTCGGCATTCTGGAAACGATACCTGCAAACATAAGTATTGAAATACCATTTCCGACCCCTTTGTCGTTAATTTGTTCTCCAAGCCACATCATAAGTGCAGTTCCTGCAGTAAAGCAACATATTATTACTATTGCAGTGAAAATTCCTGAAAAACCCTCGGTATATTTAACGATTGGTTGGCCGCCATAACTACCATTACGCAAATACACATAAAATCCTGCACCTTGCAGAAGTCCTATTCCAATTGTTAAATAACGAGTTATCGCCATCAATTTTTTACGGCCTTCTTCGCCTTCTTTTTGTAAACGTTCAAGTGCCGGCAATGCTACCGTCATAAGCTGCATAACGATTGATGCATTGATATACGGCGAAACGGACATTGCAAAAATTGTAGCCTGCGCAAATGCACCGCCCGAAAGCGTATCTAAATATGATAAAATTGCTCCGCCTTCAGCCAAACTTCCCAGCATCCCGGAAAGAGCATTTACATCTAAAAATGGAACCGGTATTGCCGAACCTATTCTAAAAACTATTATTATCATTAATGTAAAAAATAATTTTTTTCTAAGTTCCGGCACTCTAAATGAATTAATTAATGTTCTAATCAAATTAGATCACCTCAGCCTTTCCGCCCGCAGCCTCGATTTTCTCGATAGCAGATTTTGAAAAGAGATGCGCTTTAACTGTAAAACTTTTAGTAATATTTCCATTACCCAAAATCTTGATTTTATCAAATTTACGTTTTACAAGACCCATATTAATAAGTTCATTAACATCAATTACGGAACCTTCTCCGAATTTTTCGAGTTCGCCAACATTAATCGCCACCACTTTTTGAGCAAAAATATTATTAAACCCTCTTTTTGGAATTCTTCTTTGAAGAGGCATTTGTCCACCTTCAAAACCCGGGCGAACACCACCACCGGATCTTGCATTTTGACCTTTATGGCCTTTTCCTGCGGTTTTTCCCCAGCCTGATCCGTGTCCTCTACCTATTCTTCTAGATTTTTTCTTTGAACCTTTAACAGATACTAAATCATGTAATTCCAACTTTAATTCACCTCCTGCGAATATTACGCATTATAAGCATTTATTTACTTTCGTAAGTTTCAACCAAATAAGCTATCGTCTTAATTTTTCCGCGAGTAGCTTCGTTATCCGGTTGAACCGAAACATCGCTGATTTTTCTAAGTCCCAGCGATTTAGCTGTCGCAATATGATTTTTTTTGCGGCCAGCTAAACTTTTAACAAGTTTTATTTCTATATTTGCCATTTTGCTGACCCCTTTACTTTAATATTTCTTTTACGGTTTTCCCACGAAGCACAGCCACTTCTTCGGCATTTCTAAGGCTTTTAAGCCCTTCGATAGTAGCTCTTACAACATTGCATGGATTATTTGAACGAAGAGCTTTTGTACGAATATCTTTAATTCCGGCAGATTCCACAACTGCACGAACAGGTCCGCCGGCTATAACTCCGGTACCGGGTGCAGCAGGTTTCATAAGAACTCTGGCCGCTCCATATTCACCAATAAATTCATGCGGAATTGTATTACCTTTAAGAGATACTTTTATAAGATTTTTCTTAGCATCTTCAATTCCTTTGCGAATTGCGTCCGGAACTTCTCCGGATTTGCCGATTCCAAATCCAACTGTTCCTTTTCCGTCTCCAACCACCATAAGAGCTGCGAATTTAAAAATACGTCCGCCTTTTACAGTCTTGGAAACTCTGTTTATTGCCACAAGTTTTTCTTTTAAATCAAGCACTGAAGCATCAATTCTAGCCAAAAGTCTTTCCCTCCTCTTACATTAAAAATTAAGTCCGCCTTCTCTGGCGCCTTCTGCTAATTCTTTTACACGACCATGGAAAATATATCCTCCGCGGTCAAAAACAACGTCTTTGATTTTTTTCTTAAGAGCACGTTTTGCAATAATTTGGCCAACTTTTTTCGCAGCTTCTTTATTGCCACCGTAATCTTTAAAATCTTTTTCGGTTGATGATGCACTAACTAAAGTTGTGCCTTTAACGTCGTCAATAATTTGAGCATAAATATTACTCCTGGAGCGGAAAACATTCATGCGTGGACGATTTGGTGTGCCCTGTATTTTACCGCGCACTCTTTTATGGCGTTTCAAACGGGCCTGATTTTTATCTGCCTTGTTTACCATGTTAATTCACACTCCTAATTATTTTTTACCTGTTTTACCTTCTTTGCGGCGAATCACTTCGTCAACATACTTAATTCCTTTACCTTTGTATGGTTCTGGAGCACGTTTTTCGCGTATTTCCGCTGCAAATTGGCCAACTTTTTGTTTGTCCGGACCCAAAACGGTGATTTTATTTCCTTGAACTTCAATTTTAATACCATCTATTTCCGGAACAATAACCTGGTGGGAATATCCCAAATTCATAACGAGATTTTTGCCTTGTTTTTGAACACGATATCCAACGCCGTTAACTTCAAGTTCCTTTTTAAAACCATTTGTAACTCCCTCAATCATATTATTAATAAGGGTTCTGGTTAAACCATGAAGCGCTCTGCATTCTTTGTGGTCATTAGGTCTTGTTACTTCTACCACGTTATCTTTAATAGAAACGTTCATTTTTGGATGAACATTATAAGTAAGAGTACCTTTTGGGCCTTTTACCGTTACTACGCCGTCATTTAGACTTACATCTACTCCGGCGGGAATATTTATGGGTTTTCTTCCAATTCTTGACACTTTTTTGTCACCCCTTCTTTTACCAAATAAATGCTAGTACTTCGCCGCCAACATTTTCCTGTCTGGCTTTGCGATCTGTCATAATTCCTTTTGATGTGGAAACAATTGCTATTCCAAGACCTTTCATAACTTTAGGCATATTTTCTACATCGCTGTAAATTCTAAGGCCGGGTTTTGAAACTCTTTTAAGTCCGGTAATAGCGGGTTTTTTATCTTCGGTATATTTAAGGAAAATCTTAATAATACCTTGTTTTCCGTCTTCGGATACAACGAACTTTGTAATGTAGCCTTCTTCAAATAATATTTCCACTATGGATTTTTTCATATTGGAAGATGGCACCTCAACAACTTCGTGCTTTGCAGAGCTTGCGTTTCTGATTCTGGTTAACAAATCTGCAATTGTATCTGTAATTTGCATAAATTATTTACCTCCTTTGCTAAGTCTTTACCAACTTGCTTTCTTTACGCCCGGGATTTCTCCTTTATATGCAAGTTCCCTAAAACAAATACGGCATATACCAAATTTGCGAAGGTAACCATGCGGCCTTCCGCATATTCTGCATCGGGAATATTCGCGGGTAGAAAACTTTTGTTTACGGCTTTGTTTTACTTTTAATGATGTTTTTGCCACAATAATCCCTCCTTATTTTGCAAATGGTGCACCCATAAGTCTTAGTAATTCTCTTGCTTCATCATCAGATTTAGCAGTTGTTGAAATTGAAATATCCATACCACGAATTTTATCAATTTTATCATATTCAATTTCAGGAAATATAAGTTGCTCTTTAACTCCCATGTTATAGTTGCCTCTGCCGTCAAAAGATTTCGGATTAATTCCTCTGAAATCTCTAACTCTTGGGAGTGCCAAGTTAAAAAATCTGTCTAAAAATTCATACATTTTTTCGCCACGCATTGTTACTTTTGCGCCGATTTTCATGCCTTCACGAATTTTAAAATTTGCCACAGATTTTCTGGCTGTACAAACCACAGGTTTTTGGCCTGTGATTGTTCCCAAATCCTCCACAATAGAACTAATAACTTTCGAGTTATCTTTAGCTTCTCCGGCACCGACATTTATAACGATTTTTTCGATTTTCGGTATTTCCATAACGTTTTTATAGCCGAATTTTTCTTTAAGCTGAGGAGCAACTGTCTCATTATAAAAATCCTTTAGTCTTGACATTAATATCCTCCTTACAGTACTTCTCCGCATTTTTTACAAGTGCGTTTTTTTGAGCCATCTTCCATAAATTTATGTCCGATACGCGTACCTTTTCCGCAATGAGAGCATACTAACTGAACTTTTGAAGCATACATAGCACCTTCAGTTTTAATTATGCCGCCCTCCTGACCTGCTTTGCGGGGTTTAACGTGTTTAGAAACAACATTAACACCTTCAATAATTACCTTGCCTTCTTTTGGGCTTACTGCAACAACTTTTCCTTGTTTGCCGCGTTCTTTACCGCTTAAAACAACAACTGTATCGCCCGTTTTAACGTGTACTTTTCCGGGTTTTGCTGCAATGTTTTTTACTTTTTTAAACAACACTAAACACCTCCTATTAAATAACTTCAGGGGCCAAACTTAATATTTTAAAATAACCACGTTCGCGAAGCTCTCTTGCAACAGGTCCAAAAATACGTGTACCCTTTGGAGTTTTATCTTCTTTGATAATTACAGCTGAATTTTCGTCAAAGCTTATATACGAGCCATCGTCACGGCGAACTTTATCCACAGTGCGAACAACAACAGCTTTAACAACATCACCTTTTTTAACAACGCCGCCGGGTGATGCTTTTTTAACGGAAGCAACAATCACGTCACCAGTTCCAGCATATTTTCTCTTTGTTCCGCCAAGAACTTTTATGCACATAATTTCTTTTGCGCCCGTGTTATCGGCAGTTTTCAAATAAGTTTGAGGCTGTATCACAGTTAATCCTTCCTCCTAACCGGTTAAATTTAGTTTTATCAACCTTAATTTATTTTGCTTTTTCGATGATATTTACAAGTCTCCATCTTTTATCTTTAGAAAGAGGTCTTGTTTCCATGATTTCCACTCTGTCGTTAATTTGACATTCGTTTTTCTCATCATGTACTTTTAATCTTTTTGTATGTTTTACAATTTTTCCGTAAAGTGGGTGTTTTACGCTATCTTCCACAGCAACAACTATGGTTTTATCCATTTTATCGCTAACAACTTTTCCAACTTCCACTTTTCTCATATTTCTTTCGCTCAAAGTAAGTCCTCCTTCCATTAAGCCTCAGCGGTTGCGCTAAGTTCTTTTTCGCGAAGAATTGTTTGTACTCTTGCGATGTCTTTTTTAACTGCTCTTATACGCATAGGATTTTCAAGCTGATTTATAGCAAGTTGAAACCTAAGGTTAAAAAGTTCGGATTTAAGGTCTTTGAGTTTAGTTTTTAAATCATTCTCATTTAAATTTCTTATTTCTGAAATTTTCATTACACCTCACCATCCGTTTCTTGTTTTCTTATGAATTTGCACTTAATTGGCAATTTATTTGCTGCCAAACGCATTGCTTCTTTTGCTGTTTCTTCCGGAATTTCGCCAATTTCAAACATTACTCTTCCGGGTTTTACAACTGCTACCCAGAATTCCGGCGAACCTTTACCTTTACCCATACGAGTTTCGGCAGGTTTTTTTGTAATCGGCTTATCCGGGAAAATTTTTATCCAAACTTTTCCTGCTCTTTTGCAGAACCTTGTCATAGCAACACGAGCAGCTTCTATTTGATTAGAAGTTATCCAAGCGGGTTCTAAAGCCTGAAGCCCGAATTCACCGTTAGAAACTTTGTTTCCTCTGGTTGCGCGTCCGGTCATTCTTCCGCGATGCACTTTTCTGTACTTAGTTCTTTTCGGCAACAGCATCTTTATTGCCCCCTTTCGAAACTTCTTTTTTTGGTGCGTTAGATAAAACTTCACCTTTATAAATCCAAACTTTTACACCAATAATTCCATAGGTGGTCGCAGCTTCTGCAAAACCGTAATCAATATCAGCTCTGATTGTTTGAAGCGGGATTGTTCCCTCATGATAATGTTCGGTTCTTGCGATTTCTGCTCCTCCGAGTCTTCCGGAAACTTGTGTTTTAATGCCTTTTGCTCCGGATTTCATTGAACGACCCATTGCTTGTTTAAGAGCGCGTCTGAACGAAACTCTCTTTTCAAGCTGCATAGCTATTCCTTCAGCCACTAATTTTGCATTTAAGTCTGAATTTTTAATTTCAACGATGTTAATAACTACAGGTTTTTTAATAATTTTTTCGCAAAATGCTTTTAATTTTTCGATCTCTGTGCCGCCTTTACCGATTACAATACCCGGTTTAGCACAGTGAATGTGAAGACGCACTTTTGTGCTATCTCTTTCGATTTCAATTTTTGGAACTCCTGCTGCGCTGAGTTTTTTAAGAAGAATTTTACGAATTTTGTAATCTTCTACTAATGCATCAGCAAAATCTTTTTTCTTAACAAACCAACGTGAATCCCAATTGTTAATTACACCAACACGAAGACCGTGCGGATTTACTTTTTGCCCCATAGTTAACCTCCTTTTCCACTAATTTTTTTCTTTTAAAACTATAGTAACATGAGAGCTTCTTTTTTCTATTCTGTATGCTCTACCTTTAGACATTGGCCTAATTCTTTTTAAAATCGGGCCCGGACATACAAAACATTCTGAAACGTAAAGATTCGAAGCGTCCATTTGATAATTGTTTACCGCATTTGCCATAGCTGATTTAAGCAGTTTTTCAAGGTACTCACAAGCTGATTTTCTTGTGTTTTTAAGAACTGCCATGGCGTATTCCACAGGTTTGTTTCTTATTAAATCAAGAACAACCGAAACTTTTCGCGGCGAAATACGAGCATATCTTAAATGTGCTTTTGCTTCCATGATTACAACTCCTTTCGAGAATTATTTTTTAGCTGTTGTTTTCGATCCGGCATGGCCTTTAAAAGTTCTTGTAGGTGCAAACTCACCTAATTTATGACCAACCATATCTTCGGTTACATACACCGGAACGTGTTTGCGTCCATCATGAACAGCAAATGTATGCCCTACAAATTCAGGGAAAATTGTTGATGCTCTGCTCCATGTTTTTAGAATCTTTTTTTCTCCGGATTTGTTAAGTTTTTTAACTCTTTCTAATAGAACCGGTTGTACAAAAGGTGCTTTTTTTAAACTTCTACTCAACGCGATGCACTCCTTTCCCTAATTATTTGCTGTTTCTGCGTTTTACTATAAATTTATTTGAAGCTTTTTTCTTAGCTCTTGTCTTATATCCAAGTGCAGGTTTACCCCAAGGTGTTGTAGGACCTGGACGTCCGATTGGTGATTTACCTTCACCACCACCGTGCGGGTGATCGCATGGATTCATGACGGAACCTCTTACTTGCGGCCTCCAGCCCATATTACGTTTACGGCCGGCTTTACCGATCTTTACATTTTCGTGGTCAATATTTCCAACTTGACCAATAGATGCCATACACTCAGCAGGAACATTCCTAAGTTCTCCCGAAGGAAGTCTTAAAAGTGCAAGTTTGCCTTCTTTTGCCATTAACTGTGCCATGTTTCCTGCTGCTCTTGCAAGCTGTGCACCTTTTCCGGGGTGAAGTTCAACGTTATGAACAAATGTACCAACCGAAATGCTGGAAAGAGGAAGCGCGTTACCCACTTTAATGTCTGCTTCGGTTCCTGCCATAATTTCTTGGCCAACTGTTAATCCTTCCGGTGCAATAATGTATCTTTTTTCGCCGTCGGCATATTCAACAAGTGCAATATGTGAAGAACGGTTCGGATCGTACTCAAGGGTTAAAACTTTACCCGGAACATCAAATTTTTGACGTTTAAAATCTATAATGCGGTATTTTCTACGATTTCCGCCGCCTCTGTGACGAACTGTTATGCGGCCGTAGCTGTTGCGTCCTGCTTTTTTGTTCATAGGAAGCAATAAGCTTTTTTCCGGCGCTACTTTTGATAATTCTGAATAATCTGTAACCGACATATTACGTCTTGACGCTGTGGTCGGTTTATAATTTTTAATTGCCAATTAATTCACTCTCCTTAAAAGTTAAGCTTTGCGGAGGCTGACTCCTCCTTACGCTGCTTTTTAATAATTTTATTAAATCATGCCTTCAAAGAATTCAATCGCTTTGCTTTCCGGCGTTAGGGTTACGTAAGCTTTTTTCCAAGATGGTGTATAACCCGAAAATTTGCCTTGACGGCGAAATCTTCCTCTAACGTGAAGTGTGCTGACTTTAGCAACTTTTACTTTAAATACTTCTTCAACCGCTTTTGCAATTTCAATTTTGTTTGCATTTTTTGCAACTTCAAAGGTGTATTTTTTACTCGGCATACCTGTCATTGTTTTTTCTGTAACAATGGGGCGAATAATTATATCATGTGCCAACATTATGCATACACCTCCTCGATTTTAGCAACTGCATCTTTAAGTATTACTAATTTATTTGCGTTCAAAATGTCGTAAACATTAAGTGTATTTACTTGTGATGTTTTTATGCCTTTTAAATTTCTTGCTGATTTAATAATTTTGTCGTCCAATTCCGGCAACACTATAAGTGCTTTCTTTTCTACACCTATTGCACTTAAAGCATTAGCAACTGTTTTGGTTTTATATTCTTCCATTTGTAAAGAATCAAGAACTATTATGTCGCTGCTAAGCATTTTACTGGAAAATGCAGACTTCATAGCCAAACGTCTGACTTTTTTGTTTACGCTGTAGCTGTAATCACGCGGTTTTGGTGCAAAAACTACACCACCGTGTCTCCACTGAGGAGCTCTTATGGAACCTTGACGTGCATGGCCTGTTCCTTTTTGTCTCCATGGCTTTCTTCCGCCGCCGGAAACTTCCGAACGTGTGAGTGCGCTTTGTGTTCCTTGACGCATATTTGCAAGATGATTTACAACCACATCATGCATAACTGAATTATTGGGTGTAATCGAAAATATGCTATCCGGTAATTCAATACTTCCAACCTCTTTACCTGCTATATCAAGCACTGCTATACTAGGCATTTACAATTCCTCCTTCCTTAAGCTTTAACGCTGTCGCAAATAAGCACTATTCCGCCATTTGGCCCGGGAACTGCACCTTTTATTGCAATCAAATTATTTTCTACATCAACTTTAACGATTTTTAAATTCTGAACCGTTACTCTTTCCGCACCGAGATGTCCGGACATTTTCTTGCCCTTAAATACTCTTGACGGATCTGAACATGCACCAATCGAACCACCTTTACGTACAACAGGTCCGCTACCATGTGTTTCTTTTAAACGTCTGAAATTCCAGCGTTTAATAACACCTGCATATCCTTTACCTTTGCTTGTACCGACTATGTCGATCTTGTCGCCATTTTCAAAAACATCTGCTTTGATTATATCGCCGACATTATATGTGCTTATGTCGTCAAAACGGCATTCTCTAAGCACTCTTTTCGGTGCAATATCTGATTTGTCAAAATGTCCTTTCATTGGCTTGTTAACCAGTTTCGGTCTTAAATCTCCAAAACCGATTTGAACTGCATCGTAACCGTCTGTTTCCACGGTCTTTTTCTGCGATACAACGCACGGACCTGCTTCAACAACAGTCACCGGAACGACTTTACCATTTTCATCAAAAATTTGAGTCATTCCAATTTTTTTACCTAGAATTGCTTTCTTCATGATTTTTTCCTCCTGATTTTAGGTTATTGGTTGACATTCTGCCAACATGACCCCGTCTACATGTTCGTTGAATTAAAGTTTAATTTCTATTTCAACACCTGCAGGGAGTTCAAGATTCATCATAGAATCAACGGTTTTGTTTGAAGGTCTTAAGATGTCGATTAATCTCTTATGAGTTCTCATTTCAAACTGCTCACGACTGTCTTTATTAACGTGAACCGAACGGAGAATTGTTACGACTTGCTTCTCGGTTGGTAACGGTACCGGCCCCGAGACTTTAGAACCCGTTCTTGTTGCGGTTTGAATGATCTTTTGAGATGCTGCATCTACAAGTTTCACATCATAACCCTTAATTCTAATTCTGATTTTTTCTTTGACTGCCATTTAAATCGCCTCCTTACTGAATTTATTAGTGGTGGGCGGCTTACTTTTAAATAGTCAACTCGTCCGGGTGTTTCAAAATCTGCTTCAAATAAAAAGCGGATAAACCTTAGTTTAACCCGGAAAATTTAAAAGTAATATGTTTTAAAGCAAACTTCAATATGTAATTTGATTTAAAAACTTTTAAAATTTTCGCCCGGTTTAAAATCGGACATACTCCACGGAAAAACCAGCAAAAATGCTGCAACCTCCCGCTTCAACGCATATCATTTGCAGTCGTACCAATATATAATAACATATTATTTTTAAAAAATCAAGTTTTTATTTCATTTTTTTCTAATATTTTTGCAAATAAAAAAATGGTTACCAAAACCGGTAACCACTTTAAAAATTTATTATTATTCAGCTTCGTTTTTTTCTGCAACTTTTTTCTCATATTTTTTGCTAAGGTTAAATACTGAACATACCCAACCGATTGCGGTGATAGCAAATATTACAAAAATTGTTCCAACGTGACTGGTTAATTTGGATCCTGCGCTTATAACTCCCGTTAAAATGTTTTGAATTAAGGAAGAACCGGCTTTACCCGCACGGCCACCAATAACTTCAACCGCTGCTTGACCTTTTGCTCTTGTTTCTGAATCAAGCGGGAGATATGCCATATTCTTTGTGGCGTCAAACAAGCAATATTTTACGCTCTTTGAAAGTGCATCTTGGGCCATTCCAAACCAAACCGCAAGAGCAACAAAGTTTAATCCAAAAATCATTGTGGAAACATAATTTCCGTAAAGAACTATGCCGAAGAAAATTCCGCCAAACACTCCAAGAATTACGGCCGGAACCAAAGCGGCTGTTCTCCATTTTGTTTTTCTAATAATATTCTGACCGATAACAGAAGCAACAATAGTTAAAATACCTACAAGTATAGAAAGATTTCCCATCATTGCTTGATATTGGTTTGGGTCCGGGAAGTATATTCTCATATATGCTTTCCAAATAACTTCAGCAAAGTTAATTGCAACACCATAACATATAACAATTGCGCTGATAAGCAGTAAATATGGTGATTTGAAAAGGAATTTAATCCCGTCCATAACGCCGACTTTTTCTTTTTTCTTCTTTTCTTTTACTTGACTTGCATCAAAATATCTTGGGTCTTTAAGTACAATATTGTTAACATACCAGAAAAGTACTATTGCAATCAAGCCACAAATAATACTTGATGTAACACAGATATATAAGGATTTTTCGCCTTTAAAGTTGCTGGAAATAAATTTAAGTAAGAAACCGGAAAGTGTAACACCAACGTTTCCTATTACGGCATAAAGACCAAAGAATCTTTTAACTTCGTTTTTCATTGTTGCTTTGTAAGCAAATTGCCAGAATAGTGAAGAAATTGCTATTGTCCCCCAGAGTTCTGAGAACACATAAAATAATGTAAATGACCAGTTCGTTATGCATGGAACTGTCCAATAAAGGAATGAAGGCCAAGCAGCTTGCATTGCTTTAACAGTTGCTTCATTTGGGTGTATGTAAGCTCTGCTTGGAAATAAAAACAGCAAAAACACTACATAAAACGATAAAAACGACGTGATTAATATGTAAAATGTTTTATTAAATCCGAATTTATTAATTAAAAACGAATAAAGCATAACGAGTAAAAATGCAGCAGGCATTACGAAAAAGAACTTAAGCTGAGCAATAAGTTCGGGGCCGCCCAAAACCGCATAATACTGTATTAGTGGATCTTTAAGATCCCTTACCATTGTGTAAACAAATAAAATGAAAAACATGAGTAAACTCATTGAAAAGAACTTTTTCATTTCATAGCCGTGAACCGGGAATAAAGCTGATCTAAGTGGGCTAAACTCAGTAGCTTTGGCAGAACCCGCAGGGTTTGCGTCTTTCATAAAACTTTCAATCCTTTCATAATTTTAAATTAATAGACCAGTAAAAGCTTTAAATTTATTTTACAGTCTATTTTAAGAATAGTCTTACTGATCTATTATAACAGTTATTTTAAAAAATGTAAATAATTAATTTAAAAATTATTTTATATAAAATATAGAAATTTTTATTTAATACTTTCAAATTCGCAGCCGTGTTTAGCAGCATATGCCTGGGCTGTAGAATTTATTGGAGCTTTTATTTTTATGTTATTACAGCATCCTGCAAAAATTTTATTTCCAAGCTCAATATCTTTTGATATAAAAGTTACTTCTTTAAGTAAGCTACAATTATAAAACACCATATTTCCCAAAGAAACAACCGAATCTCCTATAATAATTTTTTCTAATGAAGCACATTCCGCAAAAGCATTTGCGCGAATTTTTTTTACAGAATTATTCATTTTTACAAATTTTAAGTTTTGACAACCACCGAATGCTCCTTCGTCTACGTATGTAACATTTTTGCCAAAAACCACTTCTTTTAAATTTTTACATTCAAAAAATGAAAATTCTTTAACAGTTCTAACACTATTTGGAATTACAATTTTTTCTTTACAATTTTCCGGACAAACACAAAGTTCCGTTAATTTTTTATTATAAAGTATGCCATCTAAAGAGCTATAATGTTTATTTTTGGGGCTAACTTCAATTTTTCCCAATTTACTACAACCCCAAACAAACAATTCATCGACAAAATTTAAACTTTTTCCTATGTTCAGCTCAGTAACTCCGGCACAATTCCCAAAAGCCAAGCGCCCTATTCTTTCTAAACTATCCGGAAGTTTAAGCAGTTTTATTCCCGAACAATCATAAAAAGCGCATTCATCAATCATTTTTAAGTTTTTTGGAAAACTTACTTCTTCAATTTCCATATGGCTTAAAAACACACCAAAATTTATCTTTTCTACTCTTTCCGGTATAACTACCTTTTTGGCATATCCTTTGTAAGAAGTCAAAACGCCGCTTTCGTCTATAACAAAATCGGTTTGAGAAGCTTCTTCTTTCAAAATCTGCTCTGTACTTTCAGAAACATCATTTTCCAAAATTCCTTCTTTGCCAAAATCTTCGCCGCTACAGTTAAACATAGATAAAACCGAAACAAATAAAACCGGTAAAAAAATTTTTAATGCTTTTCTTTTCATAAATAAGCCCCCAAATATAAAATCTATATATCCAAGAAATATATGTTAAAGTCTAACATATTATGAATGTATAAGTCAATTAAATTATTTACTAATTTTAAAACTATCCTTAAGACCAACACTACGATTAAAAATCAAGTTATTTTCTGTGCTTTTTTTATCCGGGCAAAAATACCCTTTCCTCATAAATTGGTAAGATTCGCCTATTTTAGAATTTTTCAAAAAACTTTCTACTTTACAATTTTTTATAATTTCCAAAGACTTTGGATTTAAAACTTTTATAAAGTCTTCTTCTTGCTCAGGATTTGAACTTAAAAACAAATTATCGTATAAATTAACCTGAGCATTCACGGCTGTTTTTACATCAACCCAATGAATTGTACCCCTAATTTTTCTTCCGTCTGCGGGGTTACCGCCTTTTGAATCTGGGTCATACTTCGCATAAACTTCCAAAATATTACCATTTTCATCTTTTTTACAGCCTGTACATTTTACTACATAAGCCGATTTTAAACGAACTTCGTTTCCGGGGAAAAGCCTATAATATTTTTTGGGAGGAACTTCCTCAAAATCATCAGATTCAATGTAAACTTCCCTTGAAAACGTGATTTTTCTTTTTCCTGCCGCTTCATCATTAGGATTATTTTCAATTTCCAGTTCTTCCGATTTCCCCTCCGGATAATTTGTTATAACTAATTTTATTGGGTTAAGAACAGCCATTGCACGTGTAGCTTTTAAATTTAAATCATCTCTAAGGCAATGCTCCAAAAATGAATATTCCACCGTGCTAATTACCTTTGAAACGCCAATTTTATCGCAAAAATTTCTAATTGATACTGGGGTATATCCACGCCTTCTTAAGCCACAAATAGTAGGAAGTCTTGGGTCGTCCCAACCGTCCACATAACCTTCTTCCACCAATTTTCTAAGTTTACGCTTACTCATAACGGTGTTGTTTATATTAAGCCTTGCAAATTCAATCTGCCTGGGCTTTTTATCTGTGTCAAAATTATTTACCACCCAATCATACAGCGGTCTGTGGTCTTCAAATTCCAACGTACAAAGCGAATGCGTTATTCCCTCAGCAATATCTTCAATCGGGTGAGCATAATCATACATTGGGTAAATGCACCATTTGTTTTTAGTCCTGTGATGAGCGGCATGATTTATTCTGTAAATAACAGGATCCCTCATATTAAAATTGCCCGAAGATAAATCTATTTTTGCCCTAAGTGTCATTTTACCGTCGGGGAATTCGCCGTTTTTCATTCGCAAAAATAAATCTAAACTCTCCGAAATTGGTCTGTTACGATACGGACTTACCGCCGGAGTTTTGGCATCTCCCCTATTTTTCTTAACTTCTTCCGGACTAAGTTCGCAAACGTACGCCAATCCTTTTTTTATTAAATTACACGCATTTTCGAACATAATATCAAAATAATCCGAAGCATAGTAAAATCTTTCGCCCCAGTCAAACCCAAGCCATTTGACGTCTTCTTTTATGGAATCCACATATTCCACATCTTCTTTAGAGGGGTTCGTGTCGTCCATTCTAAGGTTGCAAAGCCCGTTAAATTTCTTAGCAACACCAAAGTCCACACAAATCGCTTTTGCATGGCCAATATGAAGGTAACCGTTCGGCTCAGGCGGAAAACGAGTATGAATGCCTTCCTTCAAATTTTCATTTTGAGCAATATCTTTTTTTACAGCCTCAAAAATAAAATTACTGTCGGCGCCGATTTCTTCTGTTTTAGTATTTTCAATTTCGCTCATAAATTTTTCTCCTTATAGCAAATTAATGGCGTTTTCTATACGCTTTAAAGACTCATTTTTGCCCAGTATTTCCAGTATTTCAATAGCTCCTCCGGGTGTTGTTTGTTTTCCGGAAATTGCTATTCTCACGGGCCACATCACAGTTCCGTTTTTAAGTTCTTTTTTACTTGCAAAATCAATTAATAAATCATGCAAAGAATCATAATCCCAGCTGTCCAGTTTTTCCAGCTCTTTTTTTACTTCGATTAAAACTGATTTGGAAATTTCGGGATTTGTTTTGCTTTTTTTATTTGTATAAAGGCTTAAATCATACTCCGCCACATGCGCAAAAAAGTCTATCATCTCGGGAATTTCACTAAGTTTGGAAATCCTGCTTTTTAAAAGCTTTGCTATTTTTGAAACATCGCAAATATCACTTTTAACCACCGAATTTATATATGGCATGGCAAGGTTTTCAAAATCTTCCTCGCTTTTTAATTTTAAATACTCGCTATTAAACCAATCTAACTTTTTATAATCAAAAACTGCAGGGGATTTACTGATTCTTTGTGGCGAAAATTCTTTAACAAGTTCCTCCAGGCTAAAAATTTCTTTATTGCTATCCGGGCACCAACCCAAAAACGCTATGTAATTAATAATTGCTTCCGGGAGGTAGCCCATTTTTACCAAATCCTCAAAGCTAACTGCACCATGACGCTTAGAAAGCTTGGAAACAGTGCCGTCTTCGTCTTTACCCATAATAAGCGGCAAATGAATATAAACAGGAATTTCCCAACCGAGAGCTTTATACAAAAGATTATATTTAGGTGTGGAAGAAAGATATTCGCAGCCCCTTACAACATGCGTTATGCACATTTCATGATCATCAACCACATTTGCAAAATTATAAGTGGGAAAACCGTCGCTTTTAATCAAAATCTGATCTTCGAGTTCTTTATTTTCCACCACAACTTCTCCAAAAACCACATCTTTAAATGTCGTAACGCCGTCTGTGGGCATTTTTTGCCTTATTACATAAGGAATATTTAATTCCAGATTTTTTTGAATTTCTTCACTGCTTAAATCCCTGCACTTATCTTTATGCCCGGACTCTAAATGCTCGGCACTGTTATCTTCTTTATCGCAAAAACAATAATAAGCCGCACCGTTTTCCACAAGTTTTTTTGCATATGTTAAATATTCACCCTTACGCTCACTTTGAACATACGGCCCATACTCTCCGCCAATATCGGGGCCTTCGTCGTGCTTTAAACCAACCGCTTTAAGCGTGCTGTATATTACTTGTTCTGCGCCTTCCACATATCTTGCTTTGTCTGTGTCTTCAATTCTTAAAATAAAATCCCCACCGCTTGATTTAGCAATTAAATATTCATAAAGCGCAGTTCTTAAATTCCCTATGTGCATATATCCGGTAGGACTTGGCGCAAAACGTGTTCTAACTTTATCCAATTTTTATTTCTCCTTTAATTTTTTCTATTTCATAAGCTTTTCCGCAACGTATTTTTCTAAACAAAGCCCGCTGTCTTTAACAAGCGAAGCATATTTACTACCCACATATCTAAAATGCCAGGGCTCATAAATCACTCCCGTAACGTTTTCCCACTTCTTTTGATATCTTTCAATAAATCCATACTTATGTGCATTATTTATAAGCCATTTGTATTCTTTTGTTTTATAAAAATTATCTTCCACACCGTTAAAATCAACCGCAAGCCCCGTATTATGCTCACTTGTGTACGGCCTTGCGACCACTGTTGCCGCACGTTTTTCAGCTTCTTCTTGCGATATTACTTCTTTGTTTTTTTGTCTTTCCACTTGCCTGTTAAAAAGTTTTTTTTGAAGCGCTATATCTCTGTAACCGGAAGAAATCCAAAGATTAATCCCCTCTTTTTTTGCATCATTTATCATTTTTTCAAGGTCATCGCAACATTTGGTTGCCACTTCTTTGCCTTTGCAATTTTTTGTTTGAACTTTCAAACTTTCCGAAATCGGGTTATCTTTATTAATTACCATCATTTCAAAATCGCAATACGAATTCCACTCGGAAAAATCATACGACTTTTTAAAACTATCTGCGTCTTCCTCAATCATATCTTCTTCATTTAAATTCTCTTCCAATTTTTCTATTTTTTTAGATTCTCTTTCAAGTTCATTTTTAGAAAGCTCGTCTAAATCAGAAGTATCCTCGGCATTTATTTTAGATTTTAAATTAGTGCCTTCTATTTCAAATTCTTCTTTATTTTTATAATTATTATCCACAAATTTGTAAAACACAAAAACACCAATAACCAACATCAAGAAAACCCCGCTGTAAACAAGAGTCCATTTTAAACTTTTACCGGTTAGTTTTTTTATTTTTTTATAAATTTTAAGCTTCAAACTATCTTTTCCCGTCAACCGTTTATACTCGCTCATATTTAAACACCTCTTACATTAATGTACAAGCTTAAGTGTACCAAATTTTTCCCATTATTTCAACAGATTCAGGCGGTTTTAAATTATTGCTTGTTTTCCCGCTAAGTTTAATGGAAACTCCACCGCATGACCTAATCTCACCGGATTTTAAAACCAAATCACCCATACATTCAAGAGGAATTAAATTCTGTTTTTCGTCTTTTTCTCCTATTATTCCGCCATCAATTGTTATTTTAGAATCAAAAGAGCCTTTAATACTTTCAATAAATCCGCCTTTAACTTTTAAATCACCATTTAGGTTAATTGTAGGGTTTTTACCTTTAGAAAAATATTTTCCGGAAGTAATAACCACCCGAGAATCAGAAAAAGGAGAATATAAAAAACTGTTTTTTGTAACATTGTAGCTTGAACTGTTTAAATAAACTCCCGCTTTTTCGCCAAGTATATTTATTCCGTAGCCTTTAAAACCTATTCCGTAGCCGGTATTTACCGAGACATTATCGTTTAAGATTAAAATGCTTTTGCTGTGCATTTCAAAAGAACTCAAAGATTTATACAAAGAAAACGGCTTCCTAATATTATCTATACAAATACTACCTGCAAAAATTAAAAAAGCGTTTTCTTTTAAAACAAATTTCACGTGCGCAAGTTTTGCTTCTCCACGTATACAAAGAGGCCTGTCGATTATTACTTTACTTTCCAAAGAAAATTTATTTTCAAACTTAATTTCTTCGCAATCGGCAATTATCGTACCCACTTTTTTATCATTTAAAGCTTCCATAAATTCTTTTTTGTTTTTTACTGTTCTTATGCTACCCTTTATTATTCTTTTGTAACTCTCATTATTCTTTAAAGCCCTTAAAAGATAAGGATAATTATTTACTTTTATTTTTTCCGGGTAATCCAAATTTTCGTAAAGCTCAGCCGCTCTGTTTATAGAAAAATCACTGCCTTTCCACGGGCAATCGGGAATGTTTTTTATAAATCTGGAAACCGTAGCGCTATCTACCCCGAATAAATCGGGGCCAATTTTTTCAAGCTTTAAAAAGTCAATTTCCTTAAAACTTTTATTTTCTTTGTCCCACAAAAAAGCACTAAATTTTAAAGTTTTATCATCAACGTCAACTTCTGAATACACCGGCCCGTTTAATTTAATCATTGCATCATATGGGAAAGAAACAGGAAATTTTTGCGAATAGTTTTTAACGCCGGAAGTCCCCGGGGTTATAAACACTGTTCCTTCAGGATTACAATATGTTTTAATCGAAGTTTTCCCCTCTGAATCTTTTGATTTTTCCACGCAAATTTTCTCGCCGTAAGCCAACATCGGAGTCCTTACATAAACATGGTCATGACCGCCAAAAACCACATCTATTTTCCCCTCGTAAGCAAGGTCAATAATCTGCTTACCTATGGCTTTAACATCGGGGTCATTGTGATGCGGTCCGTTTGAATACGGCGTTTTATGAGTAAGAAGTATTTTCCACGTGGTTTTGGCTTTTTTTGCGGTGTTTAAAGCCCACGAATACTGCTTGGAATCAAGTTTACCTTCTTTACCCATGTTCGTGTTTAAAACTATAAAAGTAATATTATTGTAAATAAATGAATAATAAGCCCCACGAGCATCATCTTGGCTTGGAAAATCCATAAAATTAAAATGCGAAAGCACAGGATTTTCTATCCCGTTTTTGTAAGAAAGCGAATTTACACGCGCTTCGTGATTGCCGCTAAGCGCCACAACGGCGTTTTCCGGCCAAACTTTAGAATTTAAAATCCAAGTCCAAAATTCTTCATTATTTCCGTCATCAACAAAATCTCCCAAATGAACTATAAAATCACTGTTCGGAGTATTTTTTACAGCAGATTCAAGCATTTCCAAAAAAACATCGTAGTCGCTTTTTACCATACCTTGAGAATCCGATAAAATCAAAAATTTTGCTCCGTTTGAAGGACCTTTAATTTTAATTTTAAAAACTTCGCTGCTTTCGTTGTCCCCCGAAACAATTCTATAATGTAAAATCCCGGGAGTTAAATTTTTAATCGTGCAAGAATATTTAAAAAACTGCTCTGCTTTAAACTTGGAAACAAGCCCAAAATGCATATCGGGAATAAGTTTTAAACTTTTGCTTGGATTTACGTTTATTTTTACGCTGCTGTTAAAATCTTTATCGTATGAATACTCCAAATAGCTGTTTTTGTCGGGGTTTTTGGTGTACCACCTGAATTTTCTTTCGACAAGGGCGTTATTTCCAAGCGAAACGGTAAAATTAAACGGTTTATTTTCGCTTTCTGTGGTTTCGTTTGATATACTACCATCGCCGCTTAAAAAATTTGAGAATATTTCTAAAATAACTTCGCTGGCACCCCTTATAAAACTTGGGCTTACATAGCTTTTGGCAAAATTATAAATTATTTTTTTAACGTCTATATTAAAAAGTCTAATCATTTTAGAAATTTGCCCGCGGTTTGTTTTTTTATTCAAAAAAAACCGCACAAGATACGAATCAAACGTAACTTTAAAATTAATAAATATATTTTCGCTTACTTCAGAAATAAGCTCAGAAATATACTCCGCCAAAAATTCAATCCATTTTTTTATAAATTCCCCTTTTTTTATATTTTCAAAAGCACCCTTTAACCAAATCGGTTTTTCTTCGGCGGATTTATAATAATTAACAAGTATAAACACCGCCAAATCGTAAAGAGTTTTCTGTTCTGAGGTTTTTGGTTTGTAAATTTCCGTTTCGGAAAGATTAAATATTATATCATCTATTTCGTTTACAATATAGTCGCTGTTTTTTATATACTTTTCTTCAATTTGATTTAAAATATCATCAAAGGATTTTAGAATTTGGCTGTTGGTAATTGTTATTTTCTTTATAATAAACCGCAAAACGCCGCAAGGCTCAATTTGTACGCCGTCAAATCGGTATTGTATATAAATTCTTCCAAGGCCTCTACCAAGTTCCACCGCACGCCTTTTGGCAAGCTGATTTTTTATCTTGCCAAGCACAAAGTCATCAATATTTATCCCGGGCAAAAACTCGCCCAGGCTTTTTTTAATCCCGTTTTTCTTCAGTTTATTTAAAAACGGCATTACGGACGAAATAACAATTTCGCTTACTTTTCCACCTTTGTATATATACTCAAATTCTTTGTCCATTTTATATTTTTTCCTTTAAAAAATTTATTTTCTAAGAGATTTTAACATTTCAATTTCTTTGGCATACCCACCAAGAGTTTCTTGGGGCGTTTCAAGAATAAAAACAAGGTTTTTAAGTTTACTGTGATTTATAATTTTTTCTATTGCTTTTATGCCAATATTTCCCTTGCCGATAAGTTCGTGCCTGTCCTTTTTGCTGCCAAGCGTATTCTTGCTGTCATTTAAATGAATAACATGCAATCTTTCCAGACCTATTATCTCATCAAACTCTTCAATCACACCTTCCAAATTAGAAACAATATCGTATCCGCCGTCAAAAACATGGCAAGTATCCAAACAAACGCCGATTTTTTCATTTATATTAATATTATCAATTATTTTTCTAAGCTCGTAAAAATCACCGCCTATTTCGCTGCCTTTTCCTGCCATTGTTTCCAACAAGATAGTAGTTTTTTGCTCTTTGGTAATAATATCATTAAGGGCATCGCAAATTTGCTTTATTCCCGTTTCTGTCCCTTGTCCGGTATGGTTGCCGGGATGAAAATTATAAAAACTGCCGGGTATTAAATCCGTGCGGGTTATATCGTCTTTAAAAACGCTTTTTGAAAAACTCCTGATATTTTCCTTTGCGGAGCATAAATTCAGCGTGTATGGGCAATGAGCCACAATCGGCGCAAAGTTTTCTTCTTTATAAATTTTTAAAAATTCATTCAAATCTTCTTTTTCAATCGGCTTAGCCACACAACCTCTGGGATTCCTTGTAAAATACTGAAAAGTATTTGCGCCTATTTCTTTTGCGGAAAGAGCCATAGCTTTAAATCCGCCTGCCGAAGACAAGTGGCACCCTATTTTTAACATAAAAACACCTCTTTATAAATTACTTTATTACCGAGTTTTTGAATTATACATATAAGAAACCGCATAGCCAAGCATAATCCAAAAAAATCCAACCATAAAAGTTACGTCAAATAAAATTGCTTTTTCAAACATACAGTACCCGCAATAAGCCACCAAAGCGGAAAAAATTCTGGCAAACACTCCATAATAAGGCTTATTAAAACAAACAAACAAATGCTTGCAAACGTCCACCGCCACTACAAAAGAAAACAAACCAAAAATAGCAAGTCCCACAACACCATAACACACCAAAATGGTAAGATAGCCATTGTGAAGATCAAGGTTTATAAGCCCGCCTTCAATATATTTTTTGCCATAAGACATAAGGCTTGCCCTGCCAACCCCAAAAATCGGGTGATGTTTAAAAACTTTTAGACCCTGTTTAAAAAGCAAAATCCTTCCGCTGCTTACATCGTACGATTCATGCCTACCAATGGTAAAATCCGAAACTTTATAATTTTCCTCTTCGTTTTTGAATTCGGATTCTTTTTCCGGCAAATCCTCCATGATATCGCCCTTAAAGTTTTCAAAATTATATTTTATTATCTGCTCTTGTTTATATACTCCGGTTATAACTTCGCCTATATATTTTTGGCACATATCCCTAAACGCAAACGAAACAGACATCACAACTATGCAAAAACTAAAAGTAATAATCACACTTTTGATGAACTTTATAAAATAAGATGTTTCTTTTCTAAAAAACAAATTACAAAAAACCCTTATTGTACTATAAATAATCAAAAACAAAAATGATGCGTTGGAATCGGACAAAAACAAGCAAATACAACTAATAATTATCGCTAAAGTCAAAACAATGTTATTTAAATATTTATCTTTATATTTGTTTTTTATGTAATCCGTGGATAAAATATCAGCGGCAACAATGCATTCAATCATAGAAAAAGCAAGAATATTTGAATTGGTGTATATTCCAATTAATCTATTTTTGTAAATTCCAAGGTAATATCCCAAAACGCATGTTTCGTTTTTTAAAAAAATAAAAAGCAAAGATAAAAAACCGCATATAAGCCCAAAATAAACGAAAAATTTAAGCAAAAAAACCATTTCTTCTTCAGCTTTTTTGTGCGGTGTTTCCGTGTGCATTCCGTAAAACATAAAAAAGTAAGAAGCATTTATATAAACAAGAACTATATTTGGCAAAAACCATACGCTAAAATTAACCACAGCCGTAATGCACATTGATAAAAGAAATAAAAATATAAGATATTTATGATCCACCTTTAAAAATTTACGGGTAGTATAAAAATTATTTATAAATATAAACACGCCCCAAATTACAACCAAGCATTTCAAAGCCCCCATAAAAAGGTCTATAAACGCAAGCATTTCCAGCGACATTATAATTATAAGCACTGTTCTAAAAAAAGAAGTGTCTAACCGTCTCTGTTTAAGCTCAGATTTTAAGCAAAACAAAATAGTGTCCTCCAAAAAATTTACATATTTTCCTTAATTTTTAAAATAATATACTCCACATCTTCCTCGGAAAGAAGTGTATGAAGCGGCAAAGTTACTTCGTTTTTGTACATATCGTAAGCATTCGGGTAATCTTTTATATCAAAACCCAAATTTTTATACGCACTAAGAAGCGACAAAGGCTGATAATGTACATTCGCAGGCACACCGGCTTTTGCCAATTTTTCAATAAATTCGTTTCTTTCTTCCAAGCTCTTTCCGAGAAGCCTTGTAATATAAAGATGACAACTGGATAAATTATCATCTGAAATGTGATTTAAATGCTGAATATTCATATCTTTTAGACCGCTATCGTACATTTTTACAATGTCTCTGCGCCTTTTTAATAAGCCATCGTATCTTTCTAGCTGCGAAAGGCCAAGTGCTGCTAAAATATCCGTCATATTGCATTTATACGCGGGCCAAATTATATCGTATTTCCAAGCTCCAAGTTTTGTTTTAGCAAGAGCGTCTTTATCCTGCCCATGAAGCGACAAAAGCATATAAGTTTTGTATATTTCTTCGCTGTCAATACCTTCTATCTCTTTCCATGTTACAGCTCCACCTTCGCCGGTTGTAAGATTTTTTACGGCATGAAACGAAAAACACGTAAAATCAGCCACACTACCCGATTTTTTTCCACCACGCTCGGCGCCAAAAGAATGCGCACCATCGGCTAAAACAACCACCCTGCCGATGCTTTCTTGAATTTTGTTGTTTGGTTTAAAAATAGATTTTTTTCTTTCCACAATCTCAAATATTTTTTCATAGTCGCACATTACCCCGCCCAAATCCACAGGAATAATTGCTTTAGTTCTTGGTGTAATTACATCTGCTAATTTTTCATAGTCCATTTCAAAGGAATTTTTTCCGGTGTCAACCAAAACAGGCGTTGCCCCAACATGCCAAATCACGCTGCATGAAGCCGTGTATGTGTACGCACACGTTATAACTTCATCACCGGGACCTATTCCAAGAAGTCTTAAAGTAAGCTCCAAACACGCCGTTGCGGAATTAAGCGCTGCTGCTTTTTTTGTGCCGCAATATTCGGCTATTTTATTTTCAAAAAGTTTTGTTTTCGGGCCTGTAGTTATCCAACCTGATTTTAACACTTCCACCACGCTTTTTATATCATCTTCCGAAATATCCGGTGGTGCAAATTTAATTATACGCTCCATTTAAAAAATCTCCTCGCTTCTATCTTTTTATTACTGCAAAAACTGTTTTAATCATTATTTTTATGTCGTAAAAAAATCCAAAATTTTTTATATATTCCAAATTATACTTCATTTTTTGCGGCAATATTTCATTTACATACGTTTCGTCAGGACTATCCGAATTTTTAAGAAGTTCGGCTTCGTCTTTGTAAAGTATACTTGCCGGCGATGTTACTCCTGCAGGCAATAGTAAAGTTGCCATCATTTCAGGCGTATAGTGCTTAACGTATTTCGGCACTTCCGGGCGAGTACCAACAAAAGAAAGATCGCCTTTAATTATATTAAATATCTGCGGGAATTCATCAATTCTAAATTTTCTCAGCCATTTTCCGCTTTTTGTAATTCTGGCGTCTTCGCCCGTTGTCACCTGAGTGCCCAATTCCTCAGCATTTTTCACCATTGTTCTAAATTTATAAACATAAAATATTTTACCGTAAAGTGTTACTCTTTTTTGCTTAAAAATTGCTTTTCCGGGGCTGTCGAATTTAATTATAAAATAAACAATCGCCATAAAAGGAAGCATTAAAACTGCTAAAATCAAGGAAATTATTAAATCAAAACATCTTTTTAAAAAAATTTCGGTTTTTTTATGTCTTAAAAGTTTGTGATATTTCATTACTTGCTCGTTTTTCATAAAATCGGGAACATCTTTCCATTTTCTTAAAATAACAAATCACACCTTAAATAAAAAATTCTAAAATATAACTATTACAAGTATATTATACTACATTTTTAATAATTGTGAATATATTTGAAAAACATCGCCAAAATAAAGAATATATAAACAAAAAGGAATGATAAAATTTATGACAATAGCTCTTATTCGCACTATAATACTTTATCTTTTAATCATTTTTGGAATAAAAATGATGGGCAAACGGCAAATAAGCGACCTGCAAACATCTGAACTAGTTATAACTATTTTAATTTCTAACATAGCCGCCGTACCGATGCAAGATTCCGCACAGCCACTTCTTTCCAGCGTTATACCTATTATATCTTTAATTTGCTACGAAATTTTAGTTTCATTTTTTATGCTAAAAAATGCCAAAATAAGAGAAATAATATGCGGCAAACCAATTGTTTTGATAAAAGAAGGAAAAGTACAGCAATCAGCACTTAAAAACCTTAGAATTTCAGGCGAAGATTTGTTCGAGCAATTAAGACAAGCAGACGTTTTTTCTTTAGATGACGTTTGGTTTGCAATCATGGAAACAAACGGTCAACTGAGCGTGCTTAAAAAACCGGAAAAACAGCCGCCCGATGCCACAATGCTAAAAATAGAAACAAACCCGGCAACAATAGACACCGTTATAGTAAGTGACGGCGTTATTTCGGAGCATTCTCTTAAAGTTTGCAATCTTGACAAAATTTGGCTAAACAGCATTATAAAAGACCAAAACATAAAACTTGAAGATATTTTTATAATGACTGCAAACAAAGACAAAAAATTTAGCATAATAAGAAAGGAACAAAACAAATGAAAAAAGTACTTTGGGCCGGAATTTTGGCAGTTTTTTCAGTGATATCTTGCATATTTCTTATGTTTTATATAATAAACATTTCTGATAAAACTGTTGACTCCATAAAAAGCATTCAGCAGGATTTTTCCACTTCAAATTTTAAATCGGCACACAAAAAAGCTGAAAAATTAAACGACTATTGGGAAGAAAACCAGCACATTCTCTCCATAATGGTTCACCATGAAATGCTGGAGGAAATCGAGCAGTGTATTGCCTTAATAAAAACTTCAATTGATATTTCACAAGAGCCAAAAAACGATAATTTTTGGATAGAAAGCAACAAAGCTACAATATATTTAGAGAATTTAAGGGAAGTCGAAATTCCAACTTTGGGAAATATTTTATAATAATGTTGACATAGTTTTTAATAATTAGTATAATATAGATATATTTGTTTCAAATATATCTATATTTTAAAACAAATATAAATAAATTTTGAAAGGGGTATACTAATGAAAATTAAAAAACTTTTGTCAACAATCATTTCCTTTATTATTTTAATTTCCCCAATTTCAAGTGCCATTCGCCCAAAAAATATAGTCTTCACAGGAAATGCACCGGAATCATTTGTAGATGATTACTTAGAAAAAGGTAGCCATATACCAACTTTTGGGTTTAAAAGTGTAATTCAGTTAATAGCATACTTAAAATATGATATTAAACACAATAAAAATATTAACGATATTAAAGATTGCTATTATAATTATTTTCAGTCACATCTATATGGAGAACTACTTAAAAACCAAAAAAGCAAAGACCAAATTCAAAATATATTTACATTCTTTTTCAGCTATGTTGTGGTAGGAATTATTTCAGGAGAACTAAAAAGCAAAACTATTGATTTTAAAACACTAAAACATTTATTTACTTACTTACGTAACGAAGATATGCACTTTTTATTTTACGCATATCTTGTCGCAGATTCACATCCGTACTTAGCTCAAGCAAAAATTTATATTGACCATGCAATTAAAGACCTTGCGCAAAAAGGAAAAGAAAAACCAATAAATAATAACAGCGAAGACTTTATTCATAAAACATTTAGAAAAAACTCAAAAGATAAAGCTTTAATAAGCTTATTAAAAGACGTATATGATGAGTATCTAACAAGTTTTAATAGTTTTTTTGAAAAAAATCAAGATAATCTAACACTCACACAAAAAGGCGTCATGGAAATTATTTCAATGATTATCACCCATTATAAAAAAACAGGGACCCCATCGAGCGCAATAGATTTATACGAAAAATACTTTAAAGAAGCATACCCAAAAGCAAACCCCCGCTAAAATTAGCGAGGGTTCTTTTTATGCTTTATTTTTGCTACCCATAACATTTTCAATTTTATGTTTCACAACTTCTTTGATAGCTTCTCTTGCGGGGGTTAAATATTTTCTTGGGTCAAAATTAGATGGATTTTCTGCCAAGCTTTTTCTTATAGATGCCGTCATTGCAAGCCTTAAATCCGAATCAACATTAATCTTGCAAACAGCTTTTTTTGCGGCGTCTTTTAGCATATTTTCGGGAATGCCGATAGCTTCTTTAATATTTCCTCCAAAATTATTAATTTCATTTACATACTCCGGAATTACACTTGAAGCTCCGTGCAAAACTATTGGGAAACCTGGCAATCTTCGGGATATATCATCTAAAATATCAAACCTAAGTTTGGGAGTTTGGCCGGGTTTAAATTTATACGCTCCGTGGCTCGTACCAATCGCCACAGCAAGGGAATCCACGCCCGTCTTCTTCACAAAATCTTCCACTTCTTTTGGGTCGGTATAAAAAGATTTTTCTTCAGAAACATTAAGTTTTTCCTCTATTCCTGCCAAACTACCGAGTTCGCCCTCAACAGAAACACTGTATTTATGAGCATAATCAACCACTTTTTTTGTAAGTTCAATGTTTGCCTCATAATCAAGCGCCGAGCCGTCTATCATAACAGACGTAAAACCGCTGTCAATACAGTTTTTACAAAGTTCAAAAGTATCACCATGATCTAAATGCAAAGCTATCGGAATGTTTGATTCCTCGCAAGCGGCTTCCACAAGTTTTCTCATATATGTAGCACCTGCATATTTTCTGGCGCCGGAAGATGCTTGAAGTATCACGGGCGAATTAAGCTCCTGAGCTGCAGAAACTATTCCTTGAATTATTTCCATATTATTAACGTTAAACGCCCCAACGGCATAGTTTTCGCTATAAGCTTTTTTTAGCATTTTTAAAGTGTTTACCGGTTTCATAAGTATTAGCTCCTCTGATTTAATTTATTAACTATCTTATTATACTATAATTCCAAAAATATAATAACCCTTAAACTTTAAAGCAATTGACTATTTTAAAATTTTTTTATATAATAAACTTACAAATAGTGTAAGTTGCTACTGTGGCTCAGTTGGTAGAGCAGCTGATTCGTAATCAGCAGGTCGGCGGTTCGAGTCCGCCCAGTAGCTCCATTTTTTACTAATACAAACATACCATTTAAATTAATCTATATTCCATATACCCAAATGTCCTTTAGCTTTTACCGGGTTATCTAAAACTTGTATATTTTTTAAAATCCACGCATATCTACCTTTTTCGTATAATCCACAAGCATATTCTTCTTTGTTCTTTTTTATCTCTTTTATAAACTCATCCGTCATTTCCACACAATCAACCAAATCGCATGAGCATATTATATTTCCGAAATTAAGTTCATTTATATCGACTAAACTCATCAAATCTTTATTTTCTTTAAATTCTTTCGGTATCTTCGTTGAGCTGGCATGAATATACAGCCTTCCTCTATAATTTGTTTTCCAACTTCTGGTTTCTATTCTTTTTACACCATTTTTTATTAATGTGGCACATGGTTCTGTTAAACTTAAAACTTTCATATCTTCACCTTTTACTTATTAATTTACGTACATTAATTATATCACATTAAAATCAAAAAAGCGGTAATTAAACCGCTTCTTTTTTAAAGCAAATATCCGTATTCGCCAAAATCCGATTTAGAAACCATTTTTCCCTGTTTTTTTATTTCGTATTCAATGCCTTTAATAATATGCTCCATTTTAACTTCGTTTGACTCGGAAGCCGCAATAAAACTGGACGTAATTACAATATTTTTTATGCTGCCGCCCGAAATTTCAAACTGCTTGGCAAGAAAATCAAAATCAACATCTTCTGAGATGGGCGTTTCTTTTGGGTACATTTTTTGCCATATTTCTTTTCTGAGCCCGGCGTCCGGAAGTGTAAAATGTACCACATAATTTATTCTTCTGAAAAATGCTTTATCAATATTCCCAATAAAATTCGTGGTCATAATGGTAACGCCGTTGTATTCTTCCATTTTTTGCAAAAGATAAGATGTTTCCACATTGGCGTTTTTGTCGTGCGAATCTTTAACTTCTGTTCTTTTTCCAAAAATAGCGTCTGTTTCATCAAAAAGGAGTATTACATTACTTTTTTTAGCACTTTCAAATATTTCTCCCAGATTTTTTTCCGTTTCTCCTATGTATTTGGAAACAACTTTTGAAAGGTCCACTCTGTATATTTCCAGCCCAAGTTCATTCGCCACAACTTGCGCAGCCATAGTTTTACCCGTACCGGATGGCCCGGAAAATAGCATGCTAAGGCCTCTGCCGTATAATACTTTTTTGTCCATTCCCCATTTATCATAAACTATATTTTTGTATTTTATTTGGTTACACGCGCGAATAATCAGTTTCTTTTGTTCCTCCGGCAAAACAAGCTCGTCCCATGTGTGTTTTTTCTTTATAACCGTAGCTTTATCGGAAATTTTCCCTGCCACTTGTTCGTAAGCACAGCGGCATAATATTTCGCTGCTGATTGCATTGGCTTTTTGCCAAGCTCTTTCATTTTCCGCACATTCGCATGTACTTATTATTTGCAAAGGAGTAAACTCAAATTTATTTGCAATTTCACTTATATTTACAGTTTTATCAGTCTTTAAATCAAACAAATGCTTTTTCCAAATTTTAAAACTTTCATCCAAATTTAAATCTTCAATTTCCACACTCAAGCATTTTCCGCAAGAAAAATCTTCTATTATATTAACTTTACTATTCGATGTAACAAAAATTATCTTTGAATACTTTGTAGCTACGTTTAATATAAAATCTTTGTAACATTCTTCTATTTCTTTTTCGAAATTGCCGTAGTTACAAAAAGAAATATAAAATTTGTTACAAAGAGCAAAACGCATAGCAGACATCATAGCGTTATAGCTTTCTTTTTTCATATCTTTAAAGCCTAACAAATCTACCTCTAAAAGTCCTTTTTTCAAAATTTCGCAGCTTCGCCTTGCCAGAGTTTTTTTACCTATGCCTTTTTCTCCGTATAAAAAGAATAAAATATTTTCATCACCGGAAAAATCATTTGAAAAATCAGCAAATTTTCTTGCTAAATCTTCTCTGATTATCAATTTTTCGCCCGTTTCACAATTCAAACAAGAAAAATTTTTGCCTTCAAAAGTATCTATGGAATTCCCCACAATACTTTTAAAAATATAGTCATCAATTTCCAGACCGCCTTCTTTAAAGCAAAGCGAACTTAGTTTTTCTTTTAAGCAAACAGTTATATCATAAAAATTTTCAATGCTGTAAATTTCTTTTTTAAAAAAATATATTTTAATTAAATCCTGATAAGTAAAGTTAAGGTCTTCCCCGCCTAAAATCTGAGCATATTTTTTAAGCTCCTTAGGGCTAAAACGCTTAATTAAAGCAACCATCAAGCAAAACCATTCAAGATCCGAAAAAACAAATGTTTCTTTAATATACTTTCCGGCAAAAAAGCTTTCTTTGGAGCATTCCAGTCTGGATTTTATATAAAAATTTGCTTTTGCAATCGCGTTTAAAGCGTCATTTTCAAAACTTTCAAAATTTTTCTTTTTGTCAGCTTCCAAATAATAATTTAAAATCACAAAAACCGCGTTTATTTCATCAGCCAAATAATCTTTGTAATTATCATAAGACCGAAATATCATCTTTTTTGAAAAAAAATTTTTAAAAATCTTATTCATAATATATTCCTTTAAAAAATTATTTTACCATAACCTTAGTAATTCCGGGGTTCATAATAGAAATTACTCCACCATAATTGCAAACAAGCTTGCTGTTGTTGGTAAGAGCAGGGACACCCCCTACAAAAACAGTTGAAGAACATGGCGCCCATGGTGCAGCGGTATTTGGCACGCACGGACCTTGCATAACAGGCGGCTTAACACCGGGATTAGCCGGAGATTTACATATACCAAAAGGCATAATATTAACCATCGGTTTGTTGTCTTGTGCCGTGGCAATCGGTTTGTTTTCCCCAAAAACCTTTTTTTGCGGCAAAATCATAAGCGGTGTAGGTGTTAACCCCATTGAGCACACGCACTGCGCTCCCATTCCAACCAAAATTCCCATATTTATTGCTCCTTTTTTATTATTTTTCTTTTTCGGCTTTTTTTCTAAGCCTTGCATTTAAATAAAAAACTTTATCCGCTCCCGATGCTTCCGCAAGATTTAGCGAAACCTTTGCCGAAAGTTCTTCCTCCGGAACAATAACCTGAAATTTCACTTCATTTTCCGTCATAAACTGGGTTATAGCCGGCATTGTAATTCTTCCCAGCGAATCTGTTTTTAAATTCCAAAACGGATAAATTTTCCCCCCGGGTTGAATTTCGTTTTCCAGCGGATTTTTAAGTGTATACACTTTTTTTTCGTTGTCGTAACCCCAAATAGAAAACTCGTTTTCTTGCTTTTTGTGTTCATAAATATAGTTTTGCCCGATAAGCGACGGCGTCATATCTAAATTAAGCTTTAATTCGTCCGTACCTGCTTCGGCGGGTTCAATAACTTTCATGAACTTAGCTTCGTTTTTAAGCACCAGTTTTATTTCTTTATTTTTCAGTCTTTCTTTTTTATGAGAAACCAATATTTCAAATCTTTTTAAATGAGTTAAGCTTTCATTATCCACGCTATACGGCATATCATAATGAAAAACCTGCGTTTCGTTTTCACGCAAAGTAACATTAAAATTAAGGTCGGTGTAACCTTTTGCGCTTATGCTTATTTCGTAATCCATGGGATAAAGGTTAGAAAAAACATAATAACCTTCTTTTTTTCTGGTATACGGATTTTGTTTGCCGTTACACAAGATAACTGCATTTGTAATCGGCATTTTAGAGTAAATGTCCCTAAGCATAAACACCAGCGCCGCCTTATGAATTACACGCATAGTCTAACCCACCTTTATGGTATAAAAATTTTTTCTATATCAAATGCTTTTTCTGAATATTTGTTTTTTTTATTATAAAACTCTATAGACAAACATGCAAGAGCATCTAAAACACGACAAATATTACTTTTTGTCATGTCATTTAAATCTGATTTTTCCACATAATTTTGTAGCTTATCTTTTTTACAATCAAGTATCATTTTATAAACGTCTTTATATTTATCAAATACTTTCTGAGTATGTTTTTGATAAAAACTATTTTTCCCATACATCCATTCTTGAACTTCTTTTGCTAAATTTAAATAATACGTTTTCCCTTTTTCTGATTCAAAATTATCCTTTGATAAAATTTTTTTCAGCTCTTCTATGCTACTGCTAATATAGTTTAACTTTAATTGCACTTTTGTAATTATATCGCAAATTCCTTTTTGCTCTTTTTTTGTAACAACCCAGTTATTCTTTAAAACAAATTCCAGGGCGCTTTTATAGCTTTTAAAACCATTAATAAATTCGTTTCCTAAATTTACAAAAGTATTAAACTGTTTTTTATATTCATCAATATCATTTTTTTCGTCTGAGCTGTTTCCTTTAAGTTGGTTCAAATAATCAAGATATCTATTAAACTCTTTTGTAGCATAAACTCCTTTGTTTTTTGCATCATCTGTAATTGTTTTAATATCTTGCTCAGTAACGTACTCGCCTTTTTTTATTTTATAATATATTTGGTTTGAACCTTGTTCAGTGTCGCCCGGCTTTATCCAAGTTTGCCTCATACGCTCAAAAGCTGCAAAATCACTCATATCCGCATCTATTTTAGGTCTTTCCAGTTGCTTTAATTTTTCCACAAGTTTTTCTTCGTTGCTGCTGTTTTTAAAAATATCAGTTATTTTCATTATTTTCACTCCTAAATTTCAAATTATTCTTCCGGTTGCTCGGTTTCTTCTTCATAATTTTCATCTAAATCTTCACCTTCGGTAGTTTCTTCGTCTAAAGACTCCTCTTCATTCGAAGTTTCTTCTTCAGCGGATTCCTCATCACCTATATTTTCGTCTTCGCTCATTTCTTCATCATTGCCAAGCTCTTCTTCGTTTGTTTCTTCTTCAGATAATTCCTCATCTTCGCCACTGGCCTCTTCATCCAAAGACTCTTCCCCGTCGTAACCTTCTTCTTCACCAGCTCCTTCGTCCGAAGACTCTTCCTCATCATAACCTTCTTCTTCAGTGGATTCCTCATCATCCATATTTTCCTCTTCGCTCATATCTTCATCATCGCCGTAACTATCTTCGTCACCATAGCTATCCTCATCTTCGTCCTCGTCCTCATCGGGCCGACGAGTATAGTCATCGTCGATATCCTCTTCTTTAATAAACGTTGCAAATTCAAGCACTTTTTTGTGTTCGTATTGGTGGCTGTCCAAATGAATAGTTTCCACTCTCTTTTTGGGTTTGTGCATTTTTTCGGAGTCTATGGCTATCGGGCCAACAACATAAAACACAGAAAGCTTATACGATTCGCCAAACATAGTCCAAACTTTTACTTTTTCTTCCATATTAAGAGGCAGCATAGAAATCGGAACCGTTTCTATCGGCGCACCAACATTACTTGGCATATAAATTGCCGGGATAGTTGGATTATCTTTAAAAACTTGAATTATTTTTCCAATAATTTTAGCTTCGTCCAGCGCTTTGGACTCAATTTCGGCTTTGCTGTTTACAGAAATAACATAATAAAGCTCCATCATTGCCGGAGGGTCGGTGACAGTTCCATCGGGCATAGGTGCAGGATCTTGCCCACGACCACTTGTATCTTCTTTTATATCATAAGGATGGATCCCCACAATGTAATCTCCACGCTCTTTTGGGTCACAAATTCCTATGCTTTCCGCCTTATCCACAGCGTCCGGCACAAGCTTATCTCTCAGCAAATTTATTAATCCCTTACCAATATCGGCAATTATAGTATATTTAGCCATTTATTTTACTCCCCCAAAATTTTAATCTTTATGAATTTGATTTGGAACAGATGGTTTTTCCAGTTGAACCAAATTATAATAAAGAACTAAAAATTCAGAATCCGCAACATATTTATAAGATATGTCATAACACTCGGCAAAAAATTCAGCCGACATATAAACAACATCATTATAATTAAGAATCGGCACAGGAATACTCCTCGGCTCGTCATTTAAATATGCTTGGTTCGTGCCTCCTTCAATTTCCAGCGTTTTTCCCGGAGATTGTATTACCATGGTTGCGTTGTTGTACATATATTCAATGTCTGCATCAATATACTGATATAAATCCTCAATAGCAACTAAAATGTGCCCGTCATACATAATTGGTGCATGTTTCATCGGAAAATATCCGCCAAAAAACACAACTTGTTCAGGAAGAACCGAAAATGCTTTATTGCCCATTTTTGAAAAATCGTCCGAATCATCAACCAATCTATCGTAATCAGCAGGTATATAATTTTGTTTTTCATATGATTCAAGTATTGTAATAGCAACAGAAACAGTATTTTTAGCCAAATCCAGTCTTTCATTGTCAATCATATCGTCTTCAATTAGTTTACTTAAAAACAAAATATCCAAAAGGCTTCTTTGCTGAATGGTAAAAGAGGAAATATCTTTTAAATTAAAAACAGTTTCAACTTCACTCATAAGTTCTTGCAAACTTTTCACTTTTTCTTCGTCTAAAGATTCCAGCACAAAGAGGCATTCGTCAGAAACCGCACCGCGCAAATCTTCCACAATGGTAGAAACTGAAAGAATTTTTGTAACCTCCGTATCCACATTTGCAATAGAAGAGTTTTTCTTTTTCATTGCGTTTATTAACCCGTTTACACTGTCTAATTCCTTTTGAAGTTCGTATTTTTTCTTCATATTTGTGGCGTATTCTTGCAGCGCAGAATTGCCCGAAAGCTGCGCACGGTAAGCAATTTCATCAAGCTTTTCAAGTATATTATCTATATTTCCTGATACTTTTAAATCTTCCACAATTTTGTCTATTTCAGCAGCACTGAGGTCATTTTCTGAATTTGAATTATTACCGGAAGAATTATTATTGCTATTAGAAGAACTATCTATAGCCTCGGTAATTGTATAAACAGTTAAAACCACCGTAGCAAATATAATTATAATCATCAAAATATTTCTGCTCAATTTAAAGAAAAAATTTTTTATCTTATTCATAAAAATTATTTCCCCCTCTTTGCCATAACTATTTATAATGTTTATTTTCTCACGAAATGTTTTTTTTTGCAATACAAATTTTTAGATTTTATACACAAAACGCTAAATTGATAATAAAAATGCTTATTTTTGCAGTAAATTTCTAAATTCATAGGGATTATAAGATTATTATTTTCTTAAAATTTTTAAATATAATTTTTTTAATTAATTTAATTTAAAAACATTCAAAAAATATAAAACTAAAAATTCAAATAAAAAAACACGCCTAAAAGCGTGCTTGTTTTTTTATTTTTAGTTCACATTAACCGGCAAAAAATCCGTAAAACCCGTCATATCAAAAACTTCAAAAACCTCGTCGTTTGCGTTAATAACTTCTACTGTTCCTCCGTCTAATGCCGAAACCCTTTTTTGCAGCCAAAGTATTACCCTAAGCCCTGCGCTACTTAAATAATTCACTTTTTCAAAATCAAGCGTGAATTTTTTTACATCTTCA
Source organism: Clostridia bacterium (assembly GCA_017406805.1). GTDB lineage: Bacteria > Bacillota > Clostridia > Oscillospirales > Acutalibacteraceae > UMGS1491. The sequence goes on along the minus strand of JAFQXU010000035.1, from coordinate 5,626 downwards.
TCAAGTATTCTTTCAAATTCTATTTGTAAATCCGGCGAAGACTGCGTATCGACCCTTCCTTCAATTATGCACGTTACTTCCTCGCCTTTTTGAACTTTTTTAAATGTCATATCTTTTCTCCTTTCCACACCCATTTATTTTATAATTTTTGTAATTATTAAATTATTGCTGCTGTTTTCATATTTATATTCCACTTTATTCATCACTTTGTAAACTATAAAAAGGCCTAACCCTCCAATTTTTCTTTGCTTAAAATCAAGAGTAACATCCGCTTTTTTAACTTTTGTTGGGTTAAATTTAACCCCTTTATCAGTAAATTTAATTTTTATCACAATCGGTGATGAACTACTGCAACCGAAATTTATTATAACGTTGCCGTTTTTTCCGCCGTAAGCATAATTTGAAATATTAACAAATATTTCTTCACTGGCAAGCAAAATATGCGAAAGCTCTTTATGATTAATGTTATTTCTTTTTAGGTGCTGATGTAAAAAGTCGTATACTATTCTCCAATTTTTAGTAGATGCGGGAATTTTAATAGTATCATTCACTCTTTTTATCAGCCCCTTTTCAACAAAACTAACAATTTTTTAAACAATTTAAAAATTAATAATACAATTATATCATAAAATAATTATTTTTCCACTGCTTTTTTATTTCTTATAAATACGATACTCTTCCTTCTACTTTTCCATTATTTATATAAATTCGTGGCACTCTTTTCCCGATTAAACATACTATCTCGTAGTTTATTGTTCCAATTTTTTCCGCCATTTCATCAACGGATATTTTTTCTGCCCCATCGCAACCAAAAATAGTAACCTCGTCACCGCTTTTTACACCTTCAATATTCGTTACGTCAATCATTAACTGATCCATGCAAACTCTTCCCACAATTTTAGCACGTTTTCCCTTAACGAGTAGTTCTGCATTGTTTGAAAATTTCAAAGAATAGCCGTCTGCATAGCCAATTGTAACCGAAGCTATTTTCATTTTCTCGCCCGAAACAAATGTTCTGCCATAGCTAAGGCTGGTGTTTTTTGGTATTTCTTTAACTTGAGAAACCACAGCTTTTAATTCCATTGCCGGTTTTAAATTTATTTTACCCTCGGTTTCTTTAGAAGGATAAAGCCCGTAAAGTATCACTCCAGCACGAACCATATCCAGCTGCATTTCCGGAAAACTTATAATTCCACCGCTATTGCAGCAATGTTTCAGTGGAACTTTTATTCCTAACTCTTCTAATCCTGAGATTACTTTTTTAAAATTATTAAATTGATAAACCGTGTACTCCCTGTTATTTGTAACATCATCTGACACGGAAAAATGAGTAAACATTCCCTCTATATCCAAAAGAGGCATGCTGTTTTTTATTTCTTCTATTTCTTTTATAGATTTGTTTATATCTTCATCATTTTGGCAGAAAAATCCAATCCTGCTCATACCTGTGTCAATTTTAAGATGAACTTTTACTTTCACATTTTTTTCTTTACAGTTTTGGTAAAGTTCTTTTGCGTAATCCAAAGAAAAAAGAGCCTGAGAAACATTTTCTTTGCTAAGTGTTTCCGCCATTTCCGGAGGAGTATAACCAAAAATGAGAATCGGCTTTTTAGCTCCGGCTTTTCTAAGCTGAAGTGCTTCATCTAAATTAGAAACGCCGTAATAGTCTGCCCCCAAACGTTCATATTCTTTTACCAAAAATTCCGCACCATGGCCGTATGCATCTGCTTTTAAAACGCAAAGTACCTTCGTCCCTTCAGAAATTTTTTCTTTTATGCTATTAAAATTATACCTAATAGCATTCAAATCCACCTGTGCCCATGTTCTTTTAGAAAATTTTTCCATTAAAATCACCTATCTTAAAAAAATATACTATATTTATGTTATACCACAAATCAAAACATATTAAAATAGTGTTTGCACAATAAAATTTAATATGTTAAAATAAATATGCAGAGAAAATTAAAACTATCTAAGGAAAACAAAATGAAAATTGGTAATATTATAATTAAAGGCAAAGCATCACTTGCGCCAATGGCAGGAATTACAGACAGAGCGTTTCGGGAAATCTGTTCGCTTTTCGGAGCGTCATATTTTACAAGCGAAATGATAAGCGCCAAGGGTTTAATTTACAAAAGCAGCAAAACTTACTCGCTTATAAACCACAGCGAAAAAGAAAAACCTTTTGCGGTTCAGCTTTTTGGGAATTGCCCCGAGGATTTTTTTAAAGGAATCGGGCTACTTGAAAAGTATATGGACAAAATCGATCTAATAGACATAAATATGGGTTGCCCGGCAAAAAAAATAATCAAAGAAAATTCCGGTTCGGCACTTATGAAAAATCCAAAACTCTGCGGAGAAATCGTTAAAGCGGCAAAAGGTATATCTCCTGTACCTGTTACAGTGAAAATTCGTGCCGGCTGGGACGAAAAACACAAAAATGCAGCCGAAATAGCGCAAATTTGCGAATTAAACGGCGCAGATGCAATAACAGTACACGGGCGCACAAAAGAACAGGGGTATTCAGGCACAAGCGACCTTGAAATAATAAAAAAAGTAAAAGAAAACGTAAAAATCCCTGTAATTGGCAATGGAGATGTAACAAGTTTTGAAACTGCCGAAAAAATGATTGCCTTCACAAAATGCGATATGATTGCCGTTGGCAGAGGAGCGATGGGCAACCCGTGGATTTTTAAAGAAATTAATGAAGGCAGAAAAATAACGCCAGCAATAAGTGAAAAAGTCCGAATAATGAAAATGCACATACAAAAATTATGTGAATATAAAGGAGAAGAAGTTGGAATAAAAGAATCCAGAAAACACATTGCACAGTATATTAAAAATATTCACAAAGCATCAGAATTTAGAAAAAAAGCATTCCTGACTAAATCTAAAGAAGAATTGATAGATTTATGTACCACTCTGCAAAAAATATAAAAAATTATTAAAAGGAGAAATCTATATGAAATTAAAAAATTTAAAAGTATACTTATTAGTTATTTTATCGTTCTTTTTGTTTAACCTAAGCACAAATGCTGTAGATATTTATATCCCGATTCCATTTCCGGGCAATTTTTTCCAAAATGCATCATCACGTGGAAATAAAAGAATTATTATTACAACTATATGTGATGCTCTTAAAGATACCGAAAGAAATCATTTTGACGACACTGCCTCTAAACAAAAAATAGAATCTTCTGTTGAAAAAATGAAAAACGACTTAGATAAAACTAATGTCATTGCTCATGAAACATATATAGACACAGTAACTAATACAATATCTCAAAGTATGTATATACAATATAATAAAGAATCACCAATCCCTGTTTTTTTACGCTCCAAATATGAACCAATAGTAATAAATATTCCTACTTCGTTCCCAGATGATTTTTTTAAAAATATTAAAGGAAGGAATCTAAAATCAACACTTAAAATATTAAAAAACTCTATACAAAAAGATGATCAAAAAAATCTCGATTTATTTAAAAGTTTTATAGCTGATGAAAATACTACCCATATTGAAGAAACTCTTGATTATTATAATTCTAAAGGTCCGGGAAGAAATCAATGTGTATTAATAAGTCACGGTACAAGTTTTTACTTTTTTAACTTTCAATCCTCTATGTAAAAATTAAATAAATCAATTAAAGTCAAACTGTGCATTTAAAAAATCTTTTATAAAATCTTCTTCTAAAGAAATTTGAATTTCTTTACCACTGGCCATATCTTTTAGATTGGCCTTTTTTGTTTGAATTTCTTCTTCGCCTATAATCAAAACGAACTGAACGTTTATTTTATTTGCGTATTTCATTTGAGATTTTAAATTGCGCTCACAAATATTACATTCCGCTATAATTGACGATTTCCTCATAATTTCACAAAGTTCAAACGCTTTTTCTTTTGATTTTTCATCAGCATTGGCAATAAAAACCTGTATGCTTTCGGGTTTTTGGAATTCTATTTTTTGCTTTTCCATAACTGCAAGAATACGCTCTATTCCCATTCCTAAACCTATTGCAGAAAGCTCCGGCCCGCCCATAATTTTAGACAAACCGTCATATCTTCCGCCACCACAAATGGTCATTTTTTCGCCTTCCAGCTCACAAACAAACTCAAAAACAGTTTTGGAATAATAATCAAGTCCTCTTACGATTTTTGGATTTACGGCATATTTTACATTCATAACGTCCAAATAACACTTTACTGCGCTAAAATGAGCTTCGCAATCCTCGCAAAGATAATCAAGTATAACAGGCGCATTTTTAGAAATATTAATGCAGCCTTTTTCTTTGCAATCCAAAATTCTCATCGGATTTTTCTCAAGACGTTTCTGGCAAGTTTCGCAAAGATTTTCTTTGTTTTTATTAAAATAATTTATTATTGCTTCGTTATATTTTTTTCTGCATTCTTTGCAGCCAATAGAATTTATTTCCAGGCTTAAATTTTTAATTGTAAGTCTATCTAAAATAGATTTTGCAAGGCAAATAAGTTCCGCATCTGCCAAAGGACTTGGCGCACCAAACACTTCTAATCCGAACTGAAAAAATTCACGATACCTTCCGGACTGTGGTTTTTCGTAGCGATAACAAGACGAAACATACATTAATTTAAGCGGCATCGGACCATTATTTAAGCCGTTTTCAAGCACAGCACGCAAAGCCCCTGCCGTACCTTCAGGCCTTAGTGTAACGGACCTATCGCCTTTATCTTTAAAAGTGTACATTTCTTTTTCCACTATGTCAGATTCATTCCCCACAGAGCGTTCAAAAAGCTCCGTTTGCTCCAAAACCGGTGTGCGTATAAGCTTAAAGCCATAAACTTCGGCTTCTTCTTTCATAATTTTTTCAAGTGTTTCCCAATTTTTGCTTTTGTCAGGTAACAAATCCTGCATTCCTCTAATTCTTTTTGCTATAAGATTCATTTTTTCCACCTTTTTTAAAAAAATTTAAGCCTCTCTGAAAAAAACATAGTTCCAAAGAAGCTTTAGATTAAAAAATTATATTTAATTTTAAACCATAGGTCTACCGATTTCTCTCCAATCCAAATCTCCTCTTTCAAGACCATGAATCAAAACTTCCGCAGTAGCAATATTAGTTGCAACAGGTATAGTGTGAACATCACAAAGTCTTAGTAAATCATTTTCGGGCTGACCGATAAACTCCGGATGTACACCATCTCTAAAAAATATAAGCATATCAATTTCTCCGCAAGAAATACGAGAAGAAATCTGTTGATTTCCGCCTTGAGGTCCGCTTAAAAACTTAACTATTTCAAGACCTGTGGCTTCAGAAACAAGTTTTCCTGTGGAAGCCGTTGCGCAAAGTTTATGTTTGCTAAGTACTCCGCAATAAGCAATGCAGAACCTTACCATTAATTCTTTTTTTGCGTCTTGAGCAACAAGTGCAATATTCATTTCTTTGTCCCCCTATAAACAATTACTTTTTTATTTTATTTAAAAAATACAATCTAAATATATTCCTACATTAATATTATACTACATTTAAAGTGAGAATTCTATTTAAATTCTAAAATTTAATATAAAATTATAATATTTAACTTAACTTTGCCTCTTACATTCTATATATACAACAATTTACAAAAAATGTCAATAGATTTTTTTATATTT
>JAFQXU010000034.1 GCA_017406805.1 Clostridia bacterium | reverse complement strand
CATAGCATTTTTGGGAAGCTGGATCCCAATTGTTAACATTATCTCAATGATTTTGGCAGTAGCGGGAATTATTGTTGGAGCAGTATCACTTATTATGGTACTTATTAAAAAAGCAGGTATGATTATTTTCCCGATACTTGGAATAGTATTTGCAATATTTACTTTTTCTTTAGGTTCATCGGTAAATAACGCTATTTTTGGTTCAAGTACATCTTCTTCAGCAAGCAGTTCTCAGTCATCAAGCACAGATTCCACACCTTCGAAAGAAGATAATTCTAAACAAGATGAAAACAAAGAATACAAAGTTGGAGATGTTATTTTTTGGGAAGGCAGAGAGATAACAGTTACAGATGTAGATAAAAATTATAAACCGCAGTATGCCACAGCTAAATCCGGAAAAGAGTTTATAAAAGTTACAATTAATGTGGTTAATAAATCAAGTAATGATTTGTCGGTAAATCCTTTAGATTTTAAAGTTCAAGACAGTACGGGCGCTAAAGAAACTATATCTGGTTCTACATATTCGCTTTCTGATCAGTTTGAAAGTGCAACATTATCATCCGGTGGCTCAAGGAAAGGGTCTCTTGTATTTGAAGTCAATAAAGACGACAATAATTTAAAATTGATATGTTCCACAAATATTCTTTTCTCAGGCAATGAGCTTGAAATTAAATTATAAATTAAAAACCGATTTAAAAACAAAAGCTGAAAGCAGAACCTCTGTTTTCGGCTTAAATTTTGCTGCTATTTTAGCAATAAGTCTTGATAGTTATCTAAAAAAATAATAAAATAAATATATGAAATTACAAAATTTTGAGGTGATTTTTAATGTCAGGACATTCTAAGTGGAACAACATAAAAAGAAAAAAAGAAAAAACGGACGCTCAGAGAGCAAAAATATTTACTAAAGTTGGCCGTGAATTAGCTGTGGCGGTTAAAGAAGGCGGCGCAGACCCAAGCGTGAATTACAAACTTCGTGACTGCATTGCAAAAGCTAAGGCAAGTAATGTTCCGAATGACAATATAGAAAGAATTATTAAAAAAGCTGCCGGCGGAGACGGGGGCGACTACGAAAACATAACTTACGAAGGTTATGGTCCGTCCGGTGTGGCAATAATTGTGGAAACGCTGACTGATAACCGCAACAGAACAGCCGGAAATTTAAGGCATTATTTTAGTAAACACGGTGGAAATTTAGGTTCCAGCGGTTGTGTTTCGTTTATGTTTACAAAAAAGGGTATAATAGTAATAGATGCCGAAGAAATAGATGTTTCGAAGCTTGAAGAAGATGCAATTGAATCGGGGGCTACAGATTTTGTGGAGGAAGACGGTTGTTTTGTTATTTACACCGAAAAAGAGGACTACGAAGCCGTTTGCGAATACTTAAAAAACAAGGGTTATAGTTTTCTTTCTTCCGAAATTGGCATGGTGCCGGATAATTATGTGTCTCTTTCTGAAGAAGAGTCGGCAAAAGTCAGCAATTTAATTGATATCTTGGAAGAAGACGAAGACATTCAAAACGTTTGGCATAATTTAAAATAAAAAAGCAGGTGAAAGTTTTTGAAATACCTTGTTTTAGACGGAAACAGCATACTTAATAGAGCATTTTACGGGATAAAAATGCTTTCTAATAAAAAAGGGCAAATGACCAACGGAATATATGGCTTTTTATCTACTTTGCAAAAACTTTTAAGCGAAGTAAACCCGAATGCCGTGGCGGTAGCATTTGATTTGCGCGAGCCTACTTTTCGCCACAAAATGTACGATGGATACAAAGCTACACGCAAAGGTATGCCCGAAGAACTTGCAAGCCAAATGCCAATTTTAAAAGAGCTTTTAAGCGCTATGGGTTATGCTTTGGTAACTTGCAGTGGTTATGAGGCCGATGACATACTCGGAACTTTTGCAAAATACTGTGAAAACAAAGGCTATGAATGCGTTCTTGCAACGGGTGATCGTGATAGTCTGCAGCTTGTTTCAAAAAATGTTACGGTAAGAATTGCTTCCACTAAATTTGGCAAGGCGGAATCGACTTTTTATGATGAAGAAAAAATAAAAGAAGTTTATGGAGTAAGCCCGAAAGCTTTAATTGACGTTAAAGCGCTTCAAGGCGATAGCTCCGATAATATTCCCGGTGTTAAAGGAATAGGTGAAAAAACTGCTAAAGAATTAATTCAAAAATTTGGTAGTATAGACTATATTTATGAAAATATTGATTCTTTGGATATAAAAGAAACCGTGAAAAACAAGCTTAAAAATGATAAAGAAATGGCGTACCTTAGCTATGAACTCGGAAAAATAAATAAAGACGTGCCAATAAAAATAAAAGATGAAAATTTTATTCCGTCAAACCCTGATGTTACTCACGTGAAACGAATTTTAACCGAGCTGGAATTTTTTTCTTTTATGGAAAAAATGAATTTTAAAGCGGATACAAAAAACACCGAAGAAATCAAAATTTGCTTAGCGGATAATGATTTTGAAAGTGTTTTAAAAAGTTGCAGCGATCAAATTTTTTTAATTCCTGAAACCGATCAAAATGAACTTAAAAGTGTTTATATTCTTTTAAATAATGTTGTTTACTTGATTGATAAAGAAAACAGTAATTTTGAAAAGTATATTTGTTTAATTTGCGAAAACAAATCGGTAAATAAAGTTACTTACGACCTTAAAAAATTTGATAAAACCCTTAATAGTTTGGGTTTAAATTTAAGTGCGCCGATTTTTGATGTTTTGCTTGCTGCTTATTTGCTAAGCCCGGATTCAAAAGATTATTCCCCGGAAAAGCTAGCCCAGGAATATGGAATTTCTAAAGCAAATTTCAAATTTGAAGAAGGTTTGGATTTTGACGAAAGTAAAGCTCAGGAAGTTTTTTTAATAAGTAAGCTTTGGCCTTTAGTTTATAAAAAAATCAAAGAAAACTGCCAAGAAAATTTGCTTTTTGATATAGAGCAGCCGCTTTCAAAAGTTTTGGCAGACATGGAAAACATTGGCTTTGAGGTGGACAAGGAGGGGCTGAAAAAATACGGGGAAGAACTATCTTTGCAGCTTAAAGAAACAGAGCTGGAAATATATAAACTTGCGGGCTGCGAATTTAATATTAATTCGCCAAAGCAGCTCGGGACAGTGCTTTTTGAAAAAATGGGACTTCCAAAAGGCAAAAAAACGAAAAATGGTTACTCCACAAGCGCCCAGACACTTGAAAAATTAAAAGGTTACCACAAAATTATAGATATGATTTTGGATTACAGAGCTTTTTCAAAGTTAAAATCCACCTACGTTGACGGATTTATAAATTTAATAACAGAAAAAGGCCGTGTTCATTCGTCATTTAACCAGATAGAAACTCGTACGGGTCGAATAAGTTCCACAGAACCAAATTTGCAAAATATTCCCGTTAGAACAGAGCGTGGCCGTAAACTCAGAAAATATTTTAAAGCAAAAAAAGGCTGCGTTTTGGTGGACGCGGACTATTCCCAAATTGAGCTTAGGGTTATGGCGCATATTTCGGGCGATGAAAACATGATAAACGCATTTAAAAACGGCGAGGATATACACGCAATAACAGCTTCGCAAATTTTTGGAATTCCTGTTTCCATGGTTACAAGCGATATGCGTTTTAGGTCAAAAACCGTGAATTTTGGCATACTTTATGGCATGGGTGCTTTTTCGCTTGCTCAGGATTTAAAAATTAGCAGGTTTGAGGCGCAAAATTATATAAATAGATATCTTGCACATTATAGCGGTGTGGATAATTACATGAAAAATATAATTGAAAAAGCCAAAGAGAAGGGCTATGCCGAAACCATTTTTAACAGAAGAAGGTATTTGCCGGAGCTTAATTCTACAAATCATATTTTAAGGGCATTTGGCGAAAGAGTGGCAAGAAATATGCCAATTCAAGGAAGCGCCGCAGATATTATAAAAATTGCTATGATTAATGTAGACAAAAAATTAAAAGAGAAAAAACTTGAGGCAAAGTTAATTTTGCAAGTGCACGATGAACTTATTGTGGAAGCTCCGGAAGCGGAAGCGGAAGAAGTAAAGAAAATTCTGCAAACGGAGATGGAAAATGCCGTAAAATTAAAAATTCCCTTAGAAGTTCATATTGCCGTGGGAAAGACGTGGTTTGATGCCAAAGATTAGTATATTGCCACTTGAAAAAGAGGATATTTCGGAAATTGCAAAACTTGAAAAGCTGTGTTTTTCGCAGCCATGGTCAGAAAAAGCTTTTTTAGATGCTATTGCCGTCGGAAATTCTTATTTTGTGGCTGCAAAAACTCCCGAAAATTTAATTGTAGGGTACGGCGGAATGTACTTTGCGGCCGGCGAAGGGTATATTTACAACATAGCGGTTAAAAAGGAATTCCGTGGCCAAAAAATAGGGCAGGCAATTATACAAAAATTAATAGATTACTCTTTGGAAAAAAATTTGGAGTTTTTATCCTTAGAAGTAAGGGAGTCGAATATTCCGGCAATAAATTTATATAAAAAAATGAATTTTAAAATAATTGGGAAAAGAAAGGGCTTTTATAGCTATCCAAAAGAAGATGCTTTTATTATGACTCTTTTTTTAAAATAAAAAACTAGAAGGTTGTTTAAATGAAAATATTTGCAATAGAATCATCATGTGACGACACAGCCGTAGCGGTGGTGCAAAGCGGCAGAAAATTATTAAATCATAAAGTGTCATCTCAGATTAATGACCATAAAATTTATGGCGGAGTTGTGCCGGAAGTGGCTTCCAGAAAGCACATTGAAAATATCTCCCCGCTTGTAAGTGCTGTGATTAATGAATCTAACCTTAAATTTACCGACTTAGATGCGATTGCTGTGACATATGCGCCGGGGCTGGTGGGTTCACTTCTTGTGGGAGTAAACTTTGCAAAGGGTTTGTCACTTGCCACAGGGCTTCCGCTTGTGCCAGTTCATCACATAAAAGCACATATTGCCTCGCTTTATCTAAGCAATCCCGATTTAAAACCGCCTTTTTTGTGCTTGGTTGTTTCAGGAGGTCATTCGTATATTATTGAAGTGCGTGATTATACAAAATTTAAAGTTATCGGTCGTACTCGTGATGATGCTGCCGGTGAAGCTTTTGATAAAATCGGCAGACGTTTGGGTTTTGATTATCCCGGCGGCGTGGAGCTTGATAAAGCCGCAGAAAAAGGCGACCCAAACAGTTTTAAACTCCCTATTCCGCTAAAAGACGAGGAAAATACATACGATTTTAGTTTTTCGGGTTTAAAAACGGCAATGATGAATATAATTAATGGGTTTAAGCAAAAAAACGAAAGTTTGCCGGTTTATGATTTATCTGCTACTTTTAGGCAGTCTGTGGTGAACTGTCTTGTTAATAACTTTATTCGTGCGGCAAAAGACAAAAAATACAGCACCCTGGCGATTGCCGGCGGGGTTTCCGCAAATTCTTTGCTCAGACGGCGATTAAATGAAGAAGCGGATGTGAATAATTTTAATTTTTATATGCCGGAACTTAAATTTTGCTCGGATAATGCCGCAATGGTGGGTGCTCAAGGTTATTATGAATTTTTAAGCGGAAAAAGAGCGAATATGGATTTAAACGCCTGTGCAAGTGTTGATTTGGAAGAAGATTAATTTTTAGTGGTAGAATAAATTTGATATTAAAACAGACATTATAATAGCCGTAAAATCTGCAATTAAAGCACAAATAAGGGTATGGCGGTAGTTTTTTATTTTAACGCTTCCAAAGTATACTGCCAGAGTGTAAAAAGTGGTTTCCGTTGAACCCATTATTAAAGAGCCGAGTTTTCCCGCATGGCTTTCTGCTCCACAAGTTTTAAATATATTGTCAAGCAGTGCTATTGAACCGCTCCCTGAAATAGGCCGCAAAAGCGCAAGGGGTATTACATCGGGCGGAAAATTAAAAATATTTGCTATCGGTATCATTAAATTTTTAAATAAATCCAGTGCGCCGGAGCATTTTAGCATACTTATCGCGGTTATTAATCCTATTAAAGATGGTGCAATTGCAAAAGTGGATTTTATTCCTTCTCCGGCGCCTTCTAGAAAAGCCTCAAAAGCAGGAACACGCTTAAAGAGTGATGCTGAAATTATTATGGTTAAAGCTATTGGCACCACATAAAATCCAAAATTTTTTATCATTTCACTTCACCTTTTCCAGAATTTTTGCAGAAATAACCCCTGCAGCCAGAGAAACTGCAGAAATAACCCATAAGTGCGGTATTATTTCCATTGGATTTTCACAGCCGTGCTTTTGTCGCAAAGTGCAAAGCAAAGTGGGAATTAATTGCAGCGAAGCAGTGTTTATTACTATCAGCATAGCCATAGAATTGGTTGCCGTAGATTTAAAATTATTATTCTTTTGTAGCTTTTTCATAGCCTCTATTCCAAAAGGTGTGGCGGCATTGCCAAGGCCGAGCAAATTTGCGGTGATATTCATGCAAATTGCTTTTGTGGCGGGACTTTTTGCTTGGCAATCCGGAAAAATAAATTTTATAATAGGGGATAGTATGTTTGATAGGCATTCCGTTATTTTAGATTTTTCCGCAATTTTCATTATCCCCGTCCAAAAAGCCATCATTCCAAGAATGGAAATTACTAAAGAAACCGCATCGTTTGCTCCGGATAAAACGGCATTTGATAAAGAAGAAATATTTCCCGTAAAAACCGCACAAACAGTGCTGAGTATAATAATAGATCCCCAAATATAATTCATCATCATTTTAAGCCTCTTTAAATTAAGTTACTTAATTATTATTAGTAAACGGTAATATTTATTACTAACCAAAAAGTCAATAAAAGTAAAATATTGACGAAAAAAGTAGAATATTGACGAAACGGTTTTAAAAGAGTAAAATGAAAAGGTAGTAACTAATTTAAAAAAGGGTGGTGACAATTTTGAAATCTACTGGTATAGTAAGAAGGGTTGATGATTTAGGTAGAATAGTAATCCCCATGGAAATTCGTAAAATTTTTAATATCGATCAACGGGATTCGCTGGAAATTTTTACAGACGGAAATAACATAGTTCTTAGAAAATATGAGCCCCAGTGCATTTTTTGCGGTCAAGCAGAAAACGTTAAAGTTTTTAAAAATCGCAATATTTGCCAAAACTGTATAAAAGAGCTTCTAAAATAAGTAAAATAATTAAGAACTATGCATTTCTGTGGTGTATAGTTCTTAATTTATGTTTTGAAAATTTATTTTAGAAAGAGAATGATTTTAAATTGAAAAAAGTATTACTTGGTATGAGCGGTGGAGTGGACAGCTCTGTTTCAGCGCATTTGCTTTTGAAAAATGGATACAGTGTAGACGGAGTAACGTTTAATTTAACCGGTGATTTAGCAAGTCAGGCAATTAAAGATGCAAAAAATGTGGCTTTAAAGCTTGGGATAAATCACAGTGTTTTGGATATGCAAAAAGAATTTAATAAAAACGTTATAGATTACTTTGTGGGGGAATACAAAGGTGGTAAAACCCCGAACCCTTGCGTTATGTGTAATAAAAAAATAAAGTTTGGAATGTTTTTGGACTACGCTTTAAAAAACGGCTATGATTATATTGCCACAGGCCACTATGCAAATATAGTTTATGACGAAAAAATAGGCCGCTATTTGCTAAAAAAGAATAATACAAACAAAGACCAGAGCTATTTTCTTTATGGTTTAAATCAGCATCAGCTTTCGCATGCTTTGTTTCCGCTTGGGAATTATGAAAAGCCGGAAATCCGCAAAATAGCCAAAGAAATCGGCCTTCCTGTTTTTGAAAAATCAGAAAGCCAAGATATATGTTTTATAAAAAATATCAGTCATGGGGAATTTATTAAAAATTATACGAAATCGGGATTTAAAAAAGGCAACTTTGTAAATCGTGAGGGTAAAATTTTGGGTACGCATAGCGGGATTGTAAACTATACCGTTGGGCAAAGAAAGGGCCTTGGTGTGGCTTTGGGCGAGCCCGTTTATGTAACTCGTATTGATGCCGAAAATAACAGCATTATTCTGGGCGATTTGTCTTCCGGTTTTACGGAAGAAATAACTGCAAAAGATACAAATTTTATTTTGTTTGACAGTTTGGAAAGCAAAATGGAAGTTTTGGCTAAAATACGATATAGGTCCAAAGAAGAGCCATGCATAATAACCCCCATTAACGAAAATAGCGTAAAAGTTAAATTTAAAAATAAAATAAAATTCCCGGCTCCGGGGCAGTCTGTTGTGTTTTATTTAAAAGATGGCACCGTTGTCGGCGGCGGTATAATATGTGAGTAGGTAATTTTAATTGTTATTTATAAATAAATCAAAAAAATATGGTAAACATGCCAACATTTTATAAATATATAAATATCTATTGATTTTTTGTTTTTTAAGGAATAAAATATTTATTAGCACTTAAGTTTTGCGAGTGCTAAATTAAAAATTTTTTTGAGGAGGAAATTTCAATGGCAGCAATCCAACCTATTTTAGACAAAGTAATAGTAAAAGCTCAAAAAAACGAAAGAGCTACGGGAATGGGCATTATTTTGGCCGGAAGTTCAAAGGAGCAGCCTGTGACTGCAAGCGTTATTGCACGTGGGCCGGGCGGAATGATTGACGGTAGAGAAGTAAAAATGTACGTTAATGAAGGCGATACCGTACTTATTCCAAAAAATGCAGGTACAGAATTTACTATGAATGGCGTGGAATATATTATAATTCGCCAAGAAGAGATTCTGGCAATAGTTTCCTAAGCATAAAATAAAATAAATTATAAAATAGATTAAAAGGGGTAAATTAAACTTATGGCAAAAGAAATATCATATGGCGAAGAAGCCAGAAAAGCACTTCTTTCAGGTATAAATAAACTTGCAGATACTGTAAAAATCACACTTGGACCAAAAGGAAGAAATGTGGTTATTGATAAAAAATTCGGAGCACCACTTATTACAAACGACGGCGTAACAATTGCAAAAGAAGTGGAGCTTGATGATAATTTTGAAAACATGGGTGCAGGACTTGTTAAAGAAGTTGCAACCAAAACGAACGACATAGCCGGCGACGGTACAACCACGGCAACACTTCTTGCGCAGACGCTTATTCGTGAGGGTATGAAAAATGTTGCTGCGGGCGCAAATCCAATGGTACTTAAAAAAGGAATTAACAAAGCTGTGGAAGCAGCAGTTAAAGCGGTTGTAAGAAATTCTAAATCTATAAACGGTACGGAAGATATAAAAAGAGTTGCAACGATTTCCGCAGCAGATGAATTTATCGGCAGTTTAATAGCGGAAGCTATGGAAAAAGTAAGCTCCGACGGGGTAATTACTGTTGAAGAATCTAAAACGGCGGAAACATATTCCGAAGTAGTGGAAGGAATGATGTTTGACAGAGGTTACGTTTCTCCTTATATGGTAACAGATAATGATAAAATGGAAGCCGTTATTGATGATGCTTACATTTTAATTACAGATAAAAAAATAATTAGCATTCAAGAAATTCTTCCGCTTCTTGAGCAAGTTGTAAAATCAGGCAAAAAGCTTGTTATTGTGGCAGATGATATTGAAGGCGACGCATTGGCAACACTTATTGTCAATAAACTTCGCGGAACATTTACATGCGTTGGTGTAAAAGCTCCGGGATTTGGCGACAGAAGAAAAGAAATGCTAAGAGATATAGCAATTTTAACAGGTGGCGAGGTAATCTCGGAAGAACTCGGTTTGGAGCTTAAAAACACAACAGTGGAACAGCTCGGCCGTGCACATCAAGTAAAAGTTGAAAAAGAACGTACAATAATTGTTGACGGTGCGGGCAATCCGGAAGAAATTAAAGCCAGAATTTCACAAATAAGAAATCAAATTGCAGAAACCACATCAGATTTTGACAAAGAAAAACTTCAAGAACGTTTGGCAAAACTTGCCGGCGGTGTGGCAGTAATTAAAGTTGGTGCAGCAACAGAAATCGAAATGAAAGAAAAGAAACTACGCATAGAAGACGCTTTGGCGGCCACAAAAGCAGCAGTTGAAGAAGGAATCGTGGCAGGCGGCGGAATTGCACTTGTAAATGCTGTTGGCGATGTTGAAAAAGTGGTTAAAGAATCCGAAGGCGACGAAAGAACAGGCGCAACCATAGTTTTAAGATCCATTGAAGAACCGCTTAAACAAATTGCCATTAATGCTGGGTTAGAAGGTTCGGTAATACTTCAAAACGTAAAGAGCAAAAATCAAGTCGGCTACGGTTACAACGCCCTTAAAGATGAATATGGCGACATGATTTCGTTTGGAATCGTAGATCCAACAAAAGTAACGCGTTCAGCCCTTGAAAATGCAGCTTCGGTTGCAAGTATGGTTCTTACCACAGAAGCATTAATCACAGACAAAAAAGAGCCACCGGCACCGGCAGCCGGAATGCCTGACGCAGGAATGGGCGGCATGTATTAATAAAATATAAAAAGAAGCGAGAAATAAATCTCGCTTTTTTAGTTTAAAATAGCAAATAAAACCTCCCGAAGTTATTTTCGGGAGGGTGTTTTTTATTGTTTGTTTGGTGGTTGAATACGGAAGTTTATTTTAAAGCAAAGCAGCATTTTAACTGTGTTTTCTCGGATTGTTTCAATCATTCTGTCAAACATTTCAAAGCCTTCCATGCGGTATTCAACAACCGGATCTCTCTGGCCATATGAACGCAGGTTAATTCCGCGTTTTAATTCTTCCATTGCGTCAATGTGATCCATCCACTGTTCGTCAACGTTTCTTAAGAGAACCATTCTTTCAATTTCACGAACATTTTCGCTTCCTAAGATTTCTTCATGTTTGCTGTATATATTATGGCAGCGCTCTTTAATAAACTGAACAATTTCTTCATGAGTTACATCAATCGGGTGTTCTTCGTTAAAGTTAAGATCGTTTTCGGTTAAAACCCAGCCCATGTAGTAACTTTTAAGGCCTTCAAGGTTCCAGTTTTCTTTTGGAATGTCTTTTCCAACATAGCGAGAAACCACAAGCTCTGCAATTTCATCAAGCATTGCGCTGATTTGTGAACTGATGTCTTCTCCTGCAAGAACTTGATCACGCTGACCGTAAATAATTTCACGCTGGCGATTAAGAACATCGTCATATTGCAGAATATTTTTACGTATTGCAAAGTTTCTTCCTTCAATTTTACGCTGTGCGGATTCAATGGATTTGGTAAGCATTTTTGCTTCAAGCGGGCTGTCTTCGTCAACATTTAATTTTTCCATCCAGTTGCGCATACGGTCACCGCCAAACAGCCTCATTAAATCATCTTCCAAAGAAAGGTAAAAACGGCTTTTGCCCGGGTCGCCTTGTCTGCCGGAACGTCCTCTTAGCTGGTTGTCAATTCTTCTGGTTTCGTGGCGTTCGGTGCCTATTACATAAAGCCCTCCGCAAGCCACAACTTCTTCTGCTTTTCCTTTTAGTTCTTTTTTGAATTTATCAAAGAGTTCATTATACTTATCTCTTGCTTCAAGTATTTTTTCGTCTTCGGTTTCGGAAAAGCTGTTTGCTTCGGCAATAATTTCGTCGTTGTATCCAAGCTTTTTAAGTTCGGATATTGCCATGTATTCCGGGTTACCGCCCAAAATAATATCCGTTCCGCGTCCGGCCATGTTTGTGGCAATGGTAATCGCACCTTTTTTACCGGCTTGTGCTATGATTTGTGCTTCTTTTTCGTGGTATTTTGCGTTGAGTACTTCGTGTTTGACTCCTTTTTCTTTAAGCATATTGCTTAAAATTTCGGATTTTTCAATAGAAACAGTACCCACAAGCACCGGTTGGCCTTTTTCGTGGCTTTCTATGATGTCTTCTATTATAGCCTTATATTTTGCAAGTTGAGATTTATAAACAACGTCCGGCAAATCTTGCCTGATTAGCGGTTTGTTTGTGGGGATTTCCACTATGTCGAGTTTATAAATTTCTCTGAATTCTTCTTCTTCGGTTTTTGCGGTACCTGTCATACCGGAGAGTTTGTCGTAAAGCCTAAAATAATTTTGGAATGTTATAGAAGCCAGCGTTTTTGATTCTTTTTCTACTTTAACGCCTTCTTTTGCTTCAATTGCTTGGTGCAAGCCGTCGTTGTATCTTCTGCCGTACATAATACGCCCTGTAAATTCATCAACAATTAGCACTTGCCCATCTCTTACAACGTAATCTATATCTGCAGTCATAACGCCATTTGCTTTTATTGCTTGGTTTATGTGGTGTTGCAGAGTTAGATGTTCGGGGTCGGTAAGATTTTCCACGTTAAAGTATTTTTCTGCTTTTTCCACACCGGATTTGGTAAGTGTTGCGGTTTTTGCTTTTTCGTCCACAACGTAGTCATGGTCTTGGAATAATTCCTCGTTGTCTTCTTTTGTGTCAATTTCTGCTACTTTCAGCATTTTTAAAGATTTTGCAAAATTGTCTGCTATTGTGTACATTTCTGTGGATTTGTCGCCTTCGCCGGAAATTATAAGAGGAGTCCTGGCTTCGTCGATTAAAATAGAGTCCACTTCGTCCACTATTGCAAAGTGATGTCCGCGCTGAACTTTTGAACTAATATTTGTAACCATGTTGTCACGCAGATAATCAAAGCCGAATTCATTGTTTGTACCATAAGTAATATCTGCCAAATATGCTTTTGTTCTTTGTTGGCGTGTGCTTTCGTTAACTATTAATCCTACTTCTAAGCCTAAAAATCTGTATATTTTTCCCATTTCTTCCGAGTCACGTTTGGCGAGGTAATCGTTTACCGTTACTATATGTACGCCTTGACCCGTTAATGCATTAAGGTACGCCGGAAGAGTTTCAACCAATGTTTTACCTTCACCGGTTACCATTTCGCTTATTCTTCCTTGATGAAGTACTATTCCGCCCAAAATTTGAACGGGGAAATGGCGTTTGCCAAGGACTCTGTCTGCAGCTTCGCGGCATACCGCAAAAGCGTCGGGCAAAATGTCGTCAAGTGTTTCTCCATTTTTTAAACGTTCTTTAAGTATTATGGTTTGAGACGAAAGTTCCTCATCACACATATTTAAATATTTTTTTTCTAAATCCATAACTTTTTGAGCTATCGGACGAATACGTTTGAGTTCACGTTTGCTGTAATTTCCAAATAAAAACTTTAAAAAACTCATTTTTTCAACTCCTAAAAAATTTAAAATGATAGTCATCTTAATTATAATTCAAAATCAAAAAAAAATCTACTAAAACTAATATTTTACTGAAATTCATGTTTTATATAATATTAAAAAATAGATTTCTATGATATAATTATAACATATTTTTCAGTTAATTTCTATAAAATTATTGATAATTTTAATTTGAAGGTACAAATTACCGCAATTAATGCGTAAATAAAGGTGGTTTTTTAAATGAATACCAATAAATTTGACGAAGTTTTTGAAATTATGAGTGTTTCCTTTCCTGAAAGTGAAATTAGGACTTATCGGGAGCAAAAAAGCCTTTTAAATAATAAAAATTATTATTTGATAACCAAAGAAAACGAAAACGGGCACGTGGAAGCTTTTATGGCTGTTTGGAAATTAAACGGATTTGATTTTATAGAGCATTTGGCTGTGCACCCCGATAGCCGCGGAACAGGAATAGGCACAAAACTTATAAAAGAATTTTTGAATTCCTCCAAAAGACCGGTTGTTTTGGAAATCGAAGTGCCGGACATAAAAAAAGAAAACACGGTAAGGAGAAAAAAGTTTTATGAAAAACTTGGTTTTAAACTAAATAATAATATTTATTATCAACTGCCGCTAAAAAAAGGTAGCCCAAAGCTAGAAATGAAACTTATGAGTTACCCGAAAATTCTTAATGATGACGAATTTAAAAAAGTGGAAAAAGAAATTCAAAAAAAAGCTTATCCAAAATTTTAAAATTCATTTTTTATGCTTCTTAAAAATAGGTCCGTAATCATTTTTTTGGTTGCGGATTTTTCTTTTATAGCTTTATTAACAGCGGCGCAAATAGGGAGGTCAGTGCCGTATTTTTCCCCGAGTTTTAAAATGGCGAAGGACGTGTAAACTCCTTCCGCAAGTTTGTTGTAAGGTTTCCCAAGGGCAAGCATTTCGCCAAATTTGCGGTTGTTGCTATGCTGTGAAAAAAGTGTGGCTTGGTAATCGCCCAAATGTGCAAGACCGTACGCAGAAAGTTCGTTTCCGCCCATAGCTTTAATAAGCCGTGCGATTTCGCGTGTACCCCTGGACATAAGTGCACCTTTTAATGAATCAAATTTTAAGCCGTCTAAAATACCGGCTGCTATGCCCATAACGTTTTTGGAGGCTGCGCCTATTTCGCTGCCTATTAAATCCGATCCGTAGTAAAACCTGATTAAAGGGCCGGAAAATTCTTCCACAAGCATTTTTTTAATTTCTTCTTTTTCAGAATCTATTATCATGCAGTTTGGCGTTCCGGAAACAAAATCTTGAACATGCCCGGGTCCAACCCAAACGGCAACGTTCGAATTATTTCCCAAGCAATCTTTAACAATTTCGGAAAGGCGTCTTCCCGTGCTTTCTTCAATTCCTTTCATGCAAAGGACGAAAATTTTGTTTTTAAGGTTAATCCCTGTGCTTTTTAAATTTTGCATAAAGCTTGAAAGAGATTGCGCACTTATTGAAATTAAAAGTATGTCGGATTTTTCCGCCGCATATTTTAAATTGTCGGTAATATTGATTTTTTCGTCTATCTCCAGCCAATCGTTTTTTCTTTCTTTGGCCAGTTTTTTTAGGCGCAAAGACCCCGGTCTGCCCCAAAGTGTAACATTTTTTCCAATTTTATTTAAATACCACGAAATAAAAGATCCCCAGCGCCCACAACCAAAAACAGATACGTTCAAATTTTGTCAATCCTTTACTATTTACTTTTCTCAATGTAATTATATACGATTTTTAAAAACAGTAAAGAACAAAATTTTAATTTTTTGTCAGCTGCAGTAATCTTCTATTAAATTGTTAAGCTCTTCTTGTCCCGAAACCTCTATTCCTTGTTTTAATAATTTTTGATCTTCCGTGGGTAGCTCGTCAACCGCTATATTTGTAATTTTAAAGGGCTTTTCTTTGCTTTGTTCAAAAACCGCTATGTTTCCTTTGTATTCTTTTATGCAGTAAGTAGTGCCGCCACTGACGATTTGCTCTTTTTCTTTCTCTTTTGCGCAAACGTGAGAAGTTTCTTCCGATTTATTTGTCGTGGGTTCGGTTTTTGGGGCTGTCACATTGTCGTTTTTTTGAGATAAAAGCCAAAAAAGTGCTATTATAACTACAAAAAACCCTAAAGTGGTCGCAGTAAACATGAATACTTTTTTCATAAAAATTTCCTCGTTTTAATTTTTGTTTTTAAGTTTAGTATGGACATTTTAGCACCTTTTATTCCGATTATTTTAAATATAAAGCTATGTTTTTTATAAAATGGTTATAATTTTATTAAACTTGTTAAATAAATTGCTTATTATTTTAAGTTTTGGTATAATCATATTTATTTGAATAAAAAAATTAAGAGGTATTTTTTGTATGAAGGTAAGTTTATTGGAATTTACGCCGAACCCGGAAAAGGTTGTGGCATCGGCCGCCAAACTTTGTTATTCGCCGTCTTCTGTGGAGGAAATAACCAGGGATTTAACTCCGGAGTCGGCGGGCGGATTTGTAAAAATGCTTGCAAAAATGGGTCATGAAAGCCCGCTCGAACACGTGAGTTTTACGTTTGGAATAGAAGGCGTTTCACGTTCGCTTCTTGCTCAAATCACACGCCACAGAATAGCATCTTATTCCGTTCAAAGCCAAAGATATGTAAAAAATTTTGGGTGCGAGTATGTAATTCCGCCTGAAATTGAAAAAAACAGTGAGGCAAAAAAAGAATTTGTGGATTTTATGCTTGAAGCGCAAAGAAAGTACGAAAAGCTTACCGATATTCTAAAAGAAAAACATATCAAAGATTTAAAAGAAGAAGGAAAATTAAGCGAAGCAGAAATTAATAAAGCAGCCGAAAAAATGGCGATTGAAGATGCACGGTATGTTTTGCCAAATGCATATACCACAAAGATTATTTGCACATTTAATGCAAGAAGTTTGCTTAATTTTTTTAGCCACAGATGTTGCAAAAGAGCGCAGTGGGAAATAAGAAATCTTGCTTGCGAGATGCTTAAGCTTGTAAAAAATGAGGCGCCGAGTATTTTTGCTTTTGCCGGGCCCGGGTGCGTTTCTGGATACTGCAAAGAGGGCAGAATGTCTTGCGGAAAATCAAAAGAAGTAAAAGAATTTTTTGAAAAAATATAATGGGAGTAGATAAATGAATAAAAAATTAATTGTAATAGAGGGTCTGGACGGTTGCGGAAAGCAAACGCAGGTTTCTATGCTTGTAAATGCGCTTAAAGAAAAAAACAAAAAAGTAAAATACATAACTTTTCCTGATTATAACGAGCCTTCTTCCGCACTTATAAAAATGTATTTAAATTCAGAATTCGGTTCCGACCCAAAAGACGTGAATGCATATGCTGCTTCTTCGTTTTTTGCGGTTGACAGATACGCAAGTTATAAAAAATTTTGGGAGAAAAATTATTTAAACGGAGAAATTATAGTTTGCGACAGATATACAACGTCAAATACGTTTTACCAAATGTGCAAGCTTCAAAAAAGCGAGTGGGATAGCTATTTAACATGGCTTTATGATTATGAATATAATAAATTGAAATTGCCAAAACCAAGCAAAGTTATATATTTAAATATGCCGATTGAAACATCGCAGACCCTTATGAAAAAAAGATACAGCGGCGACGAAAGCAAAAAAGATTTGCACGAAGCTAATACTGAATTTCTTAAAATTTGCAGCGAGGCAGCACAGTATGTAATTAAAAAAGATGATTGGATAAAAATTGATTGCACTGAAAATAGCAAAATAAAAACAAAAGAACAAATTCACGGCGAAATAATGAATATTTTGGAAGGAGATAATTTTTAATGAGTTTAGTTTTTGAAAAACCCACAATTAAAGATAAAGACCTGATAAATAAGATTTTGTTTAAAGAAAAAAGATCCGACGCCCTGGCTATTTTTGGCACATATTTTTTGTGGTCCGATTATTTTAATACAAAAGTGTGTATGCATAAAAACATACTTTTTACTCGTTTTGATTCCGAGCATACGTCGTATCTATTTCCAAAGGGAACAAAGTCAATACTTGGCGTAAAAAATGCCATGGATTTAATATTTGAAGATTATAAAAAACTAAAACTCCCGCAGCTTTATATTTCCGGGCTGGATATTTCCGAAGTGATTAAACTTGAAAAAGTTTGCCCCAAAAAATTCGATTTTATTACCAAAAGGGATAAATTTGAGTATGTTTACAGTTCAACTGACCTTGCAAATTTAAAAGGTAAAAAATACCACAGTAAAAGAAATCACATTTCTAAATTTGAAAAAACTTACAGCTGGAATTATGAAAAAATTAACATTAGCAATAAGAAAAAATACATAGAATTTTTTGAAAAATGGTTCGCGCAAAATACTAACCCGGAGAATAAACTGAATTCCGGAGAATATGAGGCAATAATTAAAGCACTGGATAATTACGAAGAGCTTGGCCTTTACGGAGGAGCTGTAATCGTGGACGGACAAATAGTTGCCTGCGCTATTGGTGAAAAAATTAACAAAAAAGTTTTTGTGGTTCATTTTGAAAAAGCTTTAGCGGAATTCGACGGAGCCTACGCCGTTATTAACAGGGAATTTTCCAAGGATTTGTCAGGCAGTTTTAAATATATAAACAGGGAAGAAGATTTAGGCATAGAAGGGCTTAGAAAAGCAAAGCTTTCTTACAAACCGTCGTTTTTAATTTCCAGGTTTGATGCCATATTAAAAGAGGAATAGTTATGGAATTGTTTTCTTTGGCAAAGCCGGAAGATTGCTCGGAGCTTATAAATGTTACCATGGAAGCGTTTAACGAGCCTTTTTCAACCGTTAAATTTGTTTTTGATAACCGCATAGATTTTAATTGTTGTTATGTTTGCAAAGTTTTTGGCAAAATTGTTTCAGTGTGTCATATATTTCCAATGGATTTAAAATTAAATAATAAAATTTTTAAATCTTTTTATGTTTATGGTGCCTGTACATTGCCTAAATGTCAAGGAAAAGGCTATATGACACGCCTTTTAAAATTTGCGGAAGAAGATTTGAAAGAAAAAAATGGAGATTTTGTTTTTTTAGTTCCGGAAGTAGAATCTCTGACTAAGTTTTACGAAAAATTAGGATATAAAAACTTTTTTAAAACAAAAACTGCCGAGTTTTCAAACGGCGAATTTAAAAGTTTGTGCAAAGAAAAAACCGAAAAAGAAATAAACTTTTCATACTTTTCTCTAGAAAAATTGCGAAAAAAACTATATAATAATATTAATAATGTAATGTACTTGGTAAGGGATATAAAATTTGCCGTGGATCTTTACGGTTTTTTTGGTGGAAAGACTGTAGCTACCGAAAATGGGTACGGAATTTGCGTACAAAATGGGAATTTTCTTACAATAAGAGATTTTGTATGTGAAGAAAAAGAAGTTCCATATCTTCTTGGAAATATTTATAAGTCTTTTCCAAATGCAAAAAGGTATATTTTGCGTACAAGCCCCACAAATAAATTTTTTAAAAATTACGGGAAAGCTAATTTTTACGGCATGATTAAACCGCTAAAAAAAGAAAACGTTACTGTGATAAATAGTATTTTAAATAGCGAAAAATTCCCTTATTTAGGCATATCGTACGATTAAAAACAGAAAAAGGATAATTTGCTATGAGAAAAAATATGAAGGAATTTAAAATTCACCTTAGAAAAAAATATAGATCTATAAGAGAAAATATGGATCTAAAAATTAAAAAAATTTGGGACAGTAAAATCCTTAAAAAAATCACGATTTTAAATAAATACAAAAGTTGCAAAATTCTTCTTACTTACATTTCAAAAGATATTGAAGTAGATACAATTGAAATAATAAAAAGAGCGTGGCAAGACGGTAAAAAGGTTGCTGTGCCGGCATGCGACAAAGAAACGCTTAAAATGAGTTTTTACGAAATAAATTCTTTGGAAGATTTAGAAAAAGGCACATTCGGACTTTTGGAACCAAAAAAGGAAATTTGCAAAAAAGTGGAAGAGCCGGAAGACGCAGTTTGTATTATACCGGGATTTTCCTTTGACCAAGAGGGCTTTAGATTGGGCTACGGCTACGGTTACTACGACAGATTTTTACAAAACTTTAAAGGCACAAAAATAGGAATATGTTATAATAATTGCATATCTGCCAAATTGCCACACGGGAGGTTTGATTGCTCGGTGGATATATTAATTACAAACGCTTTTATAAAAGAAATTCACAGTGATTTATGAAAGAGAGAGTTTAAAATATGAAAGATTTAAAAAAAAATCGCACGAAAAACGGATGTATCTTTAAAATTGCATGGATAGTGTTTCTGTGTTTGGTTTCGGCTTTGCTTTCAAGGTACATATTAATTGGAATTAACGATATGTTGGCGGTGGGTAAACCATCGAATTCTGTGATGGTAGAAGTAAAAGAGGGTGATTCCCTTGGCACTATTGCTTCTAACCTTAAAAATCAAGGAGTAATATCAGAAAAAGAATTTTTTAGGCTTTACGCAAGGTTTACAAACCACAACAAAAAATTCTTGCCCGGAGTTTATGAACTTCAAACGAATATGGATTATCAATCTATAATAAATCATCTGCAAAACAAAGCTAACGTTAAAAACGTTGTAGAAATAACTTTTACCGAGGGTATGAATGCCCTTGAATATGCTGAGCTTTTAGAAAAAGAACACGTATGCTCCAAAGATGAGTTTTTAAAATGTTGCAGTTCTGATGAATTTAACGAAAAAAACGCTTTCTTAAAAAATATAACTAATTCATCTGAAAGGTTATACCGGCTTGAGGGTTATTTGTTCCCCGACACATATAATTTCTATAAAGGCGAACCGCCGGAAAAAATTATAAACACGCTTCTTGCAAATTACAACAAAAAAATATCTACAAAAACAGATTTGGAAAATTACCAAGAAAAAACAAGCATAGCGGAAATTGCCGAGAAAAAAGGCCTTTCGATTGATAAGATTCTAATTATTGCTTCGCTTATACAGGCGGAGGCGGCGGACAGTGCCGATATGTACAAAGTTTCTTCGGTAATACACAACCGCTTGGAAACTTTAAATTCCGGTGGTAAAAATAAATTTGGCGAATCCGGTCTTAATTACTTGCAGCTTGATGCAACGGTTTACTATCCGTACAAGAGTAAGCAAGCCAAAAATAAAAAATCCGGCAATTTGTTTGCTCCTAAATATGACACATACAAAATTAAAGGTTTGCCACCCGGACCTATATGTAATCCCGGAAAAGAAGCAATTTTGGCGGCACTAAATCCGGAAAAAACAGAATTTTACTACTATTGCCACAGCGAATCGGGCGTTGCTTATTATGCTAAAACAAATAGTGAACATGCGCAAAATTTAAAAAAAGCAGGGCTTAAATAATATATTTTAAAATTATACTGTGTATTTAAAAAAAATAAACCAATACTTATCTTATATGTATTTTATAAGGTAGGGTTGGTTTTTTTATGTATAAAAGGGCTTTGATTTTGTATTGTTTTATAATGCTTTTGTTTTGCCTGGCTATTTTTAGAATTGATTTTATTTCCAGTAAAGAAACTTTGTACGAAGCGGCATCATCTCAGCAGTCATATAAAGTAAAAATAGGCGATGTTCGGGGGACTATTTACGATTGCCGAAACGTACCTTTAGTAAATAATAAAAAGCAGCTTGTTGCTTCGGTGGTGCCGTGTTTAGAATCTTTAAAAAAGTTAACCCCGGTGGTCTGTGAATCTCAAAAAGAGGAACTTTTTAAAAAATGCTCCGGAAATCACCCTTTTACAATAAAAGTAAACGAAAAAGTAAAATCTCCTTATATTAAAATTTTTGAAGTTCCGGTTAGATATTTACCCGTTACGCTTGCTTCTCATATAATTGGATATTTATCGGGAGAAAAAGAAGGCGTCTGCGGTTTGGAAAAATCTTTTAATGACTATCTTTCGGATAAAAAACAAGAAATACTTGTAAAATATAAAGTTGATGCCACAGGAAAAATTTTGCCGGGAAAGCGGAACATAACTCAAGATAAATCTTACTTTAATTCCAAAGGAATCGCACTTAATATAGACAGCAAAATTCAAGCAATAGCCGAGGAATCAGCTAATAAATATATAAGCAGAGGAGCCGTTGTTATTTCGGAAATTTCCGATTGCCGCATTAGGGCGTGTGCGAGTTTCCCTTGTTTTTCTTATAACGATATTTCAGAATATTTAAATGATAAAAATTCCCCACTTTTAAACAGGAGTTTTTGCGATTTTAACGTTGGCTCGGTTTTTAAACTGGTTACTGCGGCAGCGGCACTGGAAAGCGGCATAAGCGAAGATTTTATTTATAATTGCGAAGGGCATAACGAAGTTGACGATGTTTTATTTAAATGTTTTAATTCTAAAAAGCACGAAAGCATAAATATGGAGGAGGCTATGGCTTATTCGTGTAATGGATATTTTATAGAATTAATTAAAAAAATGCCCAAAAATTCACTTTTGCAAATGGCTAAAAAATTCAGGCTCGGAAAGCCGGTTAAACTTGCCCCAAAAATGGAAACTTCTTCTGGTACACTTCCTGATGAAAAAAGCTTGGAAGATATGAAAACGCTTGCTAATTTTTCTTTTGGGCAAGGAAAGCTTTTGGCTAACCCTTTTCAAATTTTAGGCGTGGTAAATACTGTGGCTTCGGGCGGAGTGTACACAAACCCCAAGCTTATAAAATGCCTTTTTAATGAGGCCATGAAACCGACCGCTTTTAACGAAATAAAAGAAGAAAAAGAAACGGTGATTTCTAAATCCACGGCGGAAAAATTAAAAGCGCAAATGAAAGCTTCCATGGATTACGGCACAAGCGAAAAAGGTAAGCCGGAATTTATTTCTGCAGCGGCAAAAACTTCCACCGCTCAAACGGGAATAGTGGAAAACGGCAAAAAAATTGAGCAGTCTTGGTTTGCCGGATTTTTTCCGTATGAAAATCCAAAATACGCCGTTGTGGTGCTTTCTGAAGCGGGGAGTGGCGGCGGAGAAAGTTGTGGACCGGTTTTTAAAGAAATTGCTGACCGTATGGCCACAGAACTGCCGGAATTATTTATGGAAAATTAGCTGTTAATCATATTTTTTACTGCTTGGATTTTTTCTTTTAGGTTTTCTTTTATTTCCGGGACTGTAATTTTTTCTTGGCAAAAATTGTTTTGGTAAAAAGATTTAATTTCTTCAAATTTTTGCGGTTTATTTAATTTTATAAATATCAGCGGCAAAAATAGCGCCGAGCATACTGTGAATCTGATAAAAGTTATGCCGATTGGTTTTTTTTCTTGTTTTTTGTTTTTACTGATTTGGGGATTTTCTTGAGTTTTAATGTTATCTTTCATAGTTTTTATACACCTCATATTTACTATTATGAAAAAAAATTATATAATATAATATGCCTAACAAAAAAATTTATGTTTAGAGGTAATTAATTATGAGAAGAAAAGGAAGAAGT
>JAFQXU010000033.1 GCA_017406805.1 Clostridia bacterium | reverse complement strand
TTAAAGAAAAGAGGTTTTTATATGCCAATTTTAAAAGTGGCTTCTTTTTTGGCGGGTTTAGCACATGTTGGTTTGATGAATTTAACATCAACGCCGGTTACCACAGAACAACAAGCTATTTTGTTGGGTACAAAAGCCGCGCGTGCAGTATATTCCGGTATAGTTGATTTTGATCGGCTTTCCGTTATAAAAGTTAGAGATATGGGCGATGAATGGCACGTTTGGTTTACTGAACCACCTAGTTTACCCGTTGTGGAGGAAAACGGATTTATAAAATGTACTGCTCGTTTAGGCGGAGGGCCTGAGATCCATATTAACAAGTCAACAGGCAAAATAGATTGCCGTTTGACAAGATAAAATAATATAAAAAGGAAGTGAATAATTATGTTGGGGTGGTTATTAGGATTGTTTTTGCAGCAGGCGGCACCGATAGAAACTCCACGTCAAGCTCAGATTATAGGAGAAAGAATTGCACACGAAAAATTTCCAAACATTAACTATAATAAATACAGGATTTTTGTGGCAGATGGTGATAACAAACCATACATAATGGGAGGATTATGGTGTGTATATTATGCACTTGTAAATGAAAATGGAGAACTCGAAAATGTTTTAGGTGGCGGGGGTCCGGAAATACATATAAGAAAAAAAGACGGCAAAATAGTATATGCCAATTTGCAAAGGTAGCTTTAGTAAAGAACACAAAATACATACTAACAAATTGCCAGGTAAAATATATTGGTTTTATTTTCCGCTGCGTTACTAAAAATCAAAAATCAGGCCCGATTAATACGGACCTGATTTTTATTAATTTGTGCGTTTTTTACCCCAGAAGAATAGTGCAACGGTTCCCGGGCCGGTATGACTTCCTATTGTAGGGCCGATGTAATTTATTTTTACCTTTCCTTTAAGGTGTTTAAAGTGATTTTCAATTAAGTCTGCAAGTGCTTTTGCGTCTTCGTAGCAGTCGGAATGGCTTATAAAGCAGCGCTCTGCGTAATCTTCACCGCCATTAGCATTTTCCACCATTTTTTTAAATGCTTCTGTGATCGCTTTTTCTTTTGTTCTTACTTTTAATATCGGAGTGAGTTTTCCCAAGCTGCTTACGTTCAGCACTGGGCAAATTTTAAGCAGTGTTCCCACGAGTCCGGCAGCTTTGGATATTCTTCCGCCGCGTATATAAAAGCTTAAATCGGTTGAGAAAAACCAGTGGTGAAGGTAGAGCTTGTTTTCTTCTGCCCAGTTAAAAAGTTCGTCTATGGTTTTTCCGTTGTCCCTTAAATCAGCAAGCTTATCCATTAAAAGTCCGCCGCCTGATGATGCTGCCAAAGAATCAAGGACGTATATTTTCCTTTTCGGGAATTTTTCTTCGAGTTCTTTTTTTGCAATCAATGCCGAGTTATAAGCTCCCGACAAACCGGATGAAAGGCTTACATGAAGAATATCTAAACCCTTTTCCAGAAATGGAGTAAAATATTCTATAAATTCGCCAACATTTACCTGAGATGTTTTTACTTCTGTGCCTTTTGGACTTATTTTTTTGTAGAAGTCTTTAAATGAAATACTTTGCCCCAGATCGTCTATATAGTTTTTCCCGTTTATTGAAAAATGAAAGCATGCGTAAGAAATATTTCTTTTTTCAAAATATTCTTTGTCAAGGTCAAAAGTAGAGCAACAGCTTAAAATATAGGGGTTCATTTAATGCATCTCCTTTAATTTTTTTTGTTTTTTATTTTACTCTATGATAAATACATATACACATGTTATAATTATATTTAATAAAGCGTTTAATTTGAATATACAAATTTAAGGAAGTGTATAATTAATGCAAGAAGATAAACGAGTTTTAAAAACAAAAAAAAATTTAAAGCAAACACTTGTAGATATGCTCTCTAAAAAACCTTTTGAAAAAATATCGGTAAAAGAAATTTGTGAAAATTCTCAAACCAGCAGGATAACTTTTTATGCTCACTACAAAGATAAGTATGATTTGGTGGACGATATTTCCAAAGATATGATAAAATTTGCGCAAGATGAATATCAAAGGCTGCAAAACGAAAATAACCCAAAAAGAGATTCTATTACCAGTTATTGCAATTTTTTAGATTGTATTCTTAACACGTGTTATAACAATTTGCAGTTGTTTTCCCATACGGCGCCGTATGAGAATCCATATCTTAATTATTCTTTTTATAAGTACATTCTTAAATACTTGGAAATTCATGCAAAAAAAAGAAGTAACACATTAAAACCAAAATACGGTCTTAAAAAAACAGCTGCATTTTTGTGCTATGGTTTTTTGGAATTCATTAACGAAAGCAATGCAGAAAAAACTCCTCCCGAAAAGGTAAGGGAGGAGGCTTTGGAGCTTCTTAAAAATATACTTAATTCGGAAATTTTAACTGAAAATAAGGGAAAATAAATATTTTTAAGAAATAACTATGTCAAATTTTGTTTTAACGTTTTTTAGGCTGTTTGTAAATGCTATTATTTTCATTTCCGGGATGTATTTTTCCAGTGTTTTTCCAAGCGCTTTTATGTCTTCGGTGTTCATTGTTTTTATGTTTTCAAGGTTTTTTTCTAAAAGTTTTTGATAGTCTGGACATTCATCACCAAAGAGCATAAGTCCGCGCATTTTTTCGTTTACGAAACTTAGTTTGTTTCTGTTGCATATACTTATTAATTTTTTTGTGTACATATTTTCGATATCTTCTTTTTTAAAATTATGGCTTTGCAAAAATTTTGGTACAGAGTTAAAAAATTCTATTGTTGAATCAACATTTGGATCCCATTTTGAAAGCATTTCGATATAGCCATTGTTTGCCGTGTAAATATTTGTGGCATATGCGCCGCCTTTTTCTCTTATATTAAAATTAAAAAATACTCTAATTGAATCCAACAGACAGTTGAATCTGCTGTCATTGGATAATTCCGGGCAAAATAAATCTCCAAAAATGTGATTGTTTGCGAATTTTTTGTCTATTACCGCAATTGACTTATTTAATTTTTTGAATTCATGGGGGCTATTATCGGGGATAGGTTCTTTATTTAAGCTATTTATAAATGAATAAGCAGTATCTTGGCATGTTTTTTCGTTTTTTAAAGATGATAAAATCCCCACGCTTTGCAGCGAATTAACATTAAATATTTTGCCGAATAAATTATTTAATTTTTTAGAAAAATCTTGTGCGTAAGATTCACTGTTTATGTTATTTATAATTTCTTGGCAAAAATTGTATTGGTTTTCTAAAATTTCTTCTGCTTCTTTTAAATCTACCGAGTGTTTTTCTATTATATTTAGTTTTAGCATTTTTATGCCGTAAGAAGATTTATATTCATCAATAAAATCTTGTGCTAACTCTTTAATGCTGTCTGTATCCAAAGGATTTTTAAAAGATAAAATTTTATTAAATTCCTCTGTAACTTGCGCAAGGTTTTGGTTTTTTGTGGTTACGGTTAGGATGGCGTAGTCATTTTTAAGATTGTCGGATGAATTTGTTAAAACTTTTTCGTTGTTGAAATTTATGGAGGATAAGTGGTCAAGATTTTCTTTTTTTATTACGCTTAAGTAGTTATTTAAAAACGGCAGGTATTTTTTATCTTCATCAGTAAGGTAGTTAACTTTGAATGCATATTTAATTTGAAAGAAATCACCAAGCTTTTCTTCGGGGCAATAATAACAATCTTTATTTAGAATTTTATTTTTGTCAAATTCAGAGATGTTTTCCGGCATGCTAACGTCGTTGTAACCTGTAAACATGCTTTTTAATTTATTGATATCAGATGCGTTGTTTGGCGCATTTGCCCAGTTTTGTTGTTCTTTATAGTTTTTAGTTAACTCCTCTTTTTCGTTTTCCAAAGATTTGCATTTGTTTTTTATTTTTTTGGCCATAGATAAAGAAGTATCCGATGAACAATTTAAAAATGTGGTTATTGGTTTTAAATTATAAATATCCTTTACTAAATCTTGCATTGTTTTGTTGCTTGATTTATAAGCTATATTATTTTTATTTATATCAAAAAATTTATTTGATATTGGATCGTTGAATCTTACAAATGATTCCATAAAATCTTTATGCCCAATTATGCTGTTTGACGTATTTTCAAAAGCCTTTTTCATTTCTTGATTAAATTCATATTTTTTAATGTTTTTTTCTTGATTGCTTATTATTTTTGGAGAGCTAATCATGGATAGTATTTCTTTTAAGGTGCCATTTACGAATTCTTGCTCAAAGAGTTTTTTGTTTTCTGTTGGTGCTTCAAACACAAAACTTAAAAAAGGCGTGGAGAAAAACGAAGAAAAATTACTATTTACGTTTTTATATCCTTTTTCTTTTACATATTTAGAAATTTCGGCCTCGGAATTTATAGTATTTACTAAATTTTTTATAGTAAAATAATTATCATTGTAAAAATCCCAAGGGAGAAAATAATCTATTTCAACTAAGGAATTGCTGCAGTCGCTGGAGTAAACGTCTATTTTTTCATAAGACGGTAAATTATTCGGGTTTTGATATTCATATTTAATGTAGGACATATCTTTTGCGTCATATGTGCTTAGGTAGTCTTCGTCAAGCCATTTAAAAAAGCGTTCGTAGTTTATATCACCACTCAGGTATATAAGGCAGTTTGAGGGATGGTAGTATTTTTTGTATGTTTCGCAAATTTCTTCATATTTTAAGTCCATGATTTGGTCTGGTATTCCACCATAATAGTTTTTGGAAGAAGTATTTGGAAATATTCTTTTTAGCAGCTGAGGCATAATGTTAGCGCTTTCGCCGTTCATTTCATTAAAAACGGTTCCGTTGGCTGTAAGATTTCCGTTTTCGTCCAGCTCGTATCTGATGCCCTCTTTTTTGAATATTTTTTCGTTTGTTAAAAAGTTGGGTTTAAATATCCCGTCTGTGTAAATTTTTGCAAGTGATTCCAGCTCGTTTTCACTTAAATTAGAAACGGGATAGCATGTGCATGTGCTACCTGTATAAGCATTTAAATAAGTTGATGTTTTAGATAAATTATCTAGTTCGAACATTATGTTTTTGTACGGGTAATTTTCACTTCCGTTAAGCACAGAATGCTCTATTATGTGGTTTATACCTTTATCGTTTTCTGCTGGAGTGCGAAATCCTATTTGAAAGCTTTTTTCTTTGTTGCTGTTTTTTTCTACCACAGCATGAGCTCCGGATTTTTCATGAATAAAATAACATACTTCCGTGCCGTTATAATTTAATTTTTTTTCTAATTTAAAGCCGCATACAGTTTCGCCGATGTTTTGAACCGAAATTTGACTTTTCGGCGCTTCTTTAGCAAGAGGTAACACATTGAATGTTAATAAAGAAGTAAGAACTAATGCTATAATTCTGCTTATTGGTTTTTTAAACATAAAATCACCTTTCGTACAGTTTATTGTTACAATTATATTATAGCAGTATTATAAAATAAAGTCAAGTTAAATTTTTCTGTATAACACAATAAAAAATGTAAAATTTAAATATTGCAAGTAATATTATATTAAAAATTA
Source organism: Clostridia bacterium (assembly GCA_017406805.1). GTDB lineage: Bacteria > Bacillota > Clostridia > Oscillospirales > Acutalibacteraceae > UMGS1491. The sequence continues at coordinate 19,103 of JAFQXU010000033.1, read as the reverse complement.
AAGAAGGAGAGAGCAAATGAAAAAAGAAACAAAACAAGAAAAAAGCATATTTGAAACCCTTTTTAATATTAACGTTGGAGAACATATCGAAAAAAAGAACGGGCTTAGTTATTTGTCTTGGCCGTTTGCATGGTCAGAGGTAAAAAAGATATTTCCGGATGCAAATTATAAAGTTAAACTTTTTGGCGAAAACAATTTGCCGTATGTTTATGATGAATCCACGGGGTATATGGTGTTTACCAGTGTGACCATAAATGATTTAACGCATGAAATGTGGCTTCCTGTGATGGATAATTCAAATAAATCCATGAAATCCGTAAAATATACTTACGACACAAATTACAGAAAAAACGTGCCCGTGGAACCTGCTAGCATGTTTGATATTAACAAAGCAATAATGCGGTGTTTGGTAAAAAACCTTTCCATGTTTGGCCTTGGGCTATATATTTACGCAGGGGAGGATTTGCCGGAAAAAGACTCGGAAAAAATTTTGCCCTCTGACGTAAAAAGCTTAAAAAAAATAATATCCGAATTTGAAAATTCAGAAAAATTGCAAAGCAACATACTAAAAAATTATGGAGTAAAAAATATGGAAGAATTAAACACAAAGCAATTTGCAGAAATACTTGAAAAATTAAATAATTGGAAAAACAAAGAGTAGCACGGATTAAATCAGGCTACTCTTTATTATTAAAAATTTTTGTACATGCACGGCCGAGCTTATAATTTCATATTAATAAATACAGCATTTTATGTTGGGTTGGTGGTCAAATGTGGTTTTTAGAAATTTTGTCGTTAATACCTTTTGCAATTCTTCATGTAATTACTTCTAATTCTTTTCCAAAGCCTCTTAGTGCAAAAGAAGAAAAAAAATATATAGAGATGTTAAACGGAGAAAAAAGCAACGAAGCAAAAAATAAGCTGATAAACCATAATTTAAGGCTGGTTGCTCACATTACCAAAAAATACTACTATAATAAAAACGACCCTGATGATTTAATTTCTATAGGAACCATAGGACTTATAAAAGCGGTTAATACATTTAACCCTGAAAAAGGCATAAAGCTTTCCAGTTATGCTTCCAGGTGCATCGAAAATGAAATTTTGATGTATTTTAGGAGCTTAAAAAAGCTTTCCTTGGATGTTTCTATTAATGAACCTATTGAAACGGACAAAAACGGCAACATTTTAACTCTTATGGACACCATATCCACAGACGATTCTGTGGTGGATAAAATTGATGTTAAAGTAAAAATACAAAAACTGAAGAAATACATTTTAAAATATTTGAGCAAAAGGGAGCAAATTATTCTTTGCTTGCGCTATGGATTAAACGGCATGGCGCCTTTACCGCAAAGAGAAGTTGCAAAAAAGCTTGGAATTTCCCGCTCGTATGTTTCCAGAATAGAAAAAAAGACTCTTTTGTTTTTGAAAAAATGTTTTAAATAATGGCAGATTTTTTGTTAATCTGCTGTTGTTTTTTATTTTTGATGATTTATGTTTATACTTGACTTAAAATTAAATATGTGTTATTATAAAATTAAACATTAAAAATAAAGGAGATCCAAATTTATGAAATTTTTTAAAAAAATAACGTCTGTTGTACTGTCTGTTCTTATGGTTTCAAATTTTACTTTTTGCCGTGCCCTTGAACAGCCTACAGATTCAGAAGAAAACAAAGAATCATCATCAATTTTTCCTTATGTTGCTGCTGCTACCGGAGCAGGTGTTGCCGTGGCTGCAATAGGGCTTTGGGCGTTTTGTAATAGAGGATATTACAATTTAGGTAAGACAATTCCAAATGTTCCTGCAAATATTAAAGCAATACATTGGAATAAACATCGCTGTTGGTGGATGGCAAGTGTGCTGTTTTTATATTATTGGTCTGAATTTAAGGACTTTATATATGATAATGTTGGTGATAAATTTGCAAGTGTTCAAAATAAAAACTGCAGAGATGTGCTTATGGATTTAAACGATATTTTTAAAATTTTAGATAAGTGCGACGGCAATGTATGCTACATTACTGAAGATGAAAGTAGAATGGGCAAGTATTTTAACAATTTAAAAGGACTTGGAAATGTAGTAGTTGTTGACAATACTCCCAATTATCCTTTGATTTTAAATTTACTTCCTTTATTTTATGACGAACCAGCTTTGAAAAGATTTAATTTAGAGACTGCTGAGGGTGCTGAATATTATGATACATTTACCGGGAAGGTATATGACGTTAAATTTATGCTTAGCCAAATTAGAGATGGACATTTTTATGTTTATTTAGAACCTAATGATGGTGGTAAAGGTTTTGCTATTGGGATATCAACTTTGCCGGACGAAGAGACAATAAACATATGTAGCTTAGAGTGGGAAGGTCATCCATATTATTCTTTGATTAAGGTGTTTAAAGATTTTAAACAATAGCCATTGCGTCGCCAAAGCTGAAAAATCTGTAATTTTCTTTTACTGCTACTTTGTAGGCGTTCATGGTGTTGTTATACCCAGCGAATGCGCAAACCAGCATTATAAGAGTGCTTTCGGGTAGATGAAAGTTAGTAATTAAACCGTCCATTACTTTAAATTCATATCCCGGCCTGATGAATATATCCGTATTTCCTTCGCAAAAATCTATTTTACCCAGTTTTTTAAATACAGACTCCATAACTCGGCAACTTGTGGTTCCCACAGAAATCACTTTTTTGCCGAGTTTTTTTGTTTTGTTTATAAGTTCGGCGGTTTCTTTGGGCATAACAAAATATTCCGAGTGCATTTTGTGATTTGAAATGTCGTCATCTTTTACGGGTCTAAATGTTCCAAGTCCTACATGTAGTGTGACAAAGCCTATATTTACACCTTTTTCTTGGATTTTTTTTAAAAGTTCCGGCGTAAAATGTAGCCCTGCCGTTGGTGCCGCAGCTGATCCGAGATCTTTTGCGTACACGGTTTGGTATCTGTTTTTGTCCTTTAATTTTTCCTTTATGTATGGCGGAAGTGGCATTTGCCCGATTGAATCCAGCTTATCAAAAAAGTTTGTTATGGCGTCAAATTTTATAATTCTGTTTCCGTCAGGCAGAACTTCTTTAATTTCGGCCTCCAAAAAAGTGCTTTCTTTATCACCAAATAAAAATTTAAACCCTGGTTTTGCTTTTTTGCCCGGCTTTACCAATGTTTCCCAAACTCCTGTTTGAATTTGTTTTAAAAGAAGAAATTCTACTACCGCTCCGGTAGATATATTTTTTCCGAATAATCTTGCCGGCAGGACTTTTGAATTGTTGAGTATCAGGCAGTCGCCGGGGTTTAAAAAATCTATTATCTCAAAGAATTTTTTATGTGAGATTTTCCCCGATTTTTTATCTAAAACGAGCAGTCTGGAAGAGTCTCGAGGCTCTACGGGTTTTTGCGCAATTAAATTTTCCGGCAAATCATAATAGAATTGACTTTTTTTGGTTAACATGTTTTCATTTATATTGGTTGGGTTTATCAAAATTTTACTTTCCTCCATTAAAAAATAATTGTAAAATATATTTATAAGTTTATTATACCAAATAAACTTGTAAATTCATATATTATCAAAAACAGTCTATGCTAAATAAAATATTATTAGTAGGAGTATTTAAGTTTATAATAAGGCGGTGGAAAGAGCTAAAAAATTATTTGCTGATTTTATTTAATTAAAACACATGATTTAAGCTCAAAATTTTATGGAAAAGTATAAAGTTGGAATTTTAGGAGCTACCGGTACGGTAGGGCAAAAATTTATTACACTTTTGGAAAACCACCCGTGGTTTGATGTTACAGTTTTGGCGGCGAGCAGTAATTCCGCCGGAAAAATGTTTAAAGACGCTGTAGCGAAAAAGTGGGCGGAGGAAAAAACTTTGCCGGCAAAGTACGAAAATATAATTGTTTTGGACGTGGAAAAAGACGCGGAAAAAATAGCCCATGAAGTTGATTTTGTTTTTTGTGCTTTGGGATGTGAAAAAGAAAAAATAAAAAAAATAGAAGAAATGTATGCAAAATTGGAATGCCCGGTGGTATCTAACAACAGCGCAAACAGAATGGTCTGCGACGTCCCCATGATTATTCCCGAAATTAATGCGGATCATTTGAATATAATACAGTATCAAAAAGCGCGGCTTGGCACAAAAAAAGGTTTTATAGCGGTTAAATCCAACTGCTCTATTCAGTGCTATGTTCCGGCAATTCACGCAGCGTTTGAAAATGTGGTAAAAGATGTTTTGGTCTGTACATATCAGGCAATTTCTGGTGCGGGTAGAACCTTTAAAACATGGCCGGAAATGGTGGATAATATTATACCATACATATCCGGGGAAGAGGAAAAATCAGAAATTGAGCCGCTTAAAATCTGGGGTAAAATAGAAAACGGAAAAATAAATTTAAACAAAAATATAAATATTACAACGCAGTGCGTGCGTGTTCCGGTGTCAAACGGACACACGGCGGCGGTTTTTGTGTCTTTTGAAAAAAAGATTTCGCCGTCTGAGTTTATAAAAAAGCTGGAAAATTTTAAAGTCCATGAAAAAAGTAAAGATTTGCCAAGCTCTCCAAAGAAATTTATTCATTATTTTGCCGATGAAGACAGGCCGCAAATAAAGCTTGACAGAAATCTTGAAAAAGGTATGGGCGTTTCCGTTGGGAGGGTCAGAGAAGACAAACAGTATGATATAAAATTTATATGTATGAGCCACAATACGGTAAGGGGTGCGGCAGGAGGAGCAATACTGCTTGCCGAAATGCTTTGCCGTGAGGGATATATTTATAAGTAAAAATTAATTGGAGGTAAATTTTATGAAGAAAACAATTTTTAAAGGCGCAGGGGTTGCACTTGTTACTCCTATGAATAGCGACGGGAGTGTAAACTACGAGGAACTTGAAAAACTTATTGATTTTCAGGTTGATAACGGAACAGATGCCATAATTACATGTGGCACAACCGGTGAATCTGCAACTTTAAGCGAAGAAGAACACGAAAAAGTGATAGAGTTTACCATAAAAAAGGTAAATGGCAGAGTGCCTGTGATTGCAGGTACCGGCGGAAATAATACAGAAGCGGTTTTGAAAAAATCTTTACACGCCGAAAAATTTGGTGCAGACGGCCTTTTGATAGTAACTCCTTACTATAACAAAACTTCTCAAAGAGGGCTTATTGAACATTATAATTTCATTGCTAATAATGTAAGCACACCGATAATACTTTACAATGTTCCGTCAAGAACGGGAGTTAATATTAAACCCGAAACGTATTTGGAGCTTTCTAAGCATGAAAATATATGCGCCGTAAAAGAAGCAAACGGGGATATATCTTCTGTGGCAAAAACTATTTCTCTTTGTGGCGATAATTTAGCGGTGTATTCCGGAAACGATGATCAAATAGTTCCAATTTTATCTTTGGGCGGAATTGGTGTAATATCGGTTTTTTCAAATATATGTCCAAAAGAATGCCATAATTTAATAAAAAGCTTTTTAAATGGTGACACAAAAATTAGTGCAAAAATGCAAATTAAATATCTTGAACTCATGAACGCAATGTTTTGCGATGTTAACCCCATTCCTGTAAAAGAAGCGCTGAATATGATGGGTTTCAAGTGTGGCAAATGCCGTATGCCTCTTTATGAGCTTAGCGAAGAAAATAGATATAAAGTTAAGTCTACCTTAAAAAAATACGGGCTAATATAAATTAATAAAACGGATGGTGAAAAATAGCATTATAATTAATGCTTAAAGGTATGAAGATTATAATTTGTGGTTACTGTGGAAAAATGGGACAAGCGGTGAAGAAAGCCGCGAAAAATGATCCCGAGTGTGAAGTTGTTGCGGGTGTTGATATTAATTTCTTTGAAAATGCCGAAATCCCGGTGTATAAGAATATAAACGAGGTAAAAGAAACGGCAGATGTGGTTATTGATTTTTCCAATCCCTCTGCTTTAAATGGGCTAATCGATTACTGCAAAAGTACAAAAACGCCTGCGGTTATATGCACAACGGGGCTCTCAAGCGAGCAAATCGAAAAAATAAAAGAAGCTTCGGAGGTTTTACCGATTTTTTATTCCAGAAATATGTCTTTGGGCGTTAATTTGCTTGCGGAGCTTTCTAAAATCACGGCAAAAATTTTGGGCGGCGATTTTGACATAGAAATAATTGAAAAGCACCATAATCAAAAAATAGATGCCCCAAGCGGCACAGCATTAATGCTTGCGGAAGAAATTTCAAGCGAAATTCCAAGCGATGTGGACTATGTTTTTGACAGAACCAAAACAAGAAAACCCCGTAGCAAAAACGAAATAGGAATTCATTCTGTGCGCGGAGGAAGTATAGTTGGAGATCATGAGGTTATTTTTGCCGGCAACAAAGAAATTGTTTCGCTTGCTCATCATGCGGAGTCTAGAGAAATTTTTGCAAACGGAGCGATAAAAGCAGCAAAGTTTTTGATGAGCGAGGAAAGCGGTTTTTATACCATGAAAGATATGATTAAAAGGACTCTTAGTTTTAATCTGAGTGCAAGATAAGTAAAAACACAATTTTTAAAGGGGTAACTTAAAAAATGAAAGCGTTTTTGGCAATAAAATATTATGAAGATATGAGAAATAAAAACCTTATCGAATCTATTTGCAAAAGTTTTGAAAGCCGGGATATAGAAACGTTTGCTTTTGCAAGAAATATTCAAAAATATGATGCAAAAAGTTTTTTGGGCCAAAATGTTATGGAAACGGCTTTTGAAGAAATAAAAAAATCCGACATTTTTATCATCGATGCTTCCGAAATGAGCATTGGAATCGGCTTGGAAGCCGGAGTTGCTTATTGCAATAATATCCCGATTTATCTTATAGCGAAAAAGGATTGTTATGTTTCTAATTCAATAAAAGAAATAGCAAAAAAATCATATTTTTATAGCTTTCCTGAAGAACTTGCAGATTGGAATATTCTTGATTAAAAAATTTAAAGAGGTGCAAAATTGTATAAATTAAAAAAAAGAGAGATGAATGCAAGGCTTGGTGAGTTTAAAACCCCTCATGGCGTAATAAAACTCCCGGGGTTTATGAATGTTGCTACCTGCGGAGCGATTAAAGGCGCTGTTTCTGCGGTGGATTTAAAAAATATTAAATGCCAGGTTCAGCTGTGCAATACTTATCATTTGCACTTGCGCCCAGGCGACGAAACTGTAAAGGCTATGGGCGGGATAAGGAAATTTACTTCTTGGAATGGCCCGGTTCTTACCGATAGTGGCGGCTTTCAAGTGTTTTCTCTTGCAAAACTTAGAAATATAAAAGAAGAAGGCGTTACTTTTTCTTCTCATATTGACGGCCGTAAAATTTTTATGGGGCCCGAAGAGAGCATGCAGATACAGTCTAACCTTGCCTCTACGATTGCTATGGCGTTTGACGAATGTATTGCCAATCCAGCTGAATATACTTACACAAAAAATTCCTGCGCAAGGACAGTAAGGTGGCTTAAAAGGTGCAAGAAAAAAATGGACGAGCTTAATTCACTGGATACTACGCTAAATAGAGAACAAATGCTTTTTGGGATAAATCAAGGCAGCACTTATAAAGATATTAGAATAGACCATATGAAAGAAATTCGCGATCTGGATTTAAACGGCTATGCAATAGGCGGTTTAGCCGTTGGGGAAACGGCGGAAGAAATGTACGAAACCATTGAAGCGGTTGAACCATATATGCCGGAGGATAAACCACGCTATTTGATGGGTGTAGGAACGCCGCTTAATATAATAGAAGCCGTTGCCAGGGGTGTGGATTTGATGGACTGCGTAATGCCCAGCAGAAATGCAAGGCACGGAAAAATTTTCACGTGGCAAGGCGCAATAAATATTTTAAATGCAAAGTATGAGCGAGATGAGTCGCCGCTTGATGTAAACTGCGAGTGCCCAACGTGTAAAAATCATTCAAAAGCATACATAAGGCACCTTTTAAAAAGCGGCGAAATGCTTGGGATGCGTCTTGCGGTTATGCATAATCTTTATTTTTACAACAGCCTCATGGAGAAAATTAGAGAAGCTCTTGAAAATGGAGCTTTTGAGAAATTTTATAATCATTACAAAAATATATTTTAAAAAGCGCTTGATATTTGTTTATTAGTGATATAAAATGATATTGAGGATTAATATTTTTACAAATTATATTAGAATCGGAGGTATATCTATTATGTATTTTTTTACGTTAGATGATATTAAAATTATAAATTTTATAAAAGAAGAAGACTTAAAATATAAGAAAAGTATCAAAGATAGATTTTTTCGGTATACAAATAACAAAAAAAAGATAGAGGAACGGAAAAAGGAAAAGCAAGAAGCAATTAAAAAAATAAACGATTTGATAGAAGCTTATAACGACACAATGGGCTATTTAAATTATTTTCTATCAGATATCAATAATCCGAATTGTTATAACAATATTGAACATGACATATTAGAAAAGAAAAAGTTGTTGTTGCATAGTGGTTATTTAATGCAATTTCAATGGGATATAAGACGTAACAGTGCTACTATGTTTAAAAGAATTATGTATATCAAAGAACGTGAATTTATTGAAAAAATTAAAAATCTTATATTCTCAGGTAAAACATTAAGTGAAATCGAAAGCGAAGTTACACTTTATTCACATAAAATGCAGATGTGGGAAAATGAAATGATTGAGGCTATTAGAGAATGTCTCAAAGCAGGATGGGAACGTGTTTTAAAAAGTGAACTAAAAAGAAAACAAAAAAGCAGGCAAAAACAATTAAAAGATAAATTTATTAAATATAAAAAAGAATTGCAAAAGTCTAAAAAAACTCAAAAAGAAGAAGAGTTTTTAAAAGTGGTAGAAAAATTAGTTGCTATATTTTCCGGGAATGGAAAAAATCTTTCGTCTGATGATGTTTCGGTTTTACAATGTTGTTTTGGCAGGGATCGTAACTGGAGTAGTTCATGGAAACGTGAAATGGAAACCAAATATAATCCGTTTCCGCTATTAAATAATCTTACAAACCGTGTTGTTATAATGTTATATGGAATGATTACAGATAGGGAAGGTAAAGGTATTGACGAATGCATAAAGCGGTATTTGAATTAATATAAAAAATAGTTGCAAAAGGGAAATTTTAATGTTATAATGAATAGGTTGACAAAACTACACACGTCGGCGGGAATACAAAATACACAGGTGGCCTGAGCAGGGCTGATTGCCGGCGGAGGAAAAACCAAGGAGGAAATTTTTATGTCAGTAGTATCAATGAAACAACTTTTAGAAGCAGGTGTTCACTTTGGACATCAAACCCGCAGATGGAATCCTAAAATGGCTGAGTACATTTTTACACAGCGTAATGGAATTTACATCATCGACCTTCAAAAAACCGTTAAAAAACTTGAGCAGGCTTACAATTTCGTAAAAGAAGTTACTGAGCAAGGAAAATCTGTTTTGTTTGTGGGGACAAAAAAACAAGCTCAAGAATCGGTTAAGTCAGAAGCAATAAAATCAGGGTCTTATTTTGTAAATGCAAGATGGCTCGGAGGTATGCTTACAAACTTTTCCACAATTCGCAAAAGAGTAAATAGACTCAATCAGTTGAAAGTTATGGAATCAGACGGGACATTTGAACTTTTACCAAAAAAAGAAGTAGTTAAACTTCGCTTAGAAATAGAAAAACTCGAAAAATTCCTTGGCGGGGTTAAAGATATGAAAGAGCTTCCCGGCGCACTTTTTGTGGTAGACCCCAAAAAAGAACGCATTGCTGTTGCAGAAGCTAAAAAACTTGACATACCGGTAATTGCTATTGTAGATACAAACTGTGATCCTGATGATGTTGACTATGTAATTCCCGGAAACGACGACGCAATTCGTGCCGTTAAACTTATTTGTGCGGCTATTTCTCAAGGAATTATTGAAGGCAAAGAAGGAACAATTCCGGAAGAAGAAATAACAGAAGTTATTGATGATGATCTTGCAAAAGAAATGATTGATAATTCAGAATCCGAAACTGAAGTTGAAACCGAAACTAAAAACGAAAACGGCGAAACTGTCGAAGAAAAATAATTTCATAATAAATAAATCTGCATTGCTTAGTGTTTAATTTTTAAACATTAGGCTTTGCGCCGATTTTAATAATTTTTAGGAGGAATTTTTGTGGGCTTTACAGCTAAAGATGTAAAAGAATTAAGAGAAAAAACCGGTTGTGGAATGATGGATTGCAAAAAAGCGCTTGCATCTTCTGACGGAAATATGGAGGCAGCAATAGACTTTTTAAGAGAAAAAGGTTTAGCAGCCGCAACGAAAAAAGCTTCTCGTATTGCAGCAGAGGGCTTGGCAATGGCATACACCAATGATGACTGCACTTTAGGTGTTGTAATAGAAGTAAATTCAGAAACTGACTTTGTTGCAAAAAATGCAGAGTTTCAAGCTTTTGTTAAACTTTGTGGTGAAACCATAATGAAAAAAAACCCCGAAAGTGTTGAAGATTTGCTGAAATTAACGGCCACAGACGGAAAAACAATCGAAAATATACTTCAAGAAAAAATACTTACAATTGGCGAAAACCTTAAAATTAGACGCTTTAAACGTTTTGACGGAGTAGTTTCCGGATACGTTCACGCAAATGGAAAAATCGGTGTTCTTGTTAAATTTGATGTAAAAGATGCCGATGCCGCAAAAACAGATGCATTTAAATCATATGCAAAAGATGTTGCCATGCAAATTGCGGCAGTAAACCCGCTTTATTTGGAGCCTTCTGATGTGCCGGAAGATGTTTTGGCGCATGAAAGAAAAATTCTTAAAGAACAAATTGTAAGCAGTGGTAAACCGGAAAATATTGCTGAAAAAATTGTTGAAGGCAGGATTGGCAAATTCTATAAAGAAGTTTGCTTGACAAACCAAGTGTTTGTTAAAGACAGTAGCGTTAATGTTGCTGAGCATACAAATAATATTGCGAAAGAACTTAATACGCAGATTAAAATTGTTTCTTTTGTAAGATTTGAAAAAGGCGAAGGAATCGAGAAAAAAGAGGATAATTTTGCCGACGAAGTTGCCGGAATGATAAAATAATTTAAAAATTAAAATTAAATCATGCTGACCTGATTATTTTTGATAGGTTTGGCATGATTTATTTGATAGATTGCAAGGAGTTTTCAGTGGTTAATCTTAATGAAAATTATTTAAAAAATTTTATTAGCAGCGAAGAAATTGAAAAATTTCAAAGCAAGGTAAATAAAATAAATAACAATATAAATTTTTGCTCGGAAAATGAAAATGATTTCAAAGGATGGGTGAATTTGCCGTCCGAATTTTCTAAAGACGATGTAAAAAAAATAAATGAAGCCGCTGAGTTCATAAAAAATAATGCTGATGTTTTTATTGTAATTGGGATAGGCGGTTCATATTTGGGTGCTAAGGCGTCAATCGATTTTTTACATTCCGAAAATTACAATTATTTAAGTGAAAATACACCTAAAATATTTTTTGTTGGGAATAATATTAGCTCCGGCTACACTGAAGAAATAATTAAAATTTGCAAAGATAAAGATGTTTGTGTAAATGTTATTTCAAAATCAGGCGGAACCATGGAAACGGCGATTGCGTTTAGAATTTTTAAAAAATTTATGGAAGAAAAATATGGTGAAAAAGAAGCCGGAAAAAGAATTTTTTGCACTACCGATAAATCAAAAGGGACTCTTCTTAAACTAGCTAAAAAAGAAGGATATAAATGCTTTGAAATCCCGGATAATGTAGGTGGAAGATATTCTGTGCTAACAGCCGTTGGGCTTTTACCTGCCGCAGTTTCCGGAGGAAATATAGAAGATATTTTAAAAGGCGCAATTCGGGCTGAAAAAGATTTTTCGCAGTCGGATTTGAAGAAGAATTCGTGTTATAGATATGCGGTTATTAGGAACATTCTTTATAATAAAGGAAAAAACGTGGAAATAATAGCAGGGTACGAGCCTAGATTCGGTATGTTTTTTGAGTGGTGGAAGCAGCTTTTTGCTGAAAGTGAAGGGAAAAATGAAAAAGGAATTTTTCCGTCCTCAGCTGTGTTTTCCAGAGATTTGCATTCGCTTGGCCAATTTATTCAGCAGGGCAGTAGGATTTTATTTGAAACTGTTATAAAATCAGATTGTAAACTTGGTAAGTTAACCATACCCGAAAGCAAAGAAAATTTAGATGAGCTGAATTATTTACAGGGTAAAAGTTTAAACTATATAAATAAAAAAGCTTTTGAAGCCACTATAAATGCGCACACAGAGGGTGGCGTTCCAAATATTTTAATAGATATTAAAGATTTTAGTGAAGAAACTTTGGGATATTTAATTTACTTTTTTGAAAAAGCGTGTGCGATGTCGGGTTATTTAATGGGTGTAAATCCGTTTAATCAACCGGGAGTTGAAAATTATAAAAAGAAAATGTTTACTCTTTTGGAAAAACCGGGATATAATTAAATTTTTAAAAATGAGGGTTTGAAAAATGGGATTTAGAAATTTAGAAGAAACAAAACGAGAAAAAGACGGAATAGTTTATTTTGTGCGTAAAAACATAGCATCAGCAGGAAGTGAATTTGAAAGATTTGCAATACAAACTCATTTTGTAAAGCAAGGCGAATCATATTTAGAGCTTATTAATAAGTACGTTGTGCCGTTTTATGAAAAAGGCGATGTGCTTTCGATTAGTGAAAAGGTTATTTCAATGTGCCAAAACAATACCGTGAGTAAAAAAGATGTAAAGCTTGGTTTTTGGGCAAAATTTCTTTCTAAGTTTGCGTCTTCCAATAATAGGGGAGTAGCTATGGACGAGCCTTATAAGCTGCAGCTTGCAATAAATCTTGCGGGGCTTCCAAGGATTTTACTTGCCAGTTTTTGTTCTGCGGTTACCAAGCTTTTTGGCATGAAGGGTGTTTTTTATAAAATTGCGGGGAACGATATTGACGGAATAGACGGCTTTTATATGCATTCTTCTTTTGATGTTTACCATGATATTGCGCTTTTGAACCCAAAGAATCCGGATAAAGTTTGTAGCGAAATAGAAAATGCATTTAATGTTCAGTGTATGATAGTAGATGCAAATGATTTTGGTGTGAATATTTTGGGGAGAAGCAAAGGAATAGAAAGTTTGTCGGACGAATTTTTAATTTCACTCGTAAAAGATAATCCCGCAGGGCAATCCGACGAACTTACGCCGTTTATACTGATAAAAAATGTAGCCGATAACTCATAAATTAAATTATTAAAACTACTTGACAAGTTCGGTAAATAATTATATAATGTTATTACCGATGCTTATGCGGATTTTTTATTGCGTTAAAAGAGGAGGTGCCAAGTAATGGCAATAGTACCTAAAAGAAAACATTCTAAAGCCAGAAGAAACACAAGACGTTCTAAAGTTTGGAAATTAGAAGCTCCGGCTTTGAGCAGATGTTCAAAATGTGGCGCGTTTAAATTAATTCATAGAGTTTGTAAATCTTGTGGATATTATAGGAATAGAGAAGTTGTAAAAAAAGAAGCATAAAATATAAATTTTGTTTTTAACTAAGAAATATTTTTATGTTAGAGGAGGAGAAATCCTTCTCTATTTTCTTAAAAAACTATATAAACCGAGGAAGTGAAAAAATGTCAAAACCGGTTGTTGCTTTGGTTGGAAGACCTAATGTTGGTAAATCTACACTGTTTAATAAATTAATCGGAAAGCGTGTTTCGATTGTAGATGATACTCCTGGAGTTACTCGTGACAGAGTTTATGGGGAGTGCGAGTGGAGAAATCGCAAAATTTCGCTGATTGATACCGGAGGAATTGAACCTTATAAAAATAATGACGTTATTTTAAGCGGAATGCAGCACCAAGTTCAGCTGGCGATTGATTTTGCTGATGTGGTTGTTTTTGTGGTGGACGGTAAACAGGGTATGGTTTCCACAGATAAAGAGATTGCATCAATGCTAGTTAAATCCGGTAAGCCGATTGTTTTGTGCGTTAATAAACTTGATAATATTGGCACCGAAGATTATGATTTTTATGAATTTTATAATCTTGGGCTTGGTGACCCTGTAAAAGTTTCATCCGTACATGGCCACGGTACGGGTGATTTGCTTGATGAGGTATTCGATTATTTGCCCGAAAATGAATTTGAAGAAGATTCAAGCAAAGTGCAGGTTGCAATTATCGGGAAACCGAATGTTGGCAAATCTTCGCTTATAAATTATGTTTCTGGGCAAGAAAGAAGCATAGTTTCTGATATTGCCGGTACTACCAGGGATACAATAGATACTGTGGTAGAAAATAAACACGGAATATATAATTTTATAGACACTGCGGGAATCAGGAGGAAAAGCAAAGTAAGCGAAAAAATCGAAAAGTATAGCGTTATAAGGGCAAAGCTTGCGATTGAACGTTCCGACGTTTGTGTAATTATGATAGACGCCACCGAGGGCGCAACAGAACAAGACACAAAAATAGCAGGTTTGGCGCATGAAGCCGGGAAAGCATGCATTGTGGTTGTTAATAAGTGGGATTTGATTGAAAAAGATGATAAAACCATGGATAAATACAAGAAAAAACTTAAAGAAGATTTTCTTTTTATGTCTTATGCTCCTGTGATTTTTATTTCTGCGAAAACCGGCAAGCGTGTAGAAGGAATTTTTGAAACTATAAATAAAGTTGCAGAGTCTAATTCTATGCGCATTTCAACGGGCGTTTTAAATGATATTCTTTCAAGGGCTGTGGTAAAAACACCTCCGCCAACTCACAAGGGTAAGCGCCTGAAAATTTATTATATGACTGAGGTTAGCGTAAAACCGCCAACATTTGTGTTTTTTGTTAATAAAGCAGAACTTTTTCATTTTTCGTATCAGCATTACATTGAAAATAATTTAAGAAAAGTTTTCGGTTTTCAGGGTACGCCTATAAGGTTTATAATCAGAGAAAAATCAGACAGAGAAATATAGTACCGAAAAATGAAGATTAAGATGCTTACACAAAAAGTGTGAGCATTTTAATGCCTATATTATTGATTGTTTGTGTAAAATATGTTATAATAAGCTTAAATTCATAGAAATTAATGCTCTTATTTTAAGTTTATAAGAAGGGGAATACATATGTCAGGATTAATAGAAGTTTTATTTTATTACTGGTTACCTTTAATTTTTATAGCTGTAGAATCATATTTAATTGGCGGCGTGAATGCATCGATAATTGTTACAAAAATTTTTAAATCAGGTGAAGATATCAGAAAAATGGGCAGCGGTAATGCCGGATTTACGAATGTTTTGCGCACTTTTGGAAAAAAGCTTGCGGTTTGGACTTTTATAATTGATTTTCTAAAGGGCTTTTTGTCGGTTGCTTTTGCCCAGATTATTATAAATTTTTTTAATGTTTCCGGAGTGGAATTCCCGATTTTGACCTTAGCAAAATACATTGCATGCACTATGTGCGTAATCGGCCATATGTACCCGTGCTTTTTTAAATTTAAAGGTGGAAAAGGAATTTTGGCGACCTGGGCGGCAATGTTTTTAGTTGATTATAGGGTTGCTATTGTGCTTATAAGTGTTTTTTTGGTAGTTTTAATTTTTACCAAAATTGTTTCGGCATCTTCTGTTTGCGCAGCGATTTCTTACCCCATAGCGGCTTTTTTCAGTTCGTATTTTTGGGTATATAAACAAACGCATAATTTTTACGATGTTTTTATTCCGGTTTTCTTTTCGTTAATTATAGCAGTGGTGGTTATTTTTAAGCATAAAGAAAACATAAAAAGAATACTAAATAAATCGGAGAAAAAAATATCTGTTGGCAAGTAAAAAAGGAGTTAAAAAATGAAATCATACGTAATACATTTTATAAGGCACGGCATGACAGATGCAAATTTAAATGGACAATATGCCGGGTCTTGGGACGTGCCGCTTTGCGAGCAAGGCAAGAAAAAACTAGAAGAAATTAAAGAAAAACATGATTACCCATACGCAGAAGAACTTTACGCAAGCCCGCTTTCCAGGTGCAGAGAAACTTGCAGCATACTTTATAATAAATCGCCTATTGTGGTAGAAGGCTTTAAAGAATGTAGCTTTGGTGATTGGGAAGGAAAAACAACCGAGCAGTTAACCTCTAATCCTGATTATTTAAATTGGATTAAAGGCGGCAATGAAGTTGCTCCACCAAATGGTGAGAGCTGGAAAATGTTTTTTGAAAGAGTGTGCAAATCTTTTGAAGATGTTGTGTTGTCTTTAATGAAAAGAGGCGTTACGACGGCGGCAATTTTCACTCATGGCGGAGTAATTATGACAATTCTTTCAAAATACGGTATTCCAAAAGCATCTTTTTATGATTGGATAGTTGATAACGGCTGCGGATATTCCGTTCGAATAACTCCGGGGCTTTGGATGCGGGATAAAGTTTTGGAAGTTTACGAAAAAGTTCCGCTTGGAGCCAGCGGAGAGATAGAAGGAAAATTCAAATCGCTTATTGATAATTTAAAATAATTAAAACTACAAAATTGGGAAAGTGAGAAAATGGAAAATTCAAAAAATTTAAGAAATATAGCAATAATTGCCCACGTAGACCACGGAAAAACGACACTTGTTGACCAAATGCTTAAACAAAGCGGTATATTTAGAACAAATGAATCCGTGGTGGAGCGTGTTATGGACTCAGGGGATTTGGAAAGAGAAAGAGGAATTACAATACTTTCCAAAAACACTTCGGTTATGTATGGCGACGTAAAAATTAATATAGTGGATACTCCCGGTCATGCTGATTTTGGCGGGGAAGTAGAAAGAATACTTTTAATGGTAGATGCTGTTCTTTTGCTGGTCGATGCGTTTGAAGGTTGTATGCCTCAAACCAGATTTGTGCTGAAAAAAGCGCTTAAACTTGGCAAAAAACCAATAGTTGTTGTAAATAAAGTAGACAGGCCGGGCGCAAGGTCGGAAGAAGTAGTGGATGAAGTTTTGGATTTATTCATTGAGCTTGGCGCAGATGAATCGCAAATAGAATTTCCGGTTGTTTATGCTTCGGCGAAAAGTGGCTATGCATTTTTAAATAAAAATGACCCAAAAGAAAACCTTGAACCGTTGTTTAAAACCATTATAAATGAAGTTCCTGCTCCAAAAGGAAATGAAATAGGTCCGCTTCAAATATTGATTTCAAATATAGATTACGATGAATATATCGGAAGAATTGGAGTAGGTAGAGTTGAACGAGGTACCGCAAAAAATGGTCAAAATGTGGTTCTTTGTAGCCAAGGCGGAAATGAAAAAAATGTAAAAATAGGTAAGCTTTATAAATTTGAAGGACTAAAAAGAGTTGAAACCGATAAAGCGCCACTTGGCGAGATAGTTTCAATTTCCGGAATAGATGGTCTTAATATAGGCGATACTTTGTGCGACCCGAGCAGTGTTGAACCACTTCCGTTTGTAAAAATTGACGAGCCCACCGTTTCTATGAATTTTATGGTAAATAATAGTCCGTTTTCGGGCAGGGAGGGTAAATTTGTAACCTCCAGGAATATTCGTGACAGGCTTTTTAAAGAAGTGGAAACGAATGTATCTATGCGTGTTGAAGAAACCGATTCTGCGGATACTTTTAAAGTTTCGGGCAGGGGAGAACTGCATTTATCCATATTAATAGAAACAATGAGGCGCGAAGGGTACGAATTTCAAGTTTCAAGGCCACAAGTAATAATGAAAGAAATTGATGGCCAGATGTGTGAACCAATTGAAATTTTGGCAATTGAAGTTCCCGAAGAATATGTTGGAGCTGTAATAGAAAAAATTGGTTCCAGAAAAGCGGAAATGACGAACATGTCGCCAAAAGAAAGTGGCACAACGCTTTTGGAATTTAGGGTTCCGTCAAGAGGACTTATTGGGTACAGGTCTGAGTTTTTGACCGATACTAACGGAAAAGGAATACTGAATCAAATTTTTGATTGCTACGAACCGTATAAAGGGGAAATAGTTTCACGGCGCCATGGATCATTGGTAGCCCATGAAACCGGTGTGTCGACAGGTTATGGACTTTTTGCGGCGCAAGATAGAGGAAGACTTTTTATTGGGCCCGGAGTTAATGTGTACGAAGGAATGGTTGTAGGTTTAACCCCAAAATCCGAGGATATAACGGTTAACGTTTGCAAGAAAAAACATGTTACAAACATGAGAGCGGCAGGCTCTGACGAAGCATTGAAACTTACCCCACACACTGTTTTGAGTTTGGAGCAGTCAATAGAATTTATAGACGAAGACGAACTCCTGGAAGTAACGCCAAAAAGCATAAGAATACGCAAAAAAATACTTGATAAAACAATGCGCCTAAGAAGCAAAGTTTCTAAATAAAAAAAGCACCCCTAGTGTGGGGTGTTCTTTTTATGAATAAAAACCGCCGATATTTTCGGCGGCTGAATTAATGAGGTGATAAATATTATTTATGGAATATGTTTATGATTTTATGGTAGATAAATTTAATAGTGTTTCTTCTGATAACTTTAATCCGTAGAAGAAAGAAACATCTTTGGACCATTTTTGGAGCATGTCAAAAACTTCTGTTTCTTTATTTTCTTTAACTAATTTTGAAAGTTCGTTTATGTCCATTTTTAGTATAGTCTTTACTTTTAAATCTTCGAGCTTATTGTTTTCAACTAAAAGTTTTACCATATCAAAATTTTTATACTGTACTAAAGATTTTATTATTGGCTTGTGAGTAGTGACGCTTATATCAGTTCTGGAACCGGCCAGGCATTTAATTCCATTGCAACCTTTTTCAATTAATTTTTTTGCATTGTTTAATTGATTGCATTCCACTGCAAATGTTAGTGCTGAATGTTCAAATGAACAATTATTAAATTCTGATGTTGTGGTAGCATTAAGCACTGTATCTAATATGTTATTTTTTTCAGCATAAGATAATATTAAATCAATTATTTGGTTACCGTTGTCATAAGCAGCAGCGTGCATTAAAATAGTTTTGCCTTCATTATCAGTTGAAGTGAGCAATTCTTTTAAAACTCCGGCAGTTTCCGCATATTTAAGAATGATTTCAAAAGATTTTTGGTTGTATAGTGCATATTTTAATGCAGTGTTTCCGTCATTATCTTTTTCAGTTAATATGGAGGATAACATGTTGAGTTTTTTT
>JAFQXU010000032.1 GCA_017406805.1 Clostridia bacterium | reverse complement strand
TCTTCTTCTGCGGCCTCTTTTTCCTTCTTTTTTTCTTCTTCTTTGATCTTATTCTTTTCTTTTTGTTCTTGTTCTTGAGTTCGCACTGCGTTTATTGCTCTTATGGCAGCTACCAACTGAGCTTCTATTTTATTGATGTAATCTGTTCTTAGAAGCTCGTATTCATATTGTCTGGCGTCTATATTAGGCATATTGTTTTCTTGGATTGTTTTAGTGTCGTTAGATGTAGTAGGAGCTGTAGATTCTTCAGGTGTTGAAGAAGTTTCATTTTCTTTAGTTTCTTCTGGCCCTTTTGCTTTTTCAGGTGGCTTTTTAGTTGGCTGTAAATGCATTGCATCAGCAACTTCAGCAGCGGTTTCTATAAATTTATCAGTGCTGTTTTCTAAAGCATTTTGGTTTATTATTCCTTGCAGTTCTTCTCGGTTAATTGGCTTTTTTTCTTTTGTTTTTTCAGGTTTTCCTTTGGATTCAAGTTTATTTACGATTTTTGCTACTTTTGGCTCCATTTTACGTTTATTTTCATTTTCGTTTTCATTTTCAATCTCAGCCTCGTTTTCGATTTCAATTTCGTCGTCGTTCTCGTCATCGCTATCGCTTTTGTATTTGGTAGATGCTTTGTTTTTTAATTTATTGTAGTTATCTAATAAATCGTTAAATCTGGTGTTAAGTTTATAATTTTTTAGATTTTTCCCCATGGTGTCTATTATGGGCGTTATTTTGGTTAAAAGATTTTTTAAAATTCTTGTTACTTCTTTGTCGGTCGATTGGTTTATAAGATCTTTAACAGCATCTTTTAGCCCAGAAATATTGTCAACATTGTTTTCATCATCATTTTTATAAAGAGTTAAATCGATTTCTTCATCTTCTATATTGTGTTTTCCTTGTAATTTTTTGTCTGAAAAGTGTTTGTTTAAGATGATTTGAAAGTTACCACTTAAATTGTCGCCTAATTCGTTTAATAGTTTTTTATTTTCCTCCATTATATTTACTTGAATGTCATTAATTTGATTAAAATAGTTGTCTGCTCCTTCAAAGAAATTTTTGTATGCCATCATTTCTCTGTATTGTTTAGTTGATTTTACCTGTGATTTTAGTTGCTTTTTTTGTTCATTGGTTAGTTGTTTTTGTTCATCGCCCATTTTAAAAACTCCTTTTCGTTTTTTATCTTAGCGCTTTTATGGTGGAGCCCAGTTTTTTTATTGCTCCTCCTATGGCGGAAGTGCCGTTTTCTAATTTATTTTTTAATTCATAGTATATTTCTTTTGTTTTTCCGGTTAAAGCCCTAGCATTTTTGTCGTTGTTTTTTAAGTCATCACTGAAATTTAAAATAGATATTACAATGTTAATGGTTGCTTTTAATGGTTCCCCCCAAGGAGAAAATGCGCTGTATCTGGGGCTTGCCGTTTGCATAAATCCAAATTCTTCAATTTCTCCCCATTTAAATAAAACAGGTGCGTGTATTTTTGATTGCTCTATGATTGTTTCAAGTGAAGAAAATTTTTCGTTTTTTAAGTGAAAACTAGAAGTAAGAGAATTTAGGCTAAACCCTGATCCGTTTGTACTTCTTGCATAGTATTCATCATAAAAATCGTAGTAAAGCATAAAGCTGAGAGAGCCTTTTTCGTAAGGGTGTGTTTCCGCTGATATAGCCGGACTGGGCTTGCCATCTAAGGAGCTTATTGTTAATTCGCCTAAATGTCCATTAGTTTGGTATTCATAAGTTAAGTCAGAAGGGTTTATTTGAACTTTTATAGGTTTTTCTACATTTTCAAAAGTTAAAGTGGCTTTTTCCACTGTGCTAAATTCATTTAGTGTGCTTGTGATTTGCTGTGTAGTCGTTAAAGCTGTAATTCCTTTTTTTGCGCCTTTGGCTACTTTTGAAGCTGCACTTTTTGCTTTGCTGAGTAGGCTCATTTATATCATTCCTTACTATAAAAAATGTATTTAAATTATAAGTCTTGTGGTTTGTTTTTATAAAATTAACATAATAATTAATTATATACGTATCGAAAAATTATGTCAACATAATAATATATAGTTTAGCGAAAAAATTACATCTTTAAAATGCGTTGAAGTTATGGTATAATTTAATTCCTAATAATTTTTATATGGAGGATAAAATTGAAGTTTAAAAATATTGGTAATTTTGCGGTTTTAACTCTATGTGTTTTGTTGTTTTCGGGGTGTAGCGGTGCTAATTTTTTTGATGTGCAAAGCGCGATGAGTACTCCTGCTTTGACTAAAACTCAAGAAGAAATAAAAAAAGCAGTAGTAAATCATATGGGCCCTGATGTTATTTGGAAATACGCCAAATACGGCGAAACATATGCCACTGTGATTAATTGTAAAATTAGCGAAGAAGACGAAGTTTACTTGGCGTTTTGCCAGCATTCGGAAGAAACAAAAAAGATACATATATTATTTTTGAAAAATAAAAATGATAAATGGGTAATTTTGAAAGACGCCGTGCAGATGCTTTTGGATACAAAAAAGGTAAATTTAGAAGATATTGATGGCGACGGCGCCAAAGAAATAGTGATATTGGACCAAAGCACCGAAAATTCTTATAATTCCGTTTACGCATATAAATGTTTAAAAGATAAAGTTTTAGATATGAAAATACAAAATAATTTTTTTGATTCTATGGATAGATAATTTAGGAGGAATTTTTTAATGAAACGTGTATTAATAGCAGAAGACGAAGAAGCAATAAGAGAGTTTGAAGTGATAAATTTGCAGCGCTCGGGTTACGAGGTTGTGGAAACGGACAGCGGCGAAAAAGCTCTTGAAATGTTCGACAGGTACAACGGGGATTTTGACTTGGCTGTTTTGGATATTATGCTTCCGGGAATAGACGGAATGAAAGTTTGCAAAGAGCTTAGAGAAAGAAGTGACAGCATTGGTATAATACTTTTAACGGCAAAAACTCAGGAGATGGACAAAATCAGCGGGCTAATGCGTGGTGCGGATGACTATATAACAAAACCGTTTAGCCCGTCTGAATTGGTTGCCAGGGTTGATGCTCTTTACAGACGTGTGGCACTAAATCTTATGAGAAGCGAAAATAAATTTCAAGAAGAAATTAAATTTGGTGAATTTGTGCTTAATTTAAAAAACAGAGCACTTAAAAAACGCGGTCATGTAATTGAACTTACTCAGGTTGAGTTTCAAATTATGGAGTACTTTTTCTCTAATCCGGGAACAGTTTTAAGCCGTACGCAAATTTTAGAGCATGTTTGGGGAGAATCTCATAAAGGCGAAGAAAAAATAGTGGACGTTAACATAAGAAGGCTTAGAATGAAAATAGAAGATGACCCTTCTGCACCAAAGCACATAATAACCGTCTGGGGAATGGGCTACAAATGGGAAAACTAAGTTGAAAGGGATAATTAATGATTATAAAAGGCATAAAAAAGCGCTGGATAATTAATAGTTTGGGTTTTACGATTTCTATATTTACAATACTTGTTATAATTTTTTCCATGGTTGTAAGGGGCTATTTTTACAGCGGTATTCAGCAAACAATACGCGGAAGAACAAATGAGCTTTACGAAATTTTAAGAGGGCGTACACTTAAGAAAAATTCAGACTTCGTTGATGTCGCCAAAGTTTATGTTGAAAATTTTTCCGATAATAAAATCATGGAAATTATGATTTTTGATGAGGATAATAATGTGGCGGTTACGTCGTCGGGTTTTTTGCCTGAAATGCGCGAAATTATGCCGGACTATGACAAAGCCAAAGAAAATAAAGACGGTGTTGGCACTTGGGAGGGGAAATCTCACCAAGGCGAAAGATTAATGGCTGTTACAAGGTATATTTATGATGGTTCACATCGTTTTTTGGGCGCCGTGCGGTATGTGGTTTCGCTGGAAGAAGCGAATTATCGTGTGATTTTAAGCACAATTATGATACTCGTTTTAGAGATAATTATAATATTTTTTATGGTTGTTTCGGGGATGTATTTTATTAAGTCAATAGTTCGGCCGGTCAGCGAAATTTGCGGCAAAGCAAAAAAAATCGCAGAGGGAGATTTTCATATTAAAATAGATAAAAAGTACGACGACGAAATCGGCGAACTTAGCGACACAATAAATTACATGGCAGAAGAATTGGACACTTCGGAAAAATTAAAAAATGAGTTTATATCTTCAGTTTCGCACGAACTCAGAACGCCGCTTACTGCAATAAAAGGTTGGGCGGAAACAATGCAGATGTGCGATTCGGACGAAGAAACCATGAAACGAGGCCTTGATACAATCGTAAAAGAATCCGGCCGACTTTCTTGGATAGTCGAAGGGCTTTTAGATTTTTCAAGCATTAAAGAAAAAAGAATTAAATTAATAAAAGAAAAAATTGATATTTTGGCCGAGCTTGGTGAAGCAGTTTATATGTTTAAAGAACGTGCCAAAGAGGAAAAAAAGGCCCTAATTTATAATGAACCAAAAAGTATTCCTGCGGTAATCGGAGATAAAAACAGGTTAAGACAGGTATTTATTAACATAATAGATAACGCATTAAAATATACGTCTGAGGGTGGCGGCGTTAGCGTAAACGTTGGGACAAAGGGCGGAAATGTTTATGTTAGCGTTACAGATAACGGTTGCGGCATTCCGGCGGAGCATTTGCCGAATATTACCAAAAAATTTTATAAAGCCAACTACCTTAAACGTGGTTCGGGAATAGGTTTAGCTATTGTTGATGAGATTGTAGTTCTTCATGGCGGAAAGCTTAATATTATCAGCGAAGAAGGCTTTGGTACTACCGTTACCGTAAATTTCCCGATAGCAAAAGACGAAAAAAGGGAAGAACCCGCAAAGGAGCAACCGGAAAATGACATGGCATGAACTTTATGAATTTACAAAAGAAAATTTAAAGAAAATCAAAAAAGCTGACTTCCGTACGGAGGCCGGCATTATATTTGAGCATTACTTTAAAATGAATAGGGTTTCGCTTTTGGTAAATGGTGGGGGAGCCATAGAAAACGGAGCATACGAAAAGGTAAAAGAAATAATTTCTAAAAGAGAAAAAAACATACCACTTCAGTATATTTTAGGGTCTTGGGAATTTATGGGCCTGAAATTTAAAGTTGGCGAAGGGGTATTAATTCCAAGGGAAGATACGTCTGTGCTTGTGGAAGAAAGTACTAAAATTTTAAGTAAAAAAAACAGCCCATATATTGCCGATTTATGCAGTGGTAGTGGGTGTGTTGCAATTTTGCTTGATAAAAAATTAAATAATAGTCCTAAAATTTACGCGGTGGAGATTTCTGAAAAGGCATTTAAATATTTGAATGAAAATATTAAAGATAATAGAAGCGGCGTTTTGCCTATTAACGCTGATGTTTTTGAAATTTACAAGAAATTTGATGACGAAAGTTTAGATGCAGTGGTTTCTAATCCGCCGTATGTAAAAAATTCAGAAATTGAAGGTTTGGAAGAAGAAGTAAAAAAAGAGCCAATCTTAGCGCTTAGCGGTGGGGAAGACGGGCTTGATTTTTATAAAAAAATATGCAAATTTTGGATTTCTAAATTAAAACGCGGCGGGATAATGGCTTTTGAAATTGGCGCTGGTCAGGCTGAAGACGTAAAAAAAATAATGAAAATGAATGGCTTTGATGAAATAAAAAGCTTCAAAGATATAAATGAAATAACAAGAGTTTTAATTGGCGTAAAAAAACAGCAATAAAAATGTTGACAAAAAATTTCTAGTATGTTATAATTAAGTTACAATACAAAGAAAGGAGTGTTTATATAATGAACGCAAACATTCAAGCATTATCAAATGAAGAGCTTGAAGCTATTTCCGGTGGAGTGACTGCAGGTGAAGTCGTTAAAAAAGTTGCTAAAGTAACATGGAGAATAGTAGAGGTAGCTGGTGTTTTTGGTGGCCTTGCATTTTTAAGCCTATTTGGAAAAGGTATTTATGATATTTTTAATAAGAATAAGTTATAATCATAAATAAAGCATGTATTAAAAAACAAAGGTCAAAATAGTTTATTATTTAATTTTAAAAACCGGCAAGGAAAAAATCCTTGCCGTGATTTTTTTATATTTTTTCACTTTTTTGCTGGTGTTTTTCAGTATATAAAAGATTCAAAAATTAAAAGTTAATGGCTTTTGAAATAGGTGCGGGTCAGGTTGAAGACGTAAAGAAAATAATGAAAATGCATGGCATGGAGAGAATAAAAAGCGCAAAAGACATAAACGAAATAACAAGAGTCTTAATTGGTGTAAAAAAATCATAAAAATATTGACAAGCAATTTTCTTTATGTTATAATTAAGTTACAATACAAAGAAGGGAGTGTTTATATAATGAGCGAAAACATTAAAGCATTATCAAATGAAGAGCTTGAACTTATTTCCGGAGGTGGCGATGCTGTAAAAATAGTAAACAAACTATTATTAGTTGCTACTTTAATAGCAAGTGCTATATTTATAGGAAAATTTGCCAACGATGTTTATAAAGAAAGCAACCACGGCGATAATTTATATGACAAAGTTATTCGAGAAACTGCAAATTTATTTAAAAAACAATAGTTCAAAAGCGGCAAGGAAAAAATCCTTGCCGTATTTTTTATATTTTTTTCACTTTTTCGCCGGTGTTTTTAACTATGGTGTTTTCTTCTATAATGCCTCTTATCATCGTTGTAGGGTAGATCGATGAATTTCTGCCGATTATTGTTCCTGGGTTAAGCACTGCATTGCATCCCACTTCAACGTAATCTCCAAGAATTGCTCCAAATTTTTTTAAATTTGTTTCTATTTTAGCGCCGCTATGCTTAATTGTTACCAAAGAGCGGTCTGATTTTACATTAGAGGTAATGGCACCCGCTCCAAGATGTGATTTATACCCCAAAATTGAATCTCCAACATAATTAAAATGAGGGACTTGAACATTATTAAATAAAATAACGTTTTTTAATTCTGTGGAATTCCCCACAACGCAGTTTTTTCCAATAATTACGCTTCCTCTTATAAAGGCGCAGTGGCGTATTTCTGCGTTTTCGTCTATTATTGCCGGGCCATCTATGTGCGCCGAGGGGTAAATTTTTACGTTGTTTTTAGATACCCACACATTTTCTTTTATTTCTTCAAAATTTTCTTTTGGCAGTGATTTTCCCAAATTTATTACGAATTCTTTTATTAATGGGATTGCTTCCCACGGGAACTTACAATTTTTAAAAATTTCTTTGGAAATGCTTTGGGACAAATCCAAAAAATTAGAATGGTTTAATTTTTTATCCATAAAAAATATGGTTAAATAATATTATTTAACCACTTAATCCTCCCTTTGATTATTAAGCTATTTTTCGTCCATTTTCATTTTTGGAAAAGAAACGGTGAACTCCGTCCCCAGCCCTAATTTGCTGGTAACTTTTATTGTTCCGCCGTAATCTTCGGCAAATTTTTTTGCAATTGAAAGTCCAAGCCCGGAACCCGAAATATTTAATTCTTTGCAAGCTTCCGAACGGTAATTTTTAAGAAAGATTTTGTCCAGTTCGTGCTGTGCAATGCCGATTCCGGTGTCTTTGATTATAATATTAACCCTGTCTTCATTTTCAGTTACATCAATAAAGATTTTTCCTCTTTCTTTATTGTACTTAATTGCGTTTTCAATTATGTTTGTAAGTATTCTGGAGATTTTATTTTCCGGAATGGAAACATAAATATTGTTGGAGTTAATATTTAAAGAAATGTCTATATTTTTCTTTGACGCAAGAGGTGACATGGCTTTGGCATACTTATTAACTTGGATGGTTATGTTGCATTTGTTTTGGTTTTCTTCTTCGTTAATTTCGGGATGCTTTAAAATTTCGTCTATGAGTTTTAAAAGTCTTTGAGATTCTGAAGTTATGATATCAAAAAATTCATCTTTGCTTTTTTCGTCATAAGAGCCTTTTTTAAGCAGTTCCGTAAACCCCATAATAGAAGTTATGGGTAGTTTTAAATCATGAACGATTTCCCTTATATTGCTTTTTTCGTTTATATTATCATTCATATTAATTTGCATATTAGCTTGCAAAGCCGTAAAAATGCCTTGCCGAGTTCACCTCTTTTATTTGAAATTGATATTAAAGCTCATCTTCCGAAGCGAATCTGTATCCCACACCTCTTACAGTTAAAATATATTTTGGGTTTTCGGATTCGTCTTCAATTTTTTGACGTAAATATCTTATATGAACGTCAACTGTTCTGGCATCGCCGCAGAATTCTACGTCCCAAACTTTTTCCATGAGTTGGTCTCTGTTTAAAACTCTGCCTTTGCTGAGCATAAGAGATGTCAAAAGATCAAATTCTTTCATTGTAAGGTCAATTGGTTTGCCATTTTTAGAAACAGTTCTTCTGGCAAGATTTACTGTGATTTCACCGCAAGTGATAATTTCGTTGCTTGGATTGGTTATGTTAGAATATTCTTTTCTGCGGATTAAAGCTTTTACTCTGGCGCAGAGTTCTTTTAAGCTAAATGGCTTTGTTACATAGTCGTCGGCACCCATTTCAAGGCCGAGTACGCAGTCAACCTCGTCATTTCTTGCTGTTAAGAGTATTATCGGTATAGTTCTTGTTTCTTTCCCAAGTTTAAGTCTTCCGCAAACGCTTAGTCCGTCCGGTGCAGGCATAACCCAGTCTAAAATAATTACGTCCGGTAATCTGCGTTGAACAGCTTTAAGAAGTTCATCTCCTCCTGCAAATTCTTGGGTTTCAAACCCATGCTCCTTAAGTGCCAAAGAAGCAAGTTTTCTGATGTTTGGTTCGTCATCTACAATGTAAATGAGACCGGATTCTGTTTTTTCCACGATATAAAACACTCCTTAATAAAAAATAAATTAAATAATTCATAAGTATAAATTAATTCACAGATATACTCACAGTGTTGAAAAATATTTTCTTAATGCTGGTATAACTGTTTTTAACCTATACCTATTTTAAACCAAATAGAAAAAAATAACAAATACTTTTATTAGTTTTTTAAATTGTGACTGCAAATTTGGCAATAAATTATACAATAAGATGATTGTAAAACATATTACTATGCAAAACCAATTTTAAAAATATTATGTAGTTTTTTCTATTTTAAGAATTGATTTATTTCAAACCGGTTAATTTATAGTTTGAAATAAATTTAAATCGGCATTTTTTATTGTATCATATTTTTAAAATAATACTAGAGTTTTATGTGTAGTAAATTAAATAAAAAAATTATCATATTTTTATGTTGACAAATATAAAAATATATAGTAAAATAATTTTGGAAGTAAATAATATCGCAGAATGGAGCAGCCTGGTAGCTCGTCGGGCTCATAACCCGAAGGTCGGTGGTTCAAATCCACCTTCTGCAACCAAAATAGCGGCTACTTGAGGAATCAAGTGGCTTTTTTATTTTAAAAAAACAAAAAATAAAGGAGAAATTTTATGAATAAATTAGTTGTTGCTTCGGAAAATGAAGGCAAAATATTTCAAATAAAAAATTTTCTTTCGGAGTATGATGTAAATATAAATATAAAGGGAATGAAAGATTTTGATATTAATTCGCCGATTGAAAACGGAAAAACTTATGCCGAAAATGCGCTTATAAAAGCTCGGCATACATTTAAAATAACGGGTCTGCCCACTTTGGCGGACGATTCCGGGCTAAATATTGACTTTTTAAATGGATTTCCCGGATTGGTAACTGCTAGATTTGCAGAAGCGTGTGGCGGGTATGAAAAATCTTTTGAAATAATTTCAAAATGCCTGGAAGGAAGTAGCAAAAGGATATCTTTTTCTACTGCGGTTGCGTTTGTATATGAAAAAGGCGGCGAAGTCATAGAAAAAGTATTTGAAGGTAAAATAAATGGAGAATTTGTTTATCCTCCGCGCGGAGAAAATGGTTTTGGATATTGCCCGTGCTTTAAAATGGACGGGTACGACAAAACCTTAGCGGAACTTTCAGACGAAGAAATAGTAGAGATAAATCACAGGTCAATTGCGCTTAAAAAATTTATGGATTTTTTTAAAAACGAATTTAAGGAGTAAAAAATAATGGGACTTATTGAAGCGATAAATATTTCGCATTCTTTTGGTGATAAAATTTTATATAAAAATGCCTCTTTTGAGCTTTTTAAGGGCGAACATATGGGGATTGTAGGGCATAACGGAACAGGAAAAACGACCCTTTTAAATAGTATTGCCGGAGAAATAATTCCTGATAAAGGCGAGGTGCGAATTAAAAAAGGAATAAAAATCGGGTATTTGGATCAGCATGTAAAGATAGATAAAGATATCACGATTTTTGAGTATTTAAAAACGGCATTTAACGACCTTTATGAAATCGAAAACAAGCTAAACAAAATTTATGAAAATATGGCTGAGGACAGCAGCGAAGAAACCATGAACAAAGCTTCGGATTATCAAAGCGTTTTGGTAAATAGGGGCTTTTACGAAATAGAAAGCACTGTTTTAAAAGTTTCCGACGGCCTTGGAATTACTGCACTGGGAATGGATACTAAACTTAAAAATTTAAGCGGTGGGCAAAGGGCAAAAGTCATACTTGCTAAACTTCTTCTTGAAAATCCTGATGTTTTGCTGCTTGATGAGCCCACCAATTTTCTTGATAAAAGCCATATTGAGTGGCTAACTGATTATTTAAAAAATTTCAAAAACGCTTTTATGGTTATTTCTCACGATTATAAATTTTTAGATAAAATTACAACTTGCATTTGCAATATTGAATTTGAAAATATCAAAAAATATACCGGTAATTTTTCTAAATTTTTAAGCAGCAAAAAATTAAATCAAATCAGCTACGAGCGTGAATACAAAGCCCAGCAGCAGAAAATTGACAAACTGGAAACGTACATAGCAAAAAACAAAGCGAGGGCTTCTACGGCTAAGCAAGCAAAAAGCCGCCAAAAACAGCTTGATAAAATGGAAAAACTGGCCCCACCGAAAAACGAAGTAAAGCCAAAATTTAATTTTTCGTATTGTCCGATTGGTTCAGGCAGAGCGCTTACAATTAAAAATTTGGAAGTTGGCTATAATGGTAAAAAATTACTCCCAAGGCTAAGCTACGAAATTCTAACCGGTCAAAAAATAGTTGTAATAGGTTTTAACGGAATAGGAAAATCCACACTTTTAAAAACCTTGGTTGGAGAAATTCCGCCGATTAATGGATATTCGTGGTTTTTTGAGGATATAAAAACAGGATACTTTGAGCAGGATTTAAATTGGGAATATGGGGAAGATACACCTCTTCAAATAATAATGGAAGCATACCCAAAACTTTCTGTTAAAGAGGCAAGAATGCATCTGGCGCAGTGCGGGATTAAAGCCAAAGATATTTCTCAGCCTGTAAATTCCCTTAGCGGGGGAGAGCAAGCCAAAGTTAAGCTATGTTTGCTCACTTTAAAGCCGTGTAATTTTTTGATTTTAGATGAGCCTACGAATCATCTGGACGTTTTAGCAAAAGAAGCACTTAAAGAAGCACTAAAAAAGTGGGAGGGAAATATAATTTTGGTTTCGCATGATCCCGATTTTTACAAAGGCTGGAATGCAAAAATAATAGATATAGAAAAATTAAAAAGCACCTAAATTTATTTTAGATGCTTTTTTGCTGTTTAATTAATTTAGTTCATCGATTTCGGTGCGTTTACTTTCATTAAATCAAGCGTGTTTTTAAGTATTATTTTCACGCAATTGCAAAGGTATAATCTGGCTTTTGAAAGCTCTTTATTTTCCGATATAACTTTGCACGAGGAATAAAATTTATGGAAAAGGGTAGAAAGTTCAATTGCAAATTTTGTGATTTTCGTTGGGTCATAAGATTCTGCGGATTTTATTAATTCTCCGGGATATGTTGCCATAAAGAAGATAAGCTTCTTTTCGTTTTCGCCCTCAAGCAAAGATAAATCTGCATTTTTTAGATCTATATTATTTTTGGAAAGCTTATTAAAAATGCTGCAAATCCTTGCGTGAGCGTACTGAACGTAATAAACGGGGTTTTGCGAATCTTGTTTTACGGCGAGGTCTAAATCAAAATCCATTCCGGAAGAGGCTTCGTGATTATTAAAAATAAATCTCGCAGAGTCCGGGCCAACTTCGTCAAGCAAATCAGAAAGTTGAATAGCTTTTCCGGTTCTTTTACTCATACGGACGATTTCGCCGTTTTTAAGTAGTCTTACCAGCTGAACGAGTATTACATGCAGACGATTTCTGTTTATTCCTAGCGCTTCCATTGCGCCTTTCATTCTTTCAACATGTCCGTGATGATCTGCGCCCCAGATATCTATGCAAGTGTCAAATCCACGCACAATAAATTTGTTGTAATGGTAGGCTATATCTGCCGCAAAATACGTTGGAATGCCGTTTTGGCGCACCAAAACGTCGTCCTTTTCAGCGCCGAATTCTGTTGCCTTGTACCAAACAGAGCCGTCTTTTTCGTATGTATAGCCGTTATCTTTTAATTTTTGAATAATTTTAATCACGTCGCCGTTTTCGTGAAGTGTGCTTTCGTAAAACCAGTTATCGTATATAATTTTATATTTTTCCATGTCTTTTTGCATGCGGGATATGTTTTTTGGCAGTGCAAAATCCACAAGCGCGGTTTTTCTTGTGTTAAAATCTTTACCTATGTAGCTATCGCCAAAATTATTGTAAAATTCTTGTGCCAAGTCAGTAATATCTTGACCTTGGTAGCATTCTTCCGGCATTTCTATTTTTTCGTTTGGGCTGCAAATTTGCCTGTATCTTACGTCTAAAGACAGTCCGAATTTTTCAATTTGATTTCCTGCATCATTAACGTAAAATTCTTTATAAACGTCGTAGCCAGTTTTTTTAAGAACTGCCGATAAGCAATCGCCCAATGCCCCAAGCCGCGCGTTACCCATATGCATTGGTCCCGTTGGGTTTGCGGAAACGAATTCCACCATTATTTTTTTGTTTTTTCCAAAGTCTGAGCTGCCAAAATCTCCCCCAAAATCGTTTATTTCTTTTAAAGTATCCGAAAAGAAATTTTCTTTAAGGAAAAAGTTTATAAATCCGGGACCTGCAATTTCTACATTTTTAAAAATATTTTGACTATCACTTTTTAAAAACTCCAAGATCTCCTCCGCAATTTTTCTAGGTGGCATTTTAAAACTTTTTGCCGAAACCATGGCAATATTGGTGGATAAATCTCCGTGGCTTCTGTTTGCGGGTATTTCCACTTCAAATTTAGGAGAGTTTACATCTAAAATGTTGTTTTTTTCGGCGGCTTTTAGAAAAGCGCTGTTTATTAATTCTTTTAAATTACTGATTGTTTTTTCAAGATTGTACATGTTTTTCACCTTCTTTTAATTATTCTGTTTCGTTGCACGGATTTTTATATTATTTGTGCTAACAAATTCAGAGTTTACATCGATTGAGTATTTTAAATTAAGCTGTGCTTCGTTTTCAAATCCGTTAAACTCTATAAAATCTGTAAATATACCCATCATAATGGCACCAAATTCAGTGGGATAGGGGCTGTATATGCGTTTTCCCTTTTCAAGGACGAGCTTTGTTTGAATATTTCCATTTTTTATTAGGGTGATTTTTTTGCTGTCATTCTCAATTTTCAATATACATGTTTTGAATTTATTTGGGTTAGAATCGCTGTATTCTTTGTATATTATGTATTTTTTTCCTTCTTTTTCCTTAAATGTTCCTGTTGTTTTTATGTTTAAAGTTTCTTTATTATCGTCCACTTTATACGTAGAGGTAATATCAATTAAATAATTTTCTTTTATGTTTGTCATCTCCCTTTTTAAAATCAGTATTCATTTATGTCTATTATTTGAGTATGGTTTTGAATGTCGTAGCCCAAAAACATTTTAGCTCTTTCGGAAAAATCGTTTAATTTATCGCTTACAAAGAAGTTATAAATACCCGGACTGTTTTTTTCGGAGAGCATGTTTTTTTCTTTCAGATGTTTTTTAATAAATTTAGCAGTTTCTTCCCCTGAATTTATTAGATTAACATGCCCACCCAAAGCATCATTTATAACATCTTTTACAATTGGATAATGAGTGCAACCTAAAATTAAAGTATCTACCTTTTCTTCTATGAATTTTTTCATATAAATTTTTATGGTTTTTAAAAGTATTTCGCTGGATTTATCTATAAAACCATTTTCAATAAGCGACGCAAGAAGCGGGCAATCTTGATTGATTATTTTTGCCTTTGGGCATATTTTATTTAGTACATTTGTGTAAGCTCCGCTTTTTATGGTTGCCGTGGTTCCTATTACTCCTATTTTATAATTTTTTGTAAGTTTTACTGCAGCTTGGCAAGAGGGCTCAATAACCCCTGTTACCAATTCGGAATTTTCTAATTTATTAATATGTGAACTTACTGTTCCGCAGGCAGAAACAATCATTTTTACGTTTTTTGATTTTAAAAAATTTATATCTTGATTTGCGTAAGATATAATTGTTTTTTCGCTTTTTGTACCGTATGGCGTTCTTCCGGTGTCGCCAAAGTAAATTATGTCTTCATTCGGAAGTAAATTTTTAATGGCTTTTACAGCTGTAAGTCCGCCCAATCCGGAATCAAATATACCTATTGGTTTGTTTTTTTCATCTTTTAAAATGTTTTCCAAGTTATCACATCACTTTTTGATTTATATGAGTTTATAATTCTTTTTTTATGGCAAGCTCAATTAATTTGTCAATGAGTTTCGGGAGTGGATATCCCGATTTTTCTATTAACTTGGGGTACATGCTGATTTCCGTAAATCCCGGGAAGGTGTTTATTTCGTTTAATAGGATTCTGTTTGTTTCGTTTTCTACAAAAAAATCCACCCTCGAAAGTCCCTTACATCCCATTATTTTAAAGGCTTTTTTGGCAATTTTCTGGATTTCTTTTGTGGTTTTTTCGTCTATTCTTGCGGGAATATGTAGCCCGGAGTCCCCGGAAACATATTTTGAATCGTAGTCGTAAAAATCGCCTGATGGCGAAATCTCTCCAACCACAGAAGCAATAAGTTCGTCGTTCCCCAGAACGGCGCATTCCACTTCTTTTCCTTCAATTGCTTCTTCTATTAATATTTTTTCGTCTTCTTTTGCTGCGATTTTTATTGCTTTTATAAGTTCATCTTTGTTCTTGACTTTTGAAATTCCAACCGAAGAGCCGGCTTTGGACGGCTTTACGAACATTGGGTAATTTTTTAAAGTGAGCTCTGTTTCTTTTATACATTTTTCAGGGTCTTTTTCAAAATCATATTTTGTAAACCAGTGAAATTTCGCTTTTTCTATTCCGCCGAAAGAAAGCATTGTGTTGGTTATAACTTTATCCATGCACGCTGCGGAAGAAGTCATGTCGCATCCGACCACAGGTATTCCCGAAAGCTGAAGTAAGCCCTGAACTGAACCGTCTTCGCCATTTTTCCCGTGAAGAACGGGGATTACAGCATCAAGTTTGATTGTAGTTATTTCGTTTTTATTTTGTATAATTATTCCTTTTGTACCTGCATCCGGGGAAATTACTGCGGGTTTATTATTCGGGTTTGTTTCCCAGTCAGAGTCATCCGAAATATATTCCCTGTTGCCCAGTAAGTACCATTTCCCACTTTTTGTGATGCCTATGTAATAAACATTGTATTTTTCACTGGAAATAAATTTAGAAATTGTTTCTGCCGAAGATAACGAAATTTTATGCTCCGAGGAGTTTCCCCCGCAAATTATACCAATATTAAGCTTAGACATAAAAAATTCACCTCATAAAATTTATAGTTATATATTAAAGTATATGATTTTATTTTTCATAAAATATATTCCTTAAAATATTATACCACTATTTGATATAATTTTTTATAAAAATCAAAAAAATATTTTTTTGATTTTTTAAACGCTTTAAAAGTAATAATTTACAAAAATTATTGGTCTATTTTTATATTGAAATAATTCGTATTTTGTTGTAATATACTAACCATACTAATATTTGTGATTAAAAGTTAATGGTAAGGGGAAGGTTTATGGATAAATTAAACAATAAAAAGAACATTTTGGTAATAGGGACAGGGGGTACTATTGCCGGTGTGGGCGATGAAGGGAAAACGTCAGGCTATGATTCTGCTCAAATAAAAGTTGATAATATTTTAAGCGGAGTACCATATATAGAAAAATTGGCAAATATAAAAGCAGTGGAACTTTATAATGTTGATAGTTGCGATATGGATATAGATAAATTGGTAAATATGGCATGTTATATAGAAGAAATGGCTGCAAAAGATGATGTTGATGGTTTTGTAATTACTCATGGTTCAGATACACTAGAAGAAACGGCATATTTTTTAAATTTAACTGTTCATACAAATAAACCGATAGTACTTACCGGATCGATGCGTCCAAGCACGGCAATAAGTGCAGACGGACCTTTTAATTTATATCAGGCCGTAGCACTTGCAAGAAGCCCTGAGGCTGAAGGAAAAGGTGTTTTGGTTGTGTTTTCCGATGCAATTTACGGTGCAAGGGACGTTATAAAAGTAAATACATTTAAAACGGACGCTTTTAATCAAAAAGATATGGGTTCGTTTGGTTATATGCGTGACGATAAAGCATATTTCTATAATCATTCAATAAAAAAACACACAATGAGCAGCGAATTTGAAGTTTTTAAAGGAATGAAACTCCCGAATGTAGAAGTTATAAACTATTATTTGGGTCGTAGCGAAGAAAGTTTAAAATATTTGTCGAAAATTGCCGAAGGCGTTGTGCTTGGCGGCGCAGGTTGCGGCGGAGCAAGCACCAAATGGAACAATGAAATAGAAGAAATGCTTAAATCCGGAACAGTAGTCGTTAGAAGTTCCAGAGTTGGCAACGGACTAGTTACTTACGACAATGAAGAAATATTTAAACAAGGTGTATATTCAAACAGCCTTACTCCGCAAAAATCAAGAATTCTTCTTATGTTGGCGCTGACTAAAACAAAAGACATCAAAGAAATTCAAGAAATTTTTAATACGTATTAATAAATAATTGTAAAACTAAAAAATCAGGCAAGGCTTAGGCCTTGCTTTTTTATTTTTTGGTTAAAATTATATAAAACTTACAAAATACGCTTGACAACATATATTTATATATTATAATTATTACAAGCCATGAAAATGGTTTAATATTTTTAAATTTAGAAAGGAATGATTTTTATGTCAGATAGTATATTTGAAAAATATGGAAAATGCTTATCTAAATTAGAAAAGAAACAGTCTGAATCCAGCAAGGAAATGGGGAAACTTAAAAGTTTGTGCAAGAAGATTGAAGAACTTAGGGGAAAATATCAAAATGCCAAAAAAAAGAATAATGCATCTGATTTGCGTAAATGTTATAGTGAAGCAGGTGGTTTATTTGAAAAATTAAAAAATTCTGTAATAGATCAAGGAAAAAAACAGGACGAAATACATAATGATTTTAACGAAAGTCTTTTTAATGAATTAGCATCAAAATCTAAAGAGGATATCAAAGAAGTCATCAAAAATGATTTTGGAATAAAAAAATAGTGAATTTTATAATACATACCACGTTTAATAAAGGCCTTGGAATTTAATCCCAAGGCTTTTTTAATTAAAATTATATAAAACTTATAAAATGCACTTGACATAATATATTTATATAGTATAATTAATTAAAACCATAAAAATGGTTTAATATTTTAAATTTTAGGGAGGATGATTTTTATGCCATATCCAGTTAAAATTAAAAGATTCTTCGCACCGAAATCCAAAGAATTATATGAGAAAGGAATATGGAATAAAGGGGATCTGGAAAGGGAGCAAACAAGAGAAGCCGTTGCATTTGAAATTAGCAAAGCATCAGGAAAGATGAAACGTTTGTTAAAAGAGATTGGCGTTATGATTTTAAAAGCCAAAAAAGAAGAAACTAAAAAGAAGTATATACCGAAAATAAATAAATTAATTGGCACCTTAAAAAAAGAACAAGAAAATATAAACCATTGGCTTGAACAGTTTGACAACACGATGTATATGGATAATTATTTTAGAGAAATTGAAATCCAAGATTTAGAACCAGATTCTACTGGTGGCGGTTCAGTAAAAAGTTATGACGATGTCGATTAAAATATATACATCAAATTCAAGAAATTTTTGATGAGTATTAATGTGTAGCCATAAATATTAAAAAGCAGGCAGTTTTTAAAAAGCTGTCTGTTTTATTTTTAAGTTAAAAGTATATAAAGCAAAAGAGTCGAACATGTGTTCGGCTCTTTTCATTTGGTGGGAGATGGTGGATTCGAACCACCGAAGCATAACGCAACAGATTTACAGTCTGCCCCCTTTGACCGCTCGGGAAATCTCCCATAAATAATAACTAAATGGAGCTGGTGAAGGGACTTGAACCCCCGACCTATTGATTACAAATCAATTGCTCTACCAACTGAGCTACACCAGCAAATGGTATATTTGCTCCATAAGTTAGCATATCATTTAATGGCATGAATGTCAAGACCAAAAAAACTATTGGATAATTTCACAGTATTTTTGATGTTTAAAACTTAAATTTAAATATTTTTTACAATTAAAAACGAAGGAGGATAGTTTTTTACGGGTAAATATTTTTATAAAGGGTGATTTTATGGCATTTAATGGGATTGATGTTTCAGAAATTCAAGGAAATATAAACTGGAAAAATGTTGCACTGAGTAATATTGATTTTGCCATGATACGTGCATCGTACGGCTCTTCCGGTGTTGATGACCAGTTTGTTAATAATATGAATAATATTAAAGATACGGATATTTCCGTTGGGGCATATCATCAATCGAACGCACAAAATGTAAACGAAGCAGTGGCAGAGGCGTATCATTTTTTAGAAACGATTAGACCGTATAAATTTTCTTATCCTTTGGCACTTAATATAGAGAGCGAAATAGCAATGAACATAGGTAAAGAATTTTTTACAAATATTATATTTTCTTTTTTTGATATTTTGAAAAAATCAGGGTATGATGTTCTTTTGTACGCAAGTCAGGAAATGATTGACAATTACATTGATATGTCCAAATTAGAAGATGCTAAGATTTGGCTGGCGGATTTAACGAGTAATGTGTCCGAAAGGCTTCCACTTGACCCAAATGTTGCAATTTGGCAATATTCCAACAGGGGTGTTATACGGGGCATATCTGGAAATGTGAATTTGGACATTTCTTATATTAATTTTCAAGGGAGTAGAATTAATGGCAACTCAGTAATGAATTCCGGCAGTACCGATGCAGAAAACAACGGAGCGGACAGCTCGTTTTATACTGTGCAAAACGGTGATACTTTAAGAAACATAGCAAAAAGGGTTTACGGAAACGAAGATGACTATAAAAAACTTATGGATTTAAACGGAATAACACGGCCTGTGATATTTACAGGGCAAACTTTAAGGATTCCACGTATAAGTGGCGGAAGTAATGGTAATGATGCTTTGCTGTACAGAGTTAAATCGGGCGACACTCTTTGGGGCATTTCTAGGCAGTATTTGGGTGGAGGGCCAAGATACAAAGAAATTATGGACGCAAACGGCCTTACGAATGACATGATTTACCCGGGGCAGATACTTAAAATACCGGCATCAAATCCTGGTGGATCCGATTCAAGTGTACGGGAGCCGGAATATAGAACTTACATGGTAAAACAAGGTGATACACTTTGGAAAATTGCTCAAAATCTGTTTGGAGACGGAAATAAATATTCCGAAATAATGAATTTAAATAATTTACCAAATGGCAATTTACAGGTGGGTCAAATTTTAAAAATACCGAAAAAATAACAAAAATAAAAATATCCGGTGAATAAAATCATTGGATATTTATTTTTTATTTATTATATGATATAATCATGAATATTTAAAAAGTAATATATTTTATTAAGCCAAAAAAGAAAGGAAGAAAATTAATGATAGCAGAAAGCGTATGGAGAAAGATAAAAAGCGGTTCAGATATAAGAGGAGTGGCGTCAGACACGGTAAAAGGGGAAGAAGTTACTTTAACAAACGAAGCAATTGAGAAAATTTCTCTTGCATTTGCGGTATGGCTTTCTAAAAAAACAAAACTTGAATATTCGTCCATTACCGTTGCTTTGGGGCATGATTCCAGGGAGTCCGCCCTTAGAATAAAAAATGTGATAATAAATTCCTTAAGAAGTTTGGGAATCAGTGTTTACGATTGTTCACTTACTTCCACCCCCGCTATGTTTATGGCAACTTCTGCACTTTCTTGCACTGCTTCTATTGAAATTACTGCAAGTCATCATCCTTCTGATCGAAATGGTTTGAAATTCTTTACTGCCGATGGTGGACTTTCTGAGGAAGATATAGATGAAATTTTGGAAATTGCTCAAACGGAAAATGAATTCTCATTAAATAAAGAGGGAATCGTAAGATCCGTTGATTTAATGCAGCATTACTGCGAAAAATTAAAAGGTTTAATAAAAGATAAAATAAACAGCAAAAAAAGTCACGAAAGGCCACTTAATGGATTAAAAATAGTAGTTGATGCAGGAAATGGAGCAGGAGGCTTTTTTGTAAAAGATGTTTTGACGCCTCTTGGAGCAAACACAAAAGGTAGTAAATTTCTTAATCCTGACGGCAAATTTCCAAATCACATACCAAATCCCGAAGATCCGAATGCAATTAAGTCTATTGTTGCTGCGGTAAAAGAAAACGGTGCAGACTTGGGAATAATATTCGATACAGATGTTGATAGAGTGGCTTTTGTGGATAGCGGCGGCCGAGAAATATCTGCCAACAAATTAATAGCACTTGCGTCCAGAATGGTATTGGAAGAAAATCCCGGTTCAATAATAGTAACAGACTCGGTAACTTCCGATTATTTAAAAGAATTTATAGAAAAATTTGGTGGAACACAGTTTAGGTACAAACGTGGATATCACAATGTGATAACAATGGCAAAAACAATAAATGAAAAGGGAGAAAATTGCCCCCTTGCAATAGAAACGTCAGGCCATGCGGCATTTAAAGAAAATAAATTTATTGATGATGGCGCATATTTTGCGTGTAAAATCATAGCCGAGCTTGTGAAATTAAAAGAGAAAAATCAAAATCTGGAAGATTATTTAAAAAACTTTGTAAACGCAAAAGAAAAAGTGTCCATCAGGCTACCTATAAAAGCTGACGAAGGAAATATAAATAATGCCGGAGTTAAAATTTTAAACAGTTTTAAAAATTATTGCAGCAATAATAAAAATCTGGTTTTGGAACAAGATAACATAGAAGGCGTTCGTGTAACATTTAAATTTAAACACCAAAAAGGTTGGATGCTCCTTCGTAAGAGTGTTCACGATCCTGTGCTTATACTTTATGCGGAAAGCTACATTCAAAACAATTTGCGCTCGATGTTTA
Organism: Clostridia bacterium; assembly: GCA_017406805.1. GTDB lineage: Bacteria > Bacillota > Clostridia > Oscillospirales > Acutalibacteraceae > UMGS1491. The sequence continues at coordinate 62,936 of JAFQXU010000032.1, read as the reverse complement.
AGCTTATTAACCCGTTTTTTGCAAAGCAATCGGAACTTGATATTTCAGATTTAAAAAAGTTTTTTTAAAATTTTAAAGCAGCCCTTAAAACGGCTGCTTTTTTGTTTTGGCTTTTTTATTTATTAGGTCGAAGCTTCCGTGAAGCATATCAAGAATTTGGCTATCTTTGGCTGATTCAATAATAATACTTATCCAGTGCTCTTTATTCATATGGTACGCAGGCAAAAATCCTTTTTGCGATGTAAAAGAACCAATCATTATAGGGTTACATTTTACGTTAAGAATGTAAGTTTTTTCATTTCCCGGTAGCCCTAATTTTTCTTTTTCAACTTTCATAAGTACTGCGTACCATTTTCTGTTTGATTTATTTCTTAAAATGCAGCAATCGGGAGTGTTTTCCCATAAATATTCCGGATCTGAGCCAAAATGCTCTTTTGCGTACTTAAAAATTTTTTCTTTTTTCATATTGTGGCCTCGTTTCATTTAATATTATACAAATTTGATATTGATTTTACATTTAAAAAATAGTATTGTCAATATGTGCATCGGGTATAATAAATTATAAAAAATGAAAAGAGGTAAAAATATGATTTTAAACGAAACGTACAAAATGAACAACGGATTGGGAATTCCAAAAATTGCACTTGGGACATGGATGATTGATGATGACAAAGTTGCCGAGTCGGTTAGGCAGGCCGTTAAAATAGGTTATCGTCATATTGATACGGCGCAAGGATACGAAAATGAGCGTGGCGTGGGTGAAGGAATTCGTACATGCGGAGTGCCGAGAGAAAAAATTTTCGTAAACAGCAAAGTCGCTGCCGAAAACAAATCATACAGTTCTGCAAAAGCTTCCATTGATGAAAGCTTAAAGAAAATGGGTCTTGACTATATTGATATGATGATAATTCACAGCCCGCAGCCATGGGTGGAGGTTAACCGCTCAGAAAACAGATATTTTAAGGAAAATAAAGAAGTTTGGCGCGCAATGGAAGATGCCGTGCGGGAGGGAAAAGTAAAAACAATAGGCGTTTCTAACTTTTTAAAGGAAGATATTGAAAACATCTTATCCGATTGTAAGATTCGTCCGGCGGTGAATCAGGTTCTTTCGCATATTTCCAATACACCATTTGAACTTATTGATTATTGCAAAGAAAAAAATATTTTAATGGAAGCTTATTCCCCAATAGCCCACGGCGAAATTCTGCAAAACAAAGAAGTGAATGATATTGCAAAAAAATACGGAGTAACCGTTGCACAAATTTGCATAAAATACGATTTGCAGCTTGGAATGGTAGTTTTGCCAAAAACTGATAACCCTGAACATATGAAAACAAATGCGGATCTTGATTTTTTAATTTCCGAAGAGGATATGGAAACCCTTAAAAAAATAAAATTAATAGATTACGGTAAATCCGGTGTATTCCCGATTTTTGGTGGACTTTGGAGTTGGGATTAATAATAAAAGCACTTGCATAGAAGTTTATGCAGGTGCTTTTTTGCGCTTTAAAATAATTTTTAAATTTAGTCTACGCCCATTATGTCTTTAAAGTTTAAGTTGTTAAAATCATATCCGCATTTTTGAATGTAGAGAAGGGAATCGTCTTTCCCTGACTCTTTGTAATTGTTTCTTAAACGTTTTTCTATATCGGCTGCACTTAGTTCGTCTTCTTTTGCTTTGTTTCTTATTAAAGAAATAAAGCTGAATAAAGAGCCTTCTCTTTCTGATTTATATTTGGTTTCTTTCATATATTTTTCGCAAGATGCCCTTATTTTTTTTGCAAGAGCTGCACATTCAGTTCCACCAAATTTGCTTGTGTTGTCGCCTTTTACTCTGCAGTTTGAAATCAGCTTTAGAACTCTTATTTGTTCTAAAAATGCGTGAACTGAATTTGTAAGTTCTGTCTTTAATTTTAAAAAGCATTCTTCGCTGGTTTTTGACCCTTTTTGGTCTTTTAAAATTTTAAAAACTTGATTTAAAACGGATTTTTCCCATAAATATGTTGCGGTTCCCAAGAACTGACTGTCGATATAAGTATCGCACATATTGTCGCCCCCTTGTTTTTATTTGTTTATTAATTCTTTCCATTTGTAAACCCCGTAGTCTGAGATTTTTTTATAGTCATTTTTTGACCAAGATATTTTTGTTAGGTACTGATCTATAATATTTTTTCCAAAAACGTTTTCGCACCATCCGTCCGGCATGCCAGAGGTAACGTCCGGCAAGGTGTTTCCTTCGTTTAGATATTCTATCATAGAGCGTGACAACGGATTATCTATAACGCTGCTTTCTTTGATGTCGTACGGGGTGAATCCAAATTCAGAAATAATATATTTTTGTGCAAGGTCTGAAGTTTGAACCCAAGTTAAAAAGTCTTGAGCGGCCTTTTTTTCTTTGTCACTTGATTTTGCGTTTATGCAGTAATATTTAGGTGCATAAACGGGAATTGACCTATACATATTTTTGGCAATATCTGTGGAAGAAATAATATCATCTGAATCAAAATCCATTTTTATTGGTATAAATACGCATCTTTTGGCCACCAAAGAATTAAATGTTGCCAAATTTTTATAGTCTTGTGTGCTTGCCAAAAGGAAGAGCGATTTCCCGTTTACAAAGTTTTTCATGGCCTGGGTCGTGCTGTTTTTGGAGTTGCTTATAAATTCCGCTCCTCTGGAAATTGAGTAATAATTTCCGGAAACATAAGATGTTATAATATCCAAAGCTTCAGTAAATTTTAAAAACGGTTCTGCACATTGATCAATTTTAATTTCAGTTGCAATGTTAGTAAATGCTGCGCTTCTAAATATTGCACTTAGCGCAATGTTTGGCAGATATCTTCCAAAGTTTTTTGTTTCTCCCCCTGATAAAGAGAAAACGCCGGTTAATTTTCGGCTCAGTTCGCCTTTTGCACCTGCAAAGGAGTAGTCTTTTTTATTTAATTTAAAACTTACAATTGTATTGTTATTTATATATGCGTTAAGGGCGACAATCATTGATTTAAATTCCATGTAAGAGCAGTTTTTTAAATCGTTTTGCGCACTTCTGTGTTTTTCGCCGCCAAAAAGTGAAGAAATCATTTTTGGATCAACCACAAATCCGTATCCTTCCGTGGAATATGGCAGGCCGAAGCTATCGGAAGTGTTTGAACTTAGGCGCAGCGAATCGGGGATACTGTTTACAACTTTTTTAAAGCTTTCCTCCGTTGCATTGCTAAAATCCCAAACTGTTGATTCGTCTTTCCATTTTTTAAGCTCGCTTAAATTATTAACCGTAAAAATATCCGGTGGGTGGTCTGAATTTATATATGATTCCAAATTTTCAAGCGTATTTTTTTCTTCTGTTGGCGTAACGGTTCTAATTATAACGCCGGTTCGCTTTGTGTATTCGTCGCACATTGCCCTAAATGATGTTCCAATGTCGGGGTCCGCATTGTAAACAAAGATATCGTAGTCTTTTTTTGTTGAATTGCTAATGCTACTGTTATCTTCTCCGGATTTATTCGAGCAACCCGAGAAGCACATCAAGCATATGGCCGAAGTTAAAGAAGCAGCAACAAAAGATTTTAAACTCTTTTTCAAAAAATCATCTCCAAATAGCATATATTTATATTTTTTTATTAAAAACAAAACTTTATATCAAAATAATATATCATTTGTCTATATAAATCAATGTTTTTTTAAAATTATGTTCTAAATTTTTTCCCTGTTTCATAGTTATTTTATGAAAGGAAGGACAAGTATGGCGGAATTTAATGAAAAAAAAGATGGATTTGATAGGGTTATTGAATTTATGAATTCTAAATTTAAAAAGCTTTTGAAGAATTTGAGCAAAGAAAAAAAGGATTTTTTGCAAGAAATAAGAATACGTGCAGGAATGCCGACGGTTATTGTGTGCTCAAACAATTCTTTTATTTTGGATGGATCCGAGTCTGTGGCTACACCCGTGGATATAAAAGAAATTTTTAATTTGCTTTGCGGATATTCTGTTTACAGCTTTGAAAATCAAATAAAAAAAGGTTTTATTACAATAGACGGCGGCCACAGAATAGGCCTTTGTGGCGAATATGTTTTTTCGGGGGATAAAATATCTGCCGTAAACGAATTAACGTCTTTGAATATAAGAATTGCGCGAGAATTTCCAAATTGCAGCAAAGATATTTTTGAAAAAATAAAAAATGATTTTTTGGGTGCTTTGATTGTTGGGCCGCCGTGTTGCGGCAAAACTACGATAATAAGAGATTTATCTCGCAGGTTTTCATTGTCAGAAAAGTTAAAGCTTCCAAAAACGTGCATTATTGACGAGCGCCTGGAAATTGCGTCGTGTCATGGCGGAAAAGTGCAATTTAATATTGGACTTAGTGATGTTTTAAGTGGTATTCCAAAAAGTGCCGGGATTATGATGGCGGTTAGGTGTATGTCGCCAAATATTATAATATGTGATGAAATAGGAACAAGCGAAGAGGCCATGGCGGTGAAATCTGCTTTAAATTGCGGAGTAAAAATAATTGCCACGATACATGCTTTTGGTTTAGATGATTTTCTTAAAAAGCCTCAAATCGTGCCGCTTGTTAATTCCGGAGCGTTCGAAAAAATTATATTTTTAGACGGTGAAAATTTTGGAAAAATAAAAGAAATATACAGCATGGAGGAGTTATATGATAAAAATTATAGGAATTATACTTTTAATAATGTCGGGTGTTCTGAGCGGATTCATATTTTATAGCAAATATAATTTAAAAGTTAGCTTTTTAACGCAGTATATAAACTTTATAACGGTTTTAAGAAACGAAATAAGATATTCGCAAAAGCCGCTTGTGGAGATTTTAAAAAATTTCCGCTGTGAAAATCCGCTTAGTAAATACATATCACGCTGCACCGAGTATTTAAATAAAACGGGATCGTTTAAAAAATCGTGGGACGCAGCCTTTAAAGACTGTGGTTGTTTGGGAATTTCGGGTGAGGAACAGGAAATAATTAAAAATTTTGGCAGCACTTTGGGATCCTGCGATGTTAGCGGGCAAATTCATTACTGCGATTATAATTTGGACATGATAAAGCCGTATTTACTCAGTTCCAAAGAAAAAAGGAAAAGCAAAGGTAAACTTTCTGTGATTTTATGCGTGGGAATCAGCGTTTTAATATCAATTGTGCTTATATAAAAATTAAAAAAACGAAGGACTTATTTATATGAATATAGATTTAATATTTAAAATTGCGGCAGTGGGAATAATAGTTGCCATACTTAATCAGCTTCTTATTCGTTCCGGTAGAGAAGACCAAGCTATGATGACAACTCTGGCGGGGCTTATTGTGGTTTTGATGATGATAATTCAGCAAATTGACATGCTTTTTAAAACCATAAAGTCTGTATTTAATCTTTAAAAAGGTGGATGTAAATATGAACATACTGGCGTTTAGCGGAGTTGCGATTATAACGGCGATTTTGTCGGTAATGATAAAAAAGACTTTGCCGGAATATTCTGTGGCCATAAATTTGGCTGCAGGGGCAATCTTGATTTTTTCTTTTATTTCTGCGGTTTCTCCAGCAGTTTTTTACATAAAATCGCTTATGGAAAAATCGGGGATTACTTCCGAAAACGAAATTATACTTTTTAAAACGCTCGGAATATGCATTATAACGCAGTTTATCTGTGATGCATGCAAAGATGCGGGGGAAAATTCCATTGCTGCCAAAGTGGAAATGGGCGGAAAATTTATGGTTTTGTTAACAGCTATTCCGCTTTTTGAAAGTATTTTTAAAGCAGCGGTAAATTTAATGGGTAATAGAATATGAAAAAATTTGTTGTTTTTTTAATTTTGTTAATTTCTTTTATTGTAGGTGTAAAAGCCGCAGAAATAGATTCAAATATTAAAGAGGCATACACAGAGCAGTTAAAATCGCTGGATATAAACAAAGTAAAAAATATTTTGCCCAAAAAAACCAGAGATTCTTTAAACGCCGTTGGCCTTAATGAGCTCGAGCTCGGTAATCTTCTTGATTTAAAATATTCAAAAATAATAAAAGAAATAGGTAAAGAAATAAAAAGTAGAATATCGATTTTTTCTGTTATGCCAATATTAGCGGTTATTTTTTTAAGTGCACTTATTAAAAATTTTAAAATATCGGCAAATCTAAAAAATATTCCCCAGGTTACCGACATAATAAGCTTGATTTGCATATCTGTCAGTATTATTAACCCGATTGTAAGGTTTATAAATGAATCTTCGGCTATTATAAATGCTGCAGCAAATTTTACAATGGGTATAGTCCCCGTTTTAACCGGAATAATGATAGCCACAGGTCGTGCTTTATCTGCCACATCTTACCATGCGCTTGTTATATTTGCAGGGCAAGTGGTTTCTTATCTGTCTGCTAATTTTTTAATTCCGGTTATGAACACTCTTTTGGGGGTTTCGCTTATCTCCTCCATTTCTCCACGGCTAAATATAGAAAATTTATGTTTAACAGTTCAAAAATCCGTCAAAATTTTGCTAAAGGCGCTTGCATCTATTTTCACAGGGCTGCTTACCTTGCAAAATTTAATAGGGAACTGCGCAGATACTCTGGGAAAAAGTACATGGAAATTAACAATAGACAGCTGTGTGCCGATTGTTGGCGGTGCGGTAAGTGATGCCGTGCATACCATGGGGAGTTGTTTGGATCTTTTAAAAACAAGCCTGGGTGCGTTTGGAATTATAGCCGGGAGTTTAGTTTTTTTGCCGGTAATAGTGGAGTGTTTTTTGTGGATGCTCTTGCTTAACATTTGTTTATTTGTTTCAGATGTTTTTGAGCTAAAAAAAATATCGGCACTTATTAAATCCACAGTGAATGTGATTTCGGTTCTTCTGGCAATTATGGTTTGCATAATAACGGTTTTAATCGTTTCAATAGGAATAATCTTAATAATAGGGAGGTGAAAAATAATTTTGAATAGTGTAAATAATTGGTGTGTGATGCTTTGTTCACTAATTGTGGGTTCGGCGGCATTTGAGTTTTTAATTCCGCCCGGCAAAATTTCAAAAAGCATGAATATCGTTCTTGGCTCTTTGGTAATTCTTTTGTTTATAACCCCTTTTACATCTAAAAATAAAATAAAAAAGATAGACTTTGAAAAACTGGAAGAAAAAAATATTTCAAAAAAGTTGGAGAGTGTTTCAAATGTGGCAGATGAGCAGACCACGGACATTGCAAAAAAGAACATAGAAGCGCTAATTAAAGGCGTTTTGAAAGACAACAATGTAGATTTTAAAAAAATTGAAATATTTATGGATAGAAACCGGGACAACTGCATATTAATGATTAAGTGTAAAATATATATTCCCCAAGATGAGCAGGGCAGTATGGAAAAAATAATAAAAGAAGTAGAAAGTAAACTAAAAATAAAAACTCAGGTAGTTTTGCAGCAGTAAAAATCAGGAGGCTGAAGGCGGAAGATGAACAGTGATTTATACATAAAAATAAAAGAATATTTTAAAAAAATGATTTCACAAAAAGATTACGTTAAATTAGCGGTAATAGTTGGCTTTTTAGGAATTTTTTTGATTTTTGTGTCTGGTATGATACCAAAAAAAGTAAAGGAATCGGAATTATCAAAAATAAAATCCGATACATCTGTAAATTCCGAAACGCACAGAGAACTTTTGGAAAAAAATTTAACTTATGCAGTTTCAAAAATAGAAGGCGCCGGAAGTCCGCAGGTGCTTGTAACGCTGGAAAATACCGCCGAAACAATCTACGCAACGGAAGAAAGAAAAAACAAAGAAGCCTCTGAAGACAAATCTTCGGGAGAAATCACACGAAAAAAAGAAAGCGACGATTGTGAGAAAAAATACATAACGGTAAAAGATTCTGAGGGTACAGAACACGCTCTTGCAGTAAAAAAAATAGAGCCAAAAGTAAAAGGCGTTGTTATTATTTGCCCCGGAGGAGATGATCCAATTGTAAAAAACCGAATAACAGAAGCGGTAACAACTGCACTAAGTATTTCGTCAAAACGTGTATGCGTAACAAAATCTATTTAAATAATTAGGAGGAAAAAAATGAAATTTCGTAAACGTCAACTTATTTTAACAGCATTGGTGGCAACGCTTGGAGCGGCAGTTTATCTGAACTGGCAATTTTCAGACAATAAAAATTTAAGCAGCACAAGTGTTTTGGAGTCAACTCGTGAGCTTGGAGAGGCAAGGTATGTAAACAGTTCAAAAGTTTCCGACGGAGAAGAAAACGAAAACTCCGACAAACTTTCAAACGAATCAAAAAAATATTTTGCACAAGCAAAATCCGACCGACAAAAAGTGCGAGATGAATTGGACGAAAAACTAAAAAGTTTATTAAACGAATCAAACAAAAGCGAAGAAAGTAAAAAAACAATAGAAGAAAGCATTAATTCTTTGGTTAAAAATTCTCAGCAAGAAACAAACATCGAAAATTTGATAAAAGCGAAGGGATTCGGCGATTGCGTTGTGTTTATTCAAAACGGGGAATGCAGTGTGATAGTAAATTCCGGGACTCTGAACGAAAATTCCGTAATAATTATTAGGGATATTGTTTCCGGTCAAGCGGGAATTCCATTTGAAAAAATAAAAATAACCGAGGTTAAATAAAGTTATTTGTCCGCCTGAAACAAGGCGGTTTTTTCTATATTGTTTTTTGTTCGACATTAGTCGCGTTGATTATTTTTATGATATAATGTATAATTTGTTTAGTGTAAGTGATTAAAAAGGGGAATTGTGTGTGCTTATAAAAAACATGATTAAAAATTTAAAAGTTTCTAAGTCTGTTGGCAGTTTAGAGCTGGATATTTCAGACATTTCATACGATTCCAGAAAAGTAAAAAAGGGAGATATTTTTGTTTGTTTGGTTGGCAGTAACAGTGACGGGCATGACTACGCTCAAAATGCCGTAAAAAATGGTGCTGTGGCAATAGTGGTAGAAAGAGAAATTGACATTCCCGGAGTAACAATTTTATACGTTAAAGACACAAGAGAATTTCTTGCCGAAATTTCCGCTAATTTTTTTGATAATCCCGCAGAAAAAATAAAAACCATTGGAATTACCGGTACAAAAGGAAAAACGACAACATCTTTTATGATAAAAAAGATTTTGGAACAATCAGGTAAAAAAGTTGGTATAATCGGCACAATTGGTGCGCTTTGCGGAGATACAATCACAAAACTTCCAAATACAACCCCCGAATCATACGAAGTTCAAAAGCATTTAAAAAATATGTATGACAACGGCTGTACGTATTGTGTGATAGAAGCTTCGTCAATAGGCCTTAAAGAGCATCGTTTAGATGGTTTTGAATTTGATTTTGGTATATTTACAAATTTTTCGCACGATCATATAGGCGGAAATGAACATAAAACCATGGAAGAATATTTAAAGTGTAAAAGTATGCTTTTTAAAAAATGTAAAACCGGTTTTTTGAATTTAGATGACGAAAAATATGGCGACATAATTATTGATCACACGTGTAAAATTTTTAATTACTCAATAAGTAAAGAAGCAGATATTACGGCAAAAAATATAAACCTAGTAAACGAAAATGGAAATATTGGCGTGAGTTTTGATATATGCGGGTTAAACAACGAAATCTCAGATATTTATATTCCAATTCCAGGTAAGTTTAATGTTTATAACGCTTTGGCGGCGTCAGCGGTATGTGAGTGCATCGGCGTAAAAAAAGAAGATATAGTAAGCGGACTTAAAAATGTAAAAGTTAAAGGCAGAATGGAGCCTGTAAAAATTTCAAGCGAGTATTCTTTATTTATTGACTATGCTCATAATGCTCTTAGCATGGAAAATGTTCTTACAACGCTGAAAAAGTATAATCCAAAAAGGATCGTAACGCTTTTTGGTGCCGGAGGAAACAGGCCTAAAATAAGAAGATACGAAATGGGGGAAATTTCCGGTAAATATTCCGATTTGTCCGTTATAACAAGTGACAATCCCAGGTATGAAAACCCGATGGATATAATAGAAGACATTAAAACCGGGATAAGCAAAACGAACGGTGAGTATGTTGTAATACCTGACAGAAAAGAAGCAATAAAATACTGCATAGAAAATGCTCGGAGGGGTGATGTAATCATCTTGGCGGGAAAAGGCCACGAAGATTATCAAGAAATACAAGGCACAAAGTATCATATGGACGAGCGAGAAATAATAGATGAAATTTGCAAAGAATTAAAAATTAAAAGAGAGGCCTAATATATGGAAAAAATAAGCATATCGGAAATACTTTCTGCAACGGGCGGGAAACTTCTTTCAGGTAATACAGATGCGGTAGTGGAAGCTGTTTGTATAGACAGCAGAGAAATAAAAAACAATTCTTTGTTTGTCCCGATAGTCGGGGAACATAGCGATGGGCATGATTTTATAAAATCGGCGTTTGAAAACGGAGCTGTTGTTTCTTTTGTGCAGTCGGATCATAAATTAAACGACGTTTGCGGCGCACTGGTGGAAGTAAAATCGACTGTTTCGGCACTTCAAGACCTTGCCAAATATTATAGAAAGAAATTTAATATACCGTTTATAGGTGTTACAGGCAGTGTTGGAAAAACAACAACTAAAGAAATGATTGCGGCAGTTTTAGGCGAAAATTTAAATATTTTAAAAACTCAGGGTAATTATAATGGGCAAATTGGTTTGCCACTTACAATATTTAATATAGACAGAACTCATCAGGCCGCTGTGGTGGAAATGGGCGTAAGCAAAATTGGCGAAATGGAAAAACTCGCCGATATTGCAGACGTAGATATGGGAGTTATTACGAATATAGGTCTTTCTCATATTGAAAATTTTAAAAATATAGAAACAACTTGCAGCGAAAAACTAAAAATGCTAAAAAAAAGCGGCGGAACGTACTTTGTAAACGGTGATTTGCCACTGCTTTTGGAAGCTGCCGAAAAAAGCGGCAAAGAAATAGTAACATTTGGAATAAACGGTGCTTATAATTACAGATGCGAGAATGTATCTTCAAACGATACCGAAACGAATTTTACTCTGGTTACGGATAAATTTAAAGAAGATATAAAAATACCATGCCTTGGTATACATAATGTTTACAATGCGCTTGCGGCAATTGCAGTTGCTAGAAAAATGAATATTCACATGGAAGATATAAAAAAAGGCCTTGCAAAATTTCAAAATATTGCAATGAGGCAGCAGATTTTAAATATAAATGAAGTGGTTGTAATAGACGATTCCTACAATGCCAGCCCGGATTCCGTGAAAAGTTCAATAAGGGTTTTAAGAAGCCTGAATTCCGGCGGTAAAAATATAGTGGTTATGGCGGATATGCTTGAACTTGGCGAAAAATCCCGTGAAATTCATAAAGAAATCGGCAGGTATATAGCCTTGGAGGGAATAGACGTTTTAATAACAACAGGCGAAATGGCAAAGTTTATTCACGAAGGAGCCAAAAAAACAAACCAAGATATAAAAGCCACTCACTGCAAAGATAACAAAGAAGCATACGAAACCTTAAAAAGTATAATTAAGCCATGCGATAAAGTTTTGGTAAAAGGTTCTAGAGGTATGCACACCGATGAAATTGTAGAAATGCTAAAAATAGGGGATTAGATTTAATTTTTTTCGAGGAGAATTTGTTTTTAAATTATGAATATCGCAGATAAAAATGAACAGGCCGTAAAAGCAGCGGAGTATTTATTTAATTGTTTGGATATAAAATTGCCGGATGAAACTCCGCAAAGGTTCGTTAATATGATGAAGTTTTTAACGGCATATAATAATGTACCTAATAAAGAAATTGCAGAAAAAGTGAATAAAATTTTTGAAATAGACAGAAAAACTAATTCTAAAAACATGGTAATATTAAAAAATATAGACGCATTTAGTTTGTGCGAGCATCATATTGCGCTTATGTATGATATGAAAATTTCCGTGGCGTACATTCCGCGCGGGTTTGTGCTGGGACTTTCTAAAGTTGTAAGATTGGTGGACATGGTGTGTAAGCGCCTTCAACTTCAAGAGAAAATCGGCGAAGATATTTTGGAAATTATGAAAATTTTAACAAAGTCAAACGATATAGCGGTGAATATTAAAGCAAAACATAGCTGTGTGACGGCAAGAGGAATACAAAATGTATCTTCCGAGACCGTAACAAATCATTTTAGCGGTACTTTTAAAGAAAGCGCAGAATATCAAAATTTATTTTTAAATAGTTTAAATTAATAGTAGGAGTTTAAATGGAAAATCTTTCGGATATTAAAGTTATAAAAAAAACACTAAGCAGTTTTGGATTTAAATTTTCTAAGTCGCTGGGACAAAATTTTATAGTGGATAGTTCGGTTTGCCCAAAAATGGCCGAAAATTCAACCGAAAATAAAAACAGCGGGGTAATAGAAATCGGGCCGGGTATAGGCGTTTTGACAATCGAGCTTGCAAAACGCTTTAAGAAGGTTGTTTCTGTGGAGATAGATAAAAGATTAATCCCGATTTTAAAGGAAACCACAGCCGAATTTGAAAATGTAAAAATAATAAACAGGGATATCCTTAAAACCGATTTAAAGAAACTTATCGAAACCGAATTTAAAGATTTTGACGAGATAAACGTCTGCGCAAATTTACCGTATTATATAACTTCTGAGGTAATAATGTATATCTTGGAAAACGAAGAAATAAAAGTAAATTCACTTGTTTTAATGATTCAAAAAGAAGCCGCGGAAAGAATATGTGCACAGCCCGGTTCACGTCAGTCCGGGGCAATAAGTTTGGCAGTTAGGTATTACGGTGAGCCGGAAATTCTGTTTTCCGTAAATAGGGGATGCTTTATCCCGATGCCAAATGTGGATTCGTGCGTTATAAAAATAAATTTAAAAAAATTGAATTCTAAAATTATAAAAGATAAAACTAGGTTTTTTAAAGTAGTAAAAGCGGCATTTTCTCAGCGCAGAAAAAATATTGCAAATTCCCTTGGTTCGGGTTTGGGTAAAAACAAAGACGAAATAAAAAACATTTTAAATTCTGCAGGTATAAATCCAAATTTTAGGGCCGAGCAACTGACTTTTGAAGATTTTTCTAAAATTGTGAATTTATTATAAAATTAGCAATCGAAAAATTTGTAGAATTTTGTTGTAATCAATTTTTTATAATGATAAAATTAACCTTAATAATTATATTATAAGGGGTTGGAAATTTTTACATGAAAAAAAATTATTTATCAAAATTTAGCGTAGTTTTATCATTATTTTTATTTTTTGCGGTGTCTGCTATAGCGATGTTCCCGACCGAGAAGAATTCGAGTACTGAATTTAACAGTTTTTTGGGTGTTGTGCGAATTCCCGAAGGGTACGAAACAGAGTGTGAATGCGGTAAATTGGATGGCTCTTTTTGTCATAAAAAGTTAAATTGTAAGTACTGTATGTATATAAATAAGCTTACAAATGAACAGTTTATAGTGGATTTAGAATGTGCCAAGAGTAAATTTGGTTTGTCGGAAAAAGATGCATATATCGTCGATTGCGGTATTAATACTAATTTTAATTTCCCTTTCGACGGTAAAACTGAAATTATTAATGAGTTACCGTGTGTTAAAGCGTTAAAGTACTTTTTTAATAAAAATAATTGGACAAAAACTGAATGTGGCTTTACTATAAATCTTGAAAATTTATATAAAATATTAGGATTAAATTGTGGTGAGAAGAATTTAAATATTATCGAAACAGCCGGTACTTCACGTTTTAAAATAGATTATTTAAATAAAGATTTATTTACCCCAAGTTTTTCAGTTTCCGAAGAAAATGAAGGCGATGAAAAATTTATTGTGGAAGTTTATGTGGCGTACGATAATTTTTGTCGGCTTAATGGTATAGAAAATATTTATCAATATCATAATATACGATTAGACAATAATTTAAATACAGTCCGTAAATATAATTCTGATTTACTAATAAACTTAAATTTAAAGTTTTAATTATTTTAAACAGAAAAAATTGATATATAGCACAAAAAAATAAAATAAATGTTGACAAATTTATAAGCATATGCTACAATGGCCTTGCTTGGTAGTCATAATATAGCCAGGACACTAAAATTTTTTACTTAAAGGAGAGGATATTTATGTCTAGAGCGGAATTAAAAAGTTTGGCGAAGAAGCAAATCAAAGGCAATGTTTTAATCTTATTTGTGATTGGTTTAATTGCAGGTGCAGACCACTTTTTGGGAAGTTTCTTTAGTAGTATTGTGCAAAGTAACACATTGATGTCCAATTTCAATGCAGGATTTAATTCAGGATTTAATGCAGTAACTGTAGGATCTAAATCTGCAACTTTGTCTCCTGCAATGTTTATGCCTTTAATATGGTGTTTGATAATATCCATTATCATAAGTTTAGTTATTATGAGCCCACTTAGAATTTCGCATAATTATGCTTATCTTGAGGCTGCAAAAGATCAAAAACCGGGATTTTCAATGCTTGGTTATGGCTATAAAAATTGCTGGGTAGATTCTATTTTACTTAATTTACTTACATTAGTGTTTACTTTTCTTTGGTCACTTCTTTTCTTTATTCCGGGAATAATTAAAACTTATTCTTACAGCATGTCACCTTACATTATGGCGGAAAATCCGAACATAGATGCTTTAGAGGCCATTACAAAGAGTAAAGAAATGATGAAAGGCCACAAATTTGAATTGTTTATTCTTGATTTGTCGTTTATTCTTTGGTATTTGTTAATTCCGATTACCTTGGGTTTTGCTTCTATTTACATTGCGCCTTATGTTAATGCAACCAGAACAAATTTCTACTTAAAATTAAAAGAAGCAAAGGCTTAGTAACAAAAATAAATTTGCAAAATAAAAACCACTTATTAAGTTAAGTGGTTTTTTGTTTTTTTATAAATAAGAAAACTATTGATGTAATTATTATCGCTGCGCTAAAAAGGGAAGACACTTTAATGTTTGTGCTTGGTATCATTAAGCTGTCTGTTCTAAAGCTTTCGATTACCATTCTCAGCGTGCCGTAAATTAAAAGATAAGTAAAAAACACGGTTCCGCTTTTTGTTTTTTTGCTTGACAAAAAATGCAAAATTAAAAAGCAAATAAAACAGCCGATGGATTCATACAAAAAGCAAGGGTGAACTGCCTGAAAATTTGTGTTCTCGCTTGCCATTCCCCAGGGCAAATTTGTAACAGTGCCAAAAGCTTCTTGATTTACAAAATTTCCCCATCTGCCGATTGATTGACCGATTGCAAGGCCTATGCATGCAATATCTAAAACAGGAAGAAATGCCATTTTTTTAATTTTGCAAAATATTAAAATCCCCAAAAACCCACCTATTACGGCTCCATATATGGCAATTCCGCCGTTTGAAATTTTCACTATTTCAATGGGATTCTTGATGTAAAAATCTCCCGGGTAAAATACAACATAATAAATTCTTGCAAAAATTATTGCCAGGACAGAAGAAATAAATGTAAAATCAGAAATTTCTTCGGTTTTTAAGTTGTATTTTTTTCTTTGTGAAACCATATAAATATAAGCCAAAGTAAATCCCAAGGCGATTATTACTCCGTACCAATGCACATTTATGCTTCCGATTTTTGCCAAAATGGGGTTTATTGAAAAATCTATGTTTAATTTTGGAAAAGAAATATGATAAATAGTAGCCTTACTCATTTTTTGGTTTTACGATTGATACTGCTGAGTTATCAATATTTAATTTTTTACCCAAATGGGCATTTATTTCGCTAAAATCGGCATTTTTTAAAGTTTCAAGATATTCAAATATTTCTTTTCCCGCCAAAGCAAAGTCCAGCTGTAAGTTTGCTATTGAAGATACACCGTTAAACACCGCCAAACTTTGACCGTATGCATATTTTTTGGCTCTTTCAAATGTTTTTTTGTCAATTCCGTTTTTATGAGCTTTTTCAATGTGCTTTTTAATTATTTCGCAGGCTTTTTTGGGGTTTTGCGACTCTCCGGAAAAAATAACCGATGCATATCCCGGCCCTTCCAGATATTCATTTGAAAATGAAACCTCATTTATTGATTGCGATTTTATAAGTTCATCGTACATATTGGAAGATTTGGATGATATGGCACTTATTATAAGGTCATGATATACTAAATCTTTTACGGAAACCCTTTCGCCCTTGGAAATGTTTTCTTTAAATCCAATGTTAAACATAGATGTTTCCATATCTAAACGCTCGGTAACTTCTTTTTTTGAAATTTCATGAGGTTCGTCGGGGAAAAAGCGTTCCACTTCCACAGCGGGAGAAAACTTAAGGTTTTTGTCCACAATTTCAAATACTTTCATGTAGTCTACATCGCCGACAACGCACAAACACATGTTACTTAAGTTATAAAATGCATTATAGCACTCGTAAAGAGTTTCGGGAGTTATTTTAGAAATACTTTCCACCGAACCCGCAATGTCAATTTTTACGGGGTGGTTTTTATAAAGTGCGTCCAAAAGATTTAATAAAACTTTCCAGTCCGGGCTGTCGCTATACATTTTTATTTCCTGAGAGATTATTCCACGTTCTTTTAAAACGCCTTGTTCGGTAAAATAAGGTGACTGAACAAACTCCAGCAGAATTTCTAAGGATTTATCGAAATTATCTGCGCAAGAGAACAAATAAGCTGTTTTTTCAAAAGAGGTATAAGCATTTGCGCTTGCTCCTGTTTTGGAAAAAAGTTCAAAAGCATCTCCTTTTTTGCTTTCAAATAGCTTATGTTCCAAATAATGTGCAGTTCCGTCGGGAATGTTTGTGTAAGAAAGTTCATTTTTTAGTTTGAATTTGTTGTTTATTGACCCAAAATTGCTGCCGATTATGGCATATTTTGAATTGTAATCTTTTTTTGGGTAGACGTAAATATCAAGCCCGGAAGGGTGTTTCATATAAAAGTAATTTTCTTTTAGAATTTCACTTGTTATTTTTTTAGGGTTCATAAATTACTCCTTACTGCCCGATAAAATGTAGATAGTATCAAGCGAAATTTTTAATGCGGCATTTATTACGTCTTCCCTGGAAACGTTTTCTATTTCTTTTATAGCCTCGCTTGGGGCTTTTTTCGTTTCGTCAAATGTTTGTAGCAAATACCAGGTCCCCATAAGCTCTATGTCGTCTTGTATTTTTTTCGTGTTTTGTTTTAAATAAAGTTTTGTTTCTTCAAGCTGTGTGTCAGAAAAATTTCCAAGCTGAATATCTTTTATTTGCTCAAGTATTTCTTTTTTTGCTTTTTCTATATTTTGCGGTTCAACTGCGCTTTCAATTAGGATAATTCCTTTATTGGCGTTGTATCTTGAACTGCAGTAATAGCACAAACTTAGTTTTTCTCTTACATTTAAAAAGAGTTTAGATTGAGGTGTTCCGCCTAAAAGAGCATTCATTACTTTTACGGCCGAAACTTTTTCGTCCGGTTTTGCTGTTTCGGTTCTAAATCCCATAACCAATTTGCACTGAGTAACGTCCATGCTTTCTTGTTTTTGGGTTATTTCATTTACTTTTTTGATAATTTCTGTTTTAAAGGGGGGATTTTTGCCCCTTTTTATATTTTGAAATCTTTTTTTAAATTCATTAATGATAAGATTGTTTTCTCCATTCCCTATCATCATAATTTCTACATGTGCATTTTCCAGCAGATTTTTCCACGCATCAAAAATAGTTTTAGAGCTAAGATTTTTCGCGCTTTCAATCGTTCCCAAAGAATTAATACCGTATTTTTCGTTTTTGCACATGATTTCTACGCATTTACCCCGTGCATAAACTTTTTTATCATTTTTTTCTGATTTTATTTCCTCGATAATTTGTGTTTTTTCACGCTCGATATCTTCATCAAAAAATAAGCCTTCTTTGTTAAGGTTCGGACTGAATATTAACTCGCAAAGCAAATTCGAAAGGTTGTTTATGTTTGCGCTTTTGTACGGCAAAAAACGATCATCGGCGCAAAACGCGGTGATTGTAAGAGCTTGAAAATCGCCCACTTTGCTTACGCTTGGCGAAATGCTTGCGCCGTAGAGTTCCTCCAGCTTTTGGTTTAAAAGTTTTATAGATGGATACTTTTTGCAGCTGTGCGTAAGCAGACTCGGAATAACTGCATTTTGTGAAACGTGTTTTTTGTCCAGCGGAATAAACATGGAAAACGAAATAAGTTCATTTTTGAATTTATTTTCCGGAATATAGCTAAAATTAACACCTTTGCATATTTCCGTGCGGGTTATACTGGGCATGAATGACTCCTCCGTAATGTTATGTTAAATTTCTTTTTTTGATTTTTTATGTACTTTATGGGCGGATTTTTTCTTCTTTCTTTTTGGTTTTAAAGTTATAATTATACCTATTATTGATATTGATATAAAAGCAATCCCGCCGTAAAGAAATAGTGACCCATCATAAAGAAAATCGCCTGAAGATTCATTTGATTTAATAAAATTAAAACTTTCTTCGGATTGATTGTCGGAGCCTTTAAAAGAACTTATCATGTTTTTTATGTCTCCAAGCGCTCCTGCATGGGTTTTTACGTAAGACATGGAAAACAATCCTATTAAACATGCCACAGATAAAGAAATGATTTTTTTAAATTTGGTATTCAACTTTTTTACCCCCTAAAAATAATTATGCTAATTAATTATACTATTTATAACAAAAAAATCATATAGTAAAATATTATATAACTGAAAAAGAAAATTAAAATTTATTGTTAAAATTATTTTTTTGATGATAAAATTTTGAATTTTTTTGAAATTAATATTATACTGTATTATCGTAGCCTGTTTTTGGAGGGACACATATTGGAAGATGTGAAAATATTAATATCAAAGGCGCTTGAGTCAAGAAAAAATGCATATGCGCCGTATTCCGGTTATAAAGTCGGCGCAGCGCTTATGACTTCTGCCGGAAAAATTTACGGTGGATTTAATATTGAGTGTGCAGCGTATTCGGTTTGCAACTGTGCGGAGCGCACGGCACTTTTTAGAGCTGTTTATGAAGGGCATAACTATTTTAAAGCTATTGCCATTGTCGGGGGAAACGAAGCTGAAGAAGATGTTTTGTCTTCATTTGCGCCTCCTTGTGGGATGTGCAGGCAAGCGCTTAGGGAATTTTGCGACCCAAAAGAATTTAAAGTTATTCTTGCAAAAAGTGCAGAGGATTTTAAGGTTTTTACACTGGAAGATTTGCTTCCGCAAAGTTTTGGACCGGATAATTTAAATTAAAGAAAGTGAGTTATTATTTAAGTCGGAGGGATTATATTGGATTTAGAGAAAAAATGTATAGAAATAAGAAAAAGTATATTAAAAGAAATAGGGACTCTGGGAGTGGGGCATATTGGCGGTTCGCTTTCAATAGTGGAAACGTTAGTAGTGCTTTACTACAAACATATGAATATTGACCCCAAAAGTCCGCAAATGATAGGAAGAGACAGACTTGTTGTTTCCAAAGGGCATAGTGGCCCGGCGGTTTACGCCGTTTTGGCAGATTTGGGATATTTCCCAAAAAACTGGCTTCTTACGCTTAATAAACCCGGAACAAATTTGCCAAGTCATTGCGACATGAACAGAACTCCGGGAGTAGATATGACAACAGGTTCACTGGGGCAGGGATTTTCTTGCGCTGTGGGGATTGCCAAAGCATCAAAAATAAAAAAAGACGGCGCTACAATTTACACTATAATAGGTGATGGCGAAACTCAGGAAGGGCAAATTTGGGAATCTGCAATGTTTGCTTCGCACCATGATTTGAATAATTTAATCGCATTTACTGATTACAATAAACTTCAGCTGGACGGAAAAACTCAGGACATTTGCTCGATTGACCCGCTGGATAAAAAATGGGAAGCTTTTGGCTGGAATGTTATAGTTGTTGAGAACGGTAACAGCTGCACAGAAATTGACGAAGCAGTAAAAAAAGCAAAAGCTTTTGCATCTAAACCGACAATGATTATTTTAAACACAGTAAAAGGCTGCGGAGTAAGCTTTGCTGAAAAAGCCGGAGCGTCAAACCACAGCATGCCGGTAAGCGAAGAAATGTTTAAAGAAGCAATGGAAGAATTGGGGGGCGACCAATAATGGAAATGAGAGAACTTTTTGCGTCTGAGCTTGATAAATTAATGGAGAAAAACGAAAATATTGTCATAATAAATGCCGATTTGGCAAAGCCGAACGGATTTGGTAATTTACCCCAAAAATATCCTGAAAGAGCGATAAACGTTGGCGTTGCCGAGCAAAACATGGCCTGTATTGCAGCCGGAATGAGCAGCTATGGATTTATTCCGTTTATCTGCACTTTTGCGCCGTTTGCAACACGAAGAATATGCGACCAAATAGCAATTTCTATTTGTTACGCCAAGCAAAATGTTAAAATAATTGGTACTGACCCAGGCATAAGCGCAGAGTATAACGGTGGAACGCACATGAGTTTTGAAGATATAGGTGTTTTGCGCAGTATTCCGAATATTGTAATTTTTGAGCCTGTCGATAATAACCAACTAAAAAATATTTTGCCGCAGATTATTGATTACAAAGGCCCTGTGTATATAAGAATGTTTAGAAAAACAACCCCTGATATTTTTGATGAGGGCGAAACATTTAATCTATTTAACGCTAAAACAATTAAAGCCGGAACCGATGTAAGTATTTTTTGCACTGGGATTATGGTTTCAGAAGTTTTGGAAGCAAATAAAATTCTTGAAGAAATGGGAATAAATGCAGAAATTATAAATATTCATACAATTAAACCTCTTGACGAAGAAAGCGTTATAAATTCCGCGAAAAAAACGGGTGCAGTAGTTGTGGTGGAAAATCATAATATAATTGGTGGACTTCGCAGCGCCGTTGCCGAAACTTTGTCAGAAAATTACCCCGTGCCGATTAGATCCGTTGGAATAAAAGACGTTTTTGGCCAAGTCGGTAAAATGCCGTTTTTAAAAGAAGCATACAACATGACGGCTGCGGATATAGTAAAAGCAGTGGAAAGTGCAATAAATAATAAATAAAGAACTTCTTTTTGTTGAAATTTTTGGATTAAAGTGGTAAAATATAACTTATATTTTTAATTATATGCGTGGGAGTGAATTCGTTGGAAAATGTTTGCTGTGTAATATTGGCTGCAGGCGAAGGAAAAAGAATGAAATCCAATATTCCCAAAGTGCTTTCGTCTGTTCTTTTTGAACCGATGGTCGGCTGGGTAATAAATGCAGTTATTAAATGTGATATAAAAAATGTTTGCGTTGTTACGGGCTATAAACACGAGCTTGTGCAAGAATACCTTGAAAGTTTAAAGTATAATCTTGAAAGCGTAATTCAAGCAGAAAGAAAAGGAACGGCTCACGCTGTAATGACGGCATCGGAGTTTTTAAATAGGCACCAAAACGGCGATGTTCTTATTCTTGGGGGCGATGCGCCGTTCATAGATAAATCCACGATTATAAAAGCCTATAAAACTCATAAAAATTCTAACAATTCAGCCACAATAATATCTTCCAGACTTGAAAATCCGTGTGGATACGGAAGAATTATCAGAGATAATAAAGATTACGACGTTCAAGCAATAGTAGAAGAAAAAGATGCAAGTTTCGTTCAAAGGTCAATAAAAGAAATAAACTCGGGCGCATACTGGTTTAAAGTAAAAGATCTTTTGAAATTTATTGATAAAGTAAGTGATAACACATCGCAAAACGAATTCTATTTAACTTCAGTTATAGAACTTTTAATAAAAAACAATTATCGAGTAGACGCATTTGAAACATCATCTTCTGACGTTGCTCTTGGCGCAAATGATGTGTGCCAGTTGCAAGAATTAAACGAAATAGCCAGAGAAAAAGTTTTAAATGGCCTAATGGAAAACGGTGTAAAAATTCCGTGTACAGATGGCATAATAGTTGGAAGATGGGTTCAAGTGGGATGTGGAACAACTATTTTGCCGGGGACAATTCTTACGGGAAAAACAATAATAGGTAACGAGTGTGTGATTGGGCCAAGCAGTCAAATTATTGATTCTAAAATAGGCGATAATACAGTTGTAAATAACAGCTACTGCAAGGAATGCATTATACCGGAAAATCAAAAAATAGGGCCTTTTGTATCTTTTGTAAATAATAAATAAAGTCTTTTGGGAAGTTTAATAATTAAGGAAAGAGGTTAGTTTATGGATTATCAAAAAAGAGACTTAAGAATTTTTTCGGCAAATTCCAATCCAAAATTAGCGGCGGATATTGCCAAGGAGCTTGGCTGTGATCTTGGTAAGTCAAAGGTGGGACGTTTTAGCGACGGGGAAATATCTGTTTCGATTTATGAGTCTGTCAGAGGTGCAGATTGTTTTATAGTTCAGTCAACTTGTGCACCGGTTAATGATAATCTTATGGAGCTTCTAATTATGGTTGATGCTGTCAAACGTGCATCTGCGGCCAGAATTACGGCGGTAATACCTTATTTTGGGTATGCACGTCAAGACAGAAAAGCTAACCCAAGGGATCCAATTTCCGCAAAATTAGTTTCAAATTTGCTTACTCAGGCTGGCGTTGATAGGATTCTTACGCTTGAACTTCACACAATTCAAATTCAGGGATTTGTTGATATTCCGGTAGATCACATAATAGCAGCGCCGATTTTTGCCTCTTTTATTAAAGAAATTGATGGTTTTGACCCGGAAGAATTTACTGTTTTGGCTCCGGATTTAGGGTCCATTGCCAGAGCAAGACAGTTTGCTACAAGGCTTGGTTGCCCAATAGCCTTGGTTGACAAAAGGCGCCCAAAAGCAAACGTAAGCCAAGTTATGAATATTATAGGTGATATTAAAGATAAAAAAATTATTTTGGTTGATGATATTATGGATACCGCCGGAACGCTTTGCCATGCTGCAGAAGCTGCAATTGAGAAAGGCGGAGCCAAAGAGGTTTACGCTTATGTTGCACACCCTGTTCTTTCGGGTAATGCGGTTGAAAATCTTAAAAACAGCTGCATTAAAAAGATAATTGCGTTTAATACAATCGATATCCCAGAAGAAAAGATGCTTGATAAATTTACAGTTCTTAATGTTGCGCCGATACTTTCCGAAGCTATTAAAAGAATAAATGGCGATAAGCCGATGTCTACTATGATTTTGGAATAATTTAAGGGGAATTTAAATGAGCGCGGTAGATTACATAATTGTAGGGTTGGGGAATCCCGGCGATAAATACAAAAAAACACGCCATAATGCAGGGTTTATTATTCTGGATTTAATAGCTCAAAAAACGAACGTTAATTTTTCTTTTAGCAGGTTTGATGCTCTTAGTGCCACGGTTTCGATTAATGGCAAAAAAATAATGCTTTTAAAGCCGCAAACGTACATGAACTTAAGCGGGAAATCAGTTTTTGGTGCGATGTCTTTTTATAAAATAAAACCCGAAAATATAATTCTTATTTTTGATGATATTTGTCTTCCGGTGGGAAAAATTCGCATCAGAAAAAAAGGATCGCACGGCGGACAAAATGGAGTAAAAAGCATTATAACGCTGTGTGGTACAGATAATTTTCCGCGTATTAAAATTGGAATCGGTAATAAGCCGAATGATATGTGGCGGTTAGATGATTGGGTTATTTCTTCCTTTTCAGAGGATGAACTTAAAACCGTTGAAGGTGATTTTGAAAGTGTTTTTAAAGCTCTTGAGCTTATGATTAGTGGTAAAATCGATGAAGCAATGAGTAATTATAATTAATAAAAAGGTAGGTGGCTCGAGGAGTAACAATGGATTTAAAAAATGATTCATTATCTCCCAAATGAAAAAAAGATTAGATATTATAATGTGTGAAAAAAAATTGGTTCCAAGCAGAGAAAAAGCAAAAAAATTAATTTTAGACGGTTTTGTTTCCGTTGATAATCAAATTATTAATAAACCAAGTGCGGAATTTGAAGATGGTGTTGATGTTAAAGTTCAAGAAAACGCCATAAAATACGTAAGCCGTGGTGGGATTAAGCTGGAAAAAGCTATTAATAATTTTGATATTAGACTTGACGGTAAAATCGCCCTTGATGTTGGCGCAAGTACGGGCGGATTTACCGATTGCATGCTTCAAAACGGCTGTAAAAAAGTTTACGCCGTGGACGTTGGCCACGATCAGCTTAGCCAAAAATTATTGGACGATCCAAGAGTTGTAAACATCGAAGGAGTTAACGCAAGAAAGCTGAAAAAAGAGCTTATTAAAGATAAAATTGATTTCTTTACTGTGGACGTTTCATTTATATCGTTGACTTTGGTTTTGCCGGCGATCAGAAATATAGTGGAAAATGGTACCTTGGGTGTGTGTTTAATAAAACCTCAGTTTGAAGTTGGCAAAGAAAACGCCAATAAAACCGGAGTTGTAAAAGATAAAAAATTACATACTAAGGCTGTAACAAAAGTTTGTGATTTTTGTCTTAATAATGGCTTTGCAGTTTTGGCTCTGGATTATTCGCCAATAAAAGGCCCGGATGGGAATATAGAGTATTTAATTTTAGTAAAAAAATCATGGAGCCCATATATTGATGAACCGGTTGACCCGGAAAACATCGTTGAGCTTTCTCACGATGAGCTTTAGCCGAATATTTACGTTTAGGGTGATTATATGATTAAAAAAATAGCACTATTATTTGATGAAAACAAAGAATACAAAACAGAAACAATAGAAAAAGCTGTTTCTGTTTTGGCTGCTTATGATGTACAGATTTTTATAAGTTCAAAAATAAAAGGTCATATAAAAAATAATAATGTAAATTTTTTTGATGATATAAGCGAAATGATTTCTAGCAGTGACGCCTCCGTGGTTTTTGGCGGAGATGGCAGCATAATATATTTTTCTAAGCTTTGCGCAAAATTTAATAAGCCGATTTTAGGCATAAACACAGGCAAAATGGGTTTTTTATCTACCATAGAAAAAAGCGAAACAGATGAACTTAAGCGTTTGGTAAACGGTGATTATATTACTGAAAATCACTTTTTGCTTGAAATAAATCATAATAACGAGAATTTTTTGGCACTGAATGAACTTTCGGTAAATCGTGGTTCTTTTTCACGTATGCTGGATTTTGAAATTTATAAATCCGGGGAAAGAATTTTGTCGTTCCGTGCAGATGGTGTGATTGTTTCCACTCCGGCGGGCTCCACTGCATATTCGTTTTCTGCGGGCGGCCCGATAATCGATAATAATGTAAATTGTGTGGCGGTTACTCCCGTTTGTCCCCAAGAAATATCTTGCAGGCCTATTATTTTGTCTTGCGAAGATGAAATATCTATAAAATCTTGTGGTGAAGCCATATTAAATGCAGACGGCGTAGGAAAATCTGCCAAATTAAACGGCGAAATGATTAAAATTAAAAAAGCAGATGCCGCGGTTAAATTTATCAGATTTTCTAAAAATCATTTTTACAAAAATTTCGAAAAAAAGATCCTAAAAAGGGGGGTAAAACCATGAGCATAAATCAAGTTGATATACCGGTGGAAGTTTCCGCCAGACATGTTCATCTTTCCAAAGATGTGGCGGATGTGCTATTCGGAGAGAATTATATATTTTCTAAAAGAAAAGATCTTTCTCAGCCTGGGCAGTTTGCTTGTGAAGAACGTGTGGACATTAAAACCGATAAAGAAATGCTTAAAAACGTTGCGGTTTTAGGCCCGTTTAGGGAAAAAACGCAAGTTGAAATTTCTTTGACTGACTCCAGGAAGATTGGCGTAAAAGGAATGATTAGGGAGTCGGGAGATTTAGACGGTACGCCAGGGTGCACGTTAATTGGCCCAAAAGGTAGCATTGAGATTTCCGAAGGTTTGATTGTGGCTAAAAGGCATATTCATATGTCGCCGAAAGATGCAGAAAAATTAGATGTGAAAAATGGTGAAGAAGTAAAAGTAAGAATAAAAAGCGAAGGCCGCACTTTGATTTTTGAAGATGTGGTAGCCAGGGTAAGCGAGAAATTTTCCCTTGCAATGCATATAGATACAGATGAAGGAAACGCCGCTCAGCACGAAAGTGGAATGGTTGGTAATTTATTTAGCTAATAATGACAAAAATAATATAAATTAAAGCTTAAAAATATGCAATTGCCCAAAATTTTATAATGTCATAATTTGGGTGTTGATTTTCAAATAAGATCGTTGTAGCATAATAAAATGTAGTGGTGTCATTAATCGTGCTACTATTAAAAGAAGGAATGTAACTTTGGAATTTAATCATAAAACCGTACTTATAAACGAAACAGTAGATTTACTTAATATTAACCCGAATGGGGTTTATGTTGATGCTACTGCGGGTGGCGGCGGATTATCTTATAAAGTTGCATCAAATCTTTCTAAAAATGGCAAACTTATTTGCATTGATCAAGACCCTGACGCAATTTTGGCGTGTAAAGAAAAATTAAAAGAATTCAAAAATGTTGAAATAGTGAATGATAATTTTTCCAATATTTATAACATTGTACATAGTTTAGGTTTTGATGGTGTAGATGGAGTCGTTTTTGATTTAGGAGTTTCTTCATATCAGCTTGATACCGCAGATAGAGGATTTTCCTACAAAAAAGAAGCGCCGCTTGATATGAGAATGAGTAAGCAAGGTCAGTCTGCATACGATGTTGTGAATTTTTTCGATCAAAGCGAGCTTAAAAAAATAATAAGTGAATATGGTGAAGAAAGATACGCATCAAAAATAGCATTTAAAATAGTAAAAGCAAGGGAAAAGAAATTAATCCAAACGACCACCGAACTTGCAGAAATAGTGAAAAACGCCATACCGTCGTTTTCACGTAGAGAAGGCGGCAATCCGGCAAGAAGGACATTTCAAGCAATAAGAATTTATGTTAATAATGAGCTTGAAAATTTAAAAGTAAGTTTGGAAGATGCGTTTAAAGTCCTAAAAAAGGGCGGAAGAATTGTAGCAATAACTTTCCATTCTCTTGAAGATAAAATTGTAAAAAAGAAAATGCAAAATTGGTGTAAAGGGTGTATTTGCCCGCCGGATTTTCCAATTTGTACTTGCGGAAAAACGCCGAGCGCACAAATGATAACAAAAAAAGCAATTAAACCTTCAGCAAAAGAAACCGAGGAAAATACAAGGTCAAGAAGTGCAAAGCTTAGGGTTTGTGAAAAAATTTAAGGAATTTATGGAGATGTTGAATTGATGTATAACAGGAATGCAGCTTATGATTTTGCTCCACTGAGAAAAGAACAGCATGGCAAAGGAAAGGTTCTTAAACTTCCCGGTAAGTCGCAAAGAAAAAATCAGAAAAATAAAGCCCTAAAAATGCTTATGGGTTCTGTTTTTTCGGTTTTTTTGTTGTCGGCAGGATGCGGTTTCCTTTTTATTTCTGAGCAGTCTAAGCTTGCGGAATCTATAGATAAAGTTTCAAAAGCTTCCAAAGAGCTTGACCAAATTCAAAGCGAAAATACAGCCTTGCTTTTAAAAAGTGAAAGTTTAAAAGCAGCTCAAAATTATAAAGATTTAGAAAATGCAAGAGTAGAAATAGTAAAAATTGCAGGGGAAGATTTAGCAGCGGTAAAATAGATAAATATAAATAATTTATATTATAATTACTCGTCATTATGGCGAGTATATTTGTTTTGTAGCACATAAAAAGAAATATTTTTTGTACAGTTTTACTATAAAGTAAAAGAGAATATTTTATAAGTGTGCAAAACGTAATTTTTAATGTGAAAATAATTATAAGGTTGCAAAACTTTTATTAATTGTATATAATTGATAAAAGAATACATTATTTTTTTACATTTACAAATTAAAAAATGCTTTAATTTTAATATTTAAGAGAGTAGGAGAGATTGATTATGTCTAACAGATTATTTCAAAGCATAATAAGACAAACAGCAGATGTTATGAAAGGAACTATGGGAGTTATTGATGATTCGTCAATGATAATTGCGTGTAATGATCCGTCAAAAATTGGTGAAAACATTAGCTCTGTGAATTCAGATATGATGATTTCCGGCGAAACATTTGTTTCAAACGGATACACATTCAAGGCTTTTGGAAATCCTTCACACCCTGAGTTTGCAGTTTTTGTAACAGGTGTGGACGAAGCTGCAAGTAGAGATGCAGTGCTTTTGTCTGTTGCTATGAATAGTGTAAAACAACAAAATGATGAAAAATACGACAAAGTAAACTTTATAAAAAATGTTCTTTTAGATAACGTTTTGCCGGGGGATATTTATCTTAAAGCCCGCGAAATGAAATTCAACTGTGATGTAAACCGCGTTTGCATGATTGTAAAAGTAACTTCAAAATCAGACGCTTCTCCGTTTGACGTTGTTCAAGGGTTATTCCCGGATAAAACAAAGGATTTCGTAATCAGCATTAATGAAAACGATATTGCTCTTGTAAAAGAAATAAAGAAAGATACAGATCCAAAATCTTTGGAAAAACTGGCTGCGTCGATAGTGGACACACTCTCGGGCGAATATTATACACACGCTGTGGTGGGTGTTGGTACTGCTGTTAGCGGAATCAGAGAACTTGCAAGATCATTTAAAGAAGCCCAAGTTTCAATTGAAGTCGGAAAAGTTTTTGACACAGAAAAAAATGTTATTACATACGATCACTTGGGAATTGCCCGTCTTGTCTATCAGCTTCCGACCACACTTTGCGAAACTTTCTTAAAAGAAGTATTTAAAAAAGGTTCCGTAACTTCCATGGATCACGAAACGCTTTTCACAATTCAAAAATTCTTTGAAAACAGCTTGAATGTTTCCGAAACTTCCAGAAAACTTTTTGTTCACAGAAATACACTTGTTTATAGACTTGAAAAAATCAAAAAAATCACCGGCTTGGATCTTAGAGAATTCGAAGATGCAATCGTATTTAAAGTAGCTTTAATGGTAAAAAAATATTTGCTGTCCAATCCTGTTAAATTTTAAAATTAAGTAGTTCGATTTGCTAAATTTAAAAATTTTATATAGGGCAAAATATTAAATTTTAATTTATAGCTTAAAATTAATGTTATTAATCTATGTGTTGCCTTAATTTTTTCGGGCAGCACATTAATAATTTTTAGGGTGTGATTTTTGTATTATGATAGAATTTAAAGATGTTACAAAAGAATACGCGCAAGATATTAAAGCGCTTGATCATTTGAATTTAAATATTTCTGACGGTGAATTCGTATTTGTGGTAGGGCCATCAGGCTCTGGAAAAAGTACATTTTTAAAGCTTTTAACAAAAGAAGAAGAACCAACATCAGGTGAAATATTAATAAATGATGTATCTTTAGGTAAAATGAAAAAAAGAAAAATTCCTTATTTACGCAGAACAATGGGAATTGTGTTCCAAGATTTTAGGGTAATAGAAAAAATGACGGTTTTTGAAAATGTTGCATTTGCCATGCACGTTATAGGTGCAAGAGCCAGGGATATAAGAAAACGTGTACCGTACGTGCTTAACTTGGTTGGATTAAGTGGTAAGGCAAGAAGAAAAGTTTCCGAACTTTCCGGTGGTGAAAAGCAAAGGGTTGGCCTTGCCAGAGCGCTTGTTAATAACCCCAGTATGATTATTGCGGACGAGCCTACGGGAAATATTGATCCGTCCCTTTCATATGAACTTGTTGATCTTCTTAGCCAGATTAATAAGTGTGGAACAACAATTATAATGGTAACACATGATATTTCGATTGTTAAAAAGTTTAGTGGGTTTAGAATAGTGGAAATATCAAACGGGAAATTAACAAAAGATAGTGAATTGAGTGGTGAAAAACAATGAGTATGAATTCTTTGAATTACTTTATAAAAGAAGGATTTAAAAATATATGGGTAAATAGAATAATGTCGGCGGCTTCTATGCTAGTGATGATTTGCTGCATGATACTCACCGGCGGTGCGGTGCTGTTTTCTTATAATGTTAATCATGCGCTTAAATCAATAGAAAATCGCAATAGCATTACTGTGTTTTTATATAAAGAAGTAACGCCTTCTCAGGCAATGAATGTTGGTAAAAAAATTGAAAATGTAGACAATGTAATTGGATGCGAATATTATTCAAGCGGACAAGCTGCAGAAAAATACAAAGACGTTTTAGGTTCGCTTTATGATGCGGTTTGTGAAGAAGATAACCCTTTTCCGGAGTCTTTTCATGTTACAATGAAGGATCTTTCACTTTATGAAAGCACAGTTAATAAAATTAAATCAATTCCGGAAGTAGATTCCGTTGGTGACCGCAGTGAAACAGCACAGAAACTTTCTAATTTAAGTAAAACCATCGCAAGGGGCGGCATAGGAGTGGTCTGCTCGCTTGGATTGGTGTCGCTTTTTATAATTTCAAATACAATTCGTATTTCTATGCATAGCAGAAGATTCGAAATAAGCATAATGAAATCCGTTGGTGCAACAAACGGTTTTATTAGAGCACCATTTTTAATAGAGGGTATAATTATTGGGCTTGTTGCTGCTATTGTTTCAACTTTTGTGTTAGGTAGTGTCTATAATGTATTATGGGAAGTAATTGAAGGAATAGTACCATTTGTGGGAGTGAGCTTTAAAAACATCTTCTGGCGAGTGATGGGGGGGTTTGTTGCCACAGGCATGTTCTTTGGTGTAATAGGAAGCTCTATTTCAATAAGACGTTATCTTTCCAAAGAAGGCGGTGATGTTGTTGCGTGGTAAAAAAATATTAAAATCATTATATTTAACTATTTTATCTGGCAGTTTACTTTTTGGTAATTTTTTTGGGCCTTCAGTTATAAATTCATTACAAAGTGAAACAAAAAAAGCAGAACTCCAAAGGAAAAAAAAGGAGCTTGCAGAACAGCTTAAAAAAGCTAGTGATGAGGTTTCTAAAGAAGCTAAAAATAAAGATGCACTAGACAAAAAAATAAGTATAGTTAAAAATCAAATAGATATTTCAAACGATTACATAAATTCACTGGATAATGAAATACTGTCGTTAAGAGATCAAATTAACGAAATAAAAGAAAGAATGGCTCAAAAAGTGGTTCTTTTAAGAAAGAGTTTGGTTGCTATTTATAAAGCGGGCGATACGTCAACGTTAGATATTATTTTGGGCGCAAAAGATTTTGAAGATTTTCTTGACAAAGTAGATATTGCAAGGTCTATAAGTAAATATGTAAAAAAACTTATTGATGAACTCAAAAGTGATTTAATTGATATAGAAGAAAAAGAAAAAGAAATAATCAAAACAAAGTCTGAGCAAGAGCGCGAGAGAGAAGGATTGGAGAAAAATCGTGCTGGATTACAAAATTTATTCGATGAAAGCGAAAAATTATTGAGCGAACTGCAAGGAGAAGAGAAAAAGGCAAAAGATAGAATTGATCAAAACGATGCGCAGATAAAAGCGCTTGATGCACAGATTAAGAAATATTATGATAATCTAAATAAAAAAAATCAACAAAGTAATTATGATAGCGAAAAAGCTCCAAAATCCAAGGGCGAATTTATATGGCCTTTGCCGGGGTATACAAAAATAACGTCAGATTATAGTGATACGTCGGAACGTTCACATATGCATGGTGCGATAGATATAGCAGGCGCCGGTGTTTATGGTGCAAAAATAGTTGCATCTGCATCGGGTAAGGTTATATTTGCCGGAAGTGGCGGAGGATATGGTAAATATGTAGTTATAGATCACGGAAATGGAATTTCTACTTTATATGCACATATGAGTAGTGTTGCTGTGTCTGTGGGGCAACAAGTTTCACAAGGTCAGACAATAGGTAACGTTGGTAGCACAGGTCATTCAACAGGTCCGCATCTGCATTTTGAGTATCGTGTTAATGGTGTAAGACAAAATCCACACAAAATAGTTTAGTGTTATTTTCTCAGAGGTGTTGATTATATGAAAATATTAAATAAAAAAATTCCACTTGTTTTTGCGCTGGCGTTTTTGTTTATTTTTTCTGCAATTGTGTATTCGGTGGGCTACAAAATGGCTATGAATAAATTTAATAATATTGTTTCATATAATAATGAAAAGCATAAAATGTATTCTCTTCTCAGCGATGTGGATTATAATATTAGAAACGATTTTGTGGGAGAGATTGACGAAAATAAACTTTTGGAGCAAATATGCGTTGGATATGCAAATGGAGTAGATTCTCAAAATTGTAAGTTTTTTACAAATAAAGATTATGAAGAATATAATAAAAACCAGATTTATAGGAAAGTAAGTATTAACGATAGCAAAATTAATGATGTCGGTTATATAAGAATAGATAATTTTTGCTCCACATCAAGCAGTATTTTTAAAGAAAAGCTGAATAAATTAATGTCTGACGGAATAAAAAAACTAGTGATTGACGTAAGAAATTGTGAATATGGCGATTACTCAGAGGCCATGAATGTGCTGAAGTTTTTAATAAATGACAAAGAAATCGTAAGTGCTGTGAATAAAAAAGGCGAAAAGGACGTTATTTGTTCGTCGGATATAGATTTGGGAGTTAGAGTTGCAGTGCTTGTAAATGAAAAAACTTCCGGCCCGGCCGAAGTTTTAGCCTCTGCTTTTAAAGACAAAGAAGATTCTGCGGTAATAGGCTGCAAAACAAAAGGTAGCGCTGTTCGTGAAAAGGCGGTTATTATTTCCGAAGATTTCGTTTTGGTGTTTCCGGATGCATACTATGTTACAAAATCGGGAAATATTATTTTAAATAGTGGTGTGGAGCCAAATGAATATATTAAACTTTCTGCTGAAAAGGAAAAATTATTCAGCGACCACGCTCTTGACTTCCAAAACGATGAGCTATTAATGAAAGCGGTAAATTATTTTAATAACTAAAGGTGTATAAAATGTTAGATATGATTTTGTCGTTTATTTTTCCGAATAAATGCCCTGTTTGCGACTGCATAATGTCGTATAATTCGTTAATTTGTAAGTCTTGTATGGGGAAAATTAAAAATTTAAATTTGAAAAAAGAGCTGTTTAAAATAAATAATAAATCTATTTATTGCATTGCGCCTTTTAAATATGAAGGGTTAATTAGAAATTCAATTTTAAAATTCAAGTTTAAAGGAAAAATGTCGCACGCTGCATTTTTTGCTTACATGATGTCGCAAACGATAAATAAATATTATTCGAATTTAGATCTTGTAACTTTCGTACCGATTTCAAGCAGCAGAAAAATAAAAAGAAAGTTTGACCAAAGCGAAATTTTATCTGAAAAAATAAGCAAAATAATAAACGTACCTTTAAAAAGTACAATTGAAAAGATGGCTGACAATGCAGAACAACATAACCTTGAAAGAAACGAAAGGGAACAAAACATTTTAAATGTATATAATGTAATAAACAAAAACGACATAAAAGGGAAAAATATTCTTTTAATTGACGATGTTTGTACTACGGGTAATACTCTTAAAGAATGCGCCAAAACGTTAATGACCGCCGGAGCAAAAACGGTTTATTGTGCGGCGATTACAATGGAAGACAGCTAATTATCGGCTGTCTTTTTTATATTTTTCGCAAAAGTTTTTAATCCCGCATAAATCGCATTTCGGGTTTATAGCCTTGCAAATTTCTCGCCCGTGGGCAACGAGTCTGTGCGAAAAATTTGCCGATTCGCTTTCGGGGACGATTTTCTTCATTAAAAATTCAATTTTAGTTGCGTCTTTTAGGTTGTGAAAGCCAAGTCTGCGGGTAATTCGCATAAAATGTGTGTCCACTACGATTGCCGGCTTGTGAAAAATCTCCGCTAAAATTACATTCGCGGTTTTTCTGCCAATTCCCGGCAAAGAAGTCAGCTCCTCCATGCTTCCGGGGACATTTCCGCCAAAGTTTTCCACGATTTTTTTAGAAAGGCTCACAATATCCCTCGCTTTGGTTTTGAAAAAGCCGCAGGGTTTGATGATTTCCTCCACGCTCTCCAAATTCGCCGCCGCCATAGCGTAAACATCGGGGTATTTGGCAAAAAGTTTCGGCGTGGTCATGTTTACTCGCTTATCGGTGCACTGCGCGGCAAGGCGTGTGCTGACGAGCAGCTCAAAAGCGCTCCCGTAATTAAGCGTGCAGCGTGGGTCTGGGTAAATTTTTTTAAAAATTTTAATAATTTCGTTGCATTTTTCAATTTTATTCATAAAAACTCCTAAAATTAAACTTGTTTTTCTAAATTATATCATAAATCATCAAGAAATGCCATGCATATGCGAAAAAACGCCAATATTTTTTTAAAAAATCGGCAATAAATGTTAAAAAAATATATAAAAATGGTTGATTCGGTTCAATCTCGGGCTAATATTTTGATTAAATTTTGAAAAATCCGTCAAAAATGCTTGCATATTTTTTAAAAACTATGTATTATTGATAAATGTAATCACAGCAAGGCGTAAATATTGTAAAAAGGAGGGAATATTTACGAAGGGTGCTTAATTTTATAGAAAAATATAAATTTAAGTAAAATTCGTGGTACATAACTTTGAAACATGCGCCGGGCGAAGATGATTGCGTAAAAAATTTTAAAATTTATGAGGTGTTAATATGAAAAAATTTGTAAAAGAAACAAGCAAAAAACTCGCCACAGGCGCATTAGCAGTTCTTGCTACAATCGGTGGTGCTTCAGCAGTAACCATAGATCCATTGCCAAATGGTACTTCTGATATAACGATAAGTGATCCAGGCCCTGACAATGGTAATATCCCTGTATATGGTTTTCAAACTAAAAAAGATTTTGTGTATGAATTAAATGTATCATGGGGCGCGATGAAATTCGTATTTGACCGTGGTGTATATGATCCGGGAACGGATGCATTAACCAAAAGAGTAACCAATACTCCTTGGAATTTCTGTGAAGCCGGAGTAACAGATGGTACAGCAGCTACTACCGGTGTAGGTGTTGGTAAATGGTGCGGATTTGACGGAGATAACAACCATGTTACTGTTGTAAACAAAGGTAACGGTAACGTTCAATTGGGTGTAGGATGTACAGAAGGAATTACAGAGCAAACACTCGGTAGCGATGTAGACATGCAAATAGCTATTGCAAATGCAGACATGGGAAGCGGTGCAGATGGTTGGGCATTTAGTGAAGGTGCTTCGACAACTAATAATAAATATATGAAAAACACTGCAGGGACTCCTGTTCTTATGACCATAGCATCCGGAACTGGTACAGCTGCAACAACCACAATTCAAAAATATATGAATCTTGATGGTACAGTAGTATCATCAGGCCAAGACAGAGCAAATGAAGTTGTATTTTATCTGAATATTACAGGTACACCACAACAAACCGCAACTGATGGTACTGCAAATAGCTCTGAACTTGATACAATAGATGAAAACACTCCATCTGTTGGCGGAAACTATTGGGAAAAAATTGGTGATATTAACCTAACCTTCACACCATCAGGAGACAGCCCAAGAACCCCATCAGTATCGTAATTTAATATAATTTGGTAATTAACTTTGGCGGTCAAAACTGGCCGCCAAACCCTTAATTTTTTTGTTTTAATGCGGGTATTTAATGAAAAAAAGATAAAGAAGTTTTTTTAAATATTTTTTTAATGGGTGATATTAATGAGTTTAGAATTTAATCGCGAGAAAAAATGCGCCGGTTTTGCGGGCGTTAACAACGGCAAAATTAGCGACTGTATTTCAATTTCTCGTTTTTCACGTGGCATAGACTGCGCGAGTTTTGCGCTTGATAATTCCGGCAGTATCACGGACTGTTTTTCTCGTTCTAATGTGGGCAAAAAATTTGTTAAGCCTTTTGTCATTAATAATTCGGGCACTGTGGAGAATTCTTATATGGATATAGGCGATGCTCAGCCCGATGGCCCTGATTCTATGTCGGCTTTTGAGTACGATTTTGCAAATACTTCCGTGGACGAATTACAAGGCCCGCTTAATCCGGCTTTTTACATTCCCGAATGCGAAGACCCAAAATTTGCAGACATCGATTTTGATGAAGAATCTTGGCATTATGAAGCGGATTTGGAATATAATCCGGAATCTGCTGTTGTGGTTTCATCCGCAAACCAGCTTTTTGAAATTGCAAAGCAAATTAATGACGGCGACTTTAAGGCGGCTTCCTCGGTTTATGTTCTTGACGAGGATATAGACCTTGGCGGGAAAAAATGGATCCCTATCGGTAATGAATCGCATCCTTTTAAAGGTGTGTTCGACGGTAACGGCCATAAAGTCTTTAATTTTAAAGTTTGCGATAAGTCCCTTACTTTTGCAGGATTTTTCGGCTTCATCGAAGACGCTTTGATTGCAAATCTGCAAGTTGACGGTGTGGTAAAATCCGGTTCATGCTCGGGCACTTTTGCAGGTGCTTCCAAAAACAGCAAAATTTTCTGCTGTAGCGCCGTGTCTTACATGAAAGTACGCAAACGTACCGGTGGTTTTATCGGCAGAAATGACGGCGTTATTGAAAAATGCGCATTTTACGGTAAAATCAAAAAAGCTTTTCCTCTTTGGTGGTGGCTACTTATACCGCTGCTTATTCTTGGCGTGTTGATTTATATTTACATAACCAACCCATATAAGAACAAAGCGGTATTTAACAATGTGCCAATTGATCCGTATGCCGTACATACAGAAGATTTTTCCTATGAGGGCGGACAAAATACCGTTACCTTTGGATTTTCTGATGTGATTAATTTTAAAAACGGCATTGGCGAATTTAATTTGGTTAACCCGGGATATTCAAACCAGTCCATGCAGCTTAAGGTCCAAATTACGGACAGCGAAATGAAAGAAAAAACCGGTTCCACCGGCAGAACAGACGCCGAACAAGCCGAGTTTGACGCTAACCCAAACTACGACCCGAAAAATGCAAGGATTGATATTTGTGTATCAGGGCTTATTCCTCCGGGATATCAACTACCAAAGTTAAAACTTGGAAAATTACCAAACGGGAATTCACTCCCCGCTGGAGCATATAGAGCGATTGCTTATTTGTCATTCTTTGACTATCAAACAAACGAGCGTGCGGTTATAAATTCACAACTTCCGGTTCTTGTAGTTGTGGAATAACAAATTGAAAGGAGGTAGCTCTAATTATGAAAAGTCTATCTAAAAAATGTAGAAATAAAATTATTTCTTTACTGGTTTTCGCTTTATTTTCTGCTGGATTTTGCAACTTTTCTTGTCTTGCAGATGCAGGCAGCGAAGAAAAAGTAATTGATGGAGAAGATTCATCGGACATCAGCGTATCCGGATTTCAAGTTGGAGGAGAATCCGTTTATGCGGTGGAGCTTTTGTGGTCAAATATGGTGTTTTATCATGACAAAGGTAAGTTTAACTTTACTTCTGGAAGTTTTACTCCGTATTATACAAACACAGATGCCGAATATGGTGGTAATACAACTATTAATCCACAAGCAGATGCGAACAGGGTCGGCCTTTGGCATGGTTTTGACGGATTAAATAACCGTATAATTTTGATAAACCGTTCCAATCAAAATTTATACACCAGATATGCCACTACAGAAAATAAGAGTAACGTTGGTAATGATGTAGATCTGCAGCTTTTGGCGGGTAGTGTTATAAACTCAAGCGATTATCAAAATGTCGTTAGAGATCCTGATAATCCAAAATCCGGAAAGTATTACCCTGACTGTCTTGTAAATGATACAGACAAAGATAAAGATACGATTTTTGGTTCGGGTTCAAGCGCAGAAACTTCTGCTTATATGATTCCTGGTGTTCAATTCCCAAATGGCGGCGGCACAGGAAAAATGAGCTACCAAAATCTTTATATTAATATTACCGGTAGACCGTCTGATCATTTCGCAAGGGCTGCCAATATTGACGATATTGCTCAAAATAATACGTATAATTACAAAAACTTAACAGGGGGAAGCAATAGTGCTATTGGTACTGCAATTATAACGCTATCTGCAAATCCTTTATAAAGATATTTTGTAAATTAAAGTTTTTTAAGAAGGGAAATTTCCTATGAATAATGTTAAAAAAAGTATTACAGTAAGGAAATCAAATAATATTTTTATAATAATTTTAATTTTAAGTATGTTGGCTTGTGCGGCAGGTGCGTATTACTATTTTAATATTTATAGTAAAAAGTATAACCCTCCGCCAATGGAAACAACAGCCGTTGAGGGTACGCCGGAAATTGATGATGTGAATAAACGAGGATATGCACCTTTTGGCATTTCGCCTGATTTTAGGCTTAAAGTTTGCGGTGAGCCGGAAATAGATGGCGACGATATAAATCTGTACCTTACCAGTATGCCAACTAATAAAGTACTTATGAAATGTGTTTTAGTTTCTGAAGATGAATCGGAAACGGTGCTGGCTGAAAGCGGAATAATTAAACCCGGAACATACTTAAAAAGCATTAAATTAAAAGAAAATCTGGAATCGGGGATTCAAGGTGCAATATTAAAGATTCAAGCGTTTGAACCGGAAACTTATTTTAGCAAAGGAACAGCAAATTTAAAAATAGTTCTTAATAAATCTTAACGAGGTGAATTAAAATGGACGATAAAAAGAAAAAAGTAGAAAAACTTGATATGGATGAATTAGGAAGAGTTGCTGGAGGGCTTACAATAGGTGGAAGACATTTTAATAGTGCAACTATAATTGACGATTTATCTCGAGATATGGATATACACCTTAATGTAGGCGGTAAAAAAGCGCACGGGCATGCATATGGTCTTGAAAATGGAAGCATCGAAATTATAAAGCATGATTCAGATGATGATATTTCGGAAGATGCAGAATCCGCAAATGTTGAATTGTTCCCGGATGAAAATTTAGTTCCTTTTGATCCGGATTAAGTCTAAGAAAATATGCATTATAAATAAAAGCTCTGAACGAAAATTAAGTTCAGGGCTTTTTTATTTTTATGAAATATTTTGCTTTAAATACGCTTCTATAAATCCGTCTAAGTCGCCATCCATAACGGCTTCCACGTTCCCTGCTTCAAATGAGGTCCTGTGGTCTTTTACAAGTGTATATGGCATAAATACATACGAACGAATTTGAGATCCCCACGCAATTTCCTTTTGAACTCCTTTTATGTCTTCAATTTTTTCCAGATGCTCGCGTTCTTTTATTTCAATCAGCTTGGATTTTAAAATTTTCATGGCAGTATCCCTGTTTTGAAACTGGCTTCTTTCGTTTTGGCATGCAACTACTATTCCTGTGGGAATATGCGTTAACCTTACGGCTGAAGATGTTTTGTTAACGTGTTGACCGCCTGCGCCGCTTGCTCTAAATACGTCCATTTTTATGTCTTCCGGAGAGATTTCAACTTCTATATTATCGTTAATTTCAGGGATAACTTCTATTGAAGCAAAAGAGGTGTGCCTTCTTCCCGAAGAATCAAACGGCGAAATTCTGACTAATCTGTGGACTCCGTTTTCACCTTTTAAAAAGCCGTAGGTGTTTTCTCCTTCTATTAATAAAGAGGCGCTTTTCAGCCCTGCTTCTTCGCCGTCTAAAAAGTCCAGCATTTTTACTTTGTATCCGTGCTTTTCAGCCCATCTGGTGTACATTCTGCAAAGCATTTCCACCCAGTCTTGTGCTTCTGTTCCGCCAGCTCCAGCATGAAAGGTAAGTATTGCGTTTTGCGAGTCGTATTCTCCAGTTAAAAGTGTTGTTAAAGTCATTGTTTCTAAATTTTTGGAAAACTCTTTAAAACCGCTTTCTATTTCTCCAAGCGCCGAATCATCATTTTCTTGAATAGACATTTGTGCCAATGTGGAAATATCATCGTATTCGTTTTTTAATTTTTTGTATTCTTTGATTTTGGATTTTAAAGTGCTGATTTCCGAGATTATTTTTTGTGAATTTTCGGCGTCGTTCCAAAAATTTGCATTGGATGTTTTCCCTTCCAATTTTTGCAGTTTTTCTTCTGAATCGCTTATTTTTAATGATTCGTAAAGCGATTTTAAACGTGGACCGAGTTTGTTTATTTCACTTAAAATTTCTTCAAGCTGCATTTGCTGTTTCCTCCAAAAAATTAAGTTCCAAATTTCTTTTTGTAAGCTTCAATTGTTTGAGCAATAATTTTAATTGCTTCGTTTTTGCCGTGAATATCGTTAACCACAGTTTCTTTTTTTTCAAGTGTCTTATAAACGCTAAAGAAATGCTTCATTTCTTCAAATATATGCGGCGGAAGGTCCGAAATATCATCATATTGATTATACGTTGGGTCGTCGTTTGGGATTGCTATGATTTTTTCGTCTTTACTTCCCGAGTCAATCATTGATATATACCCAATTGGATAGCATTCTACCAGAGTCATTGGATAAATGTGTTGCGAGCAAAGCACCAAAACGTCCAGCGGGTCGCCGTCGTCTGCATATGTTTTTGGAATTAATCCGTAGTTTGCGGGGTAGTGGGTAGAAGTGTAGAGTATCCTATCCATTTTTAATAGCCCTGTTTCTTTATCCAGCTCATATTTTACTTTGCTTCCTTTGGTAATTTCAATTACAGCGGTAAAGTTTTCCGGTTTGATTCTTTCTTGATTTATATCGTGCCAAATATTCATTTTTTAAATTTCTCCTTTTTTAATATCTATATTATTTTGCATTTTTGTTGTAATAATTGTATTTTCAAGCAGCATTGCAATCGTCATGGGTCCAACTCCGCCCGGCACGGGAGTTATATATGAAGCTATATTTTTCACTTCTTCAAAATCAGCATCTCCGCAAATTGTTCCGTCTTTGTTTCGGTTTATTCCCACGTCTATTATAACGCAGCCATTTTTAACCATATTTTTTGTAATAAATTTTGGCTTTCCGATTGCTGCAATAATTATGTCTGCGTTTTGGCAGATTTTTTCCAAGTTTTTTGTTTTGCTGTGGCAAATCGTTACCGTTGCATCTTTTTGCAGCATAAGCATCGCAAGAGGTTTCCCTACAATATTGCTTCTTCCGATTATTACGCAGTGTTTTCCTTTTAATGATATTTTTTCATAATCAAAAAGTTCTGCAATTCCTTTTGGAGTGCATGGAATTAAATCCGCATTACCTGAAAGGAGTTTTCCGGTGTTTACAGGATTAAAAACGTCAACGTCTTTAATGGGGTTTACTGCTTCAGCTATTTTTTTTTCACTTATATGAAGTGGAAGAGGAAGCTGAACTAAAATTCCGTTTATATCGGAGTTGGAATTTAATTTTTCTATTAAATCTATAAGTTCGTCTTCAGAGGTGTTTTCAGGCAGATTGAACTCTTCGGAATAAATTCCTATTTCTTCGCAGGCTTTTTTTTTGTTTCTTACGTAAATTTTAGACGCCGAATTTTCTCCCACAAGTACTACGGCAAGTGTTGGAATTATTCCTTTTGATTTAAGCTCTAAAATCTCTGTTTTTAAGTCATTTTTGATTTTTTCGGCAATAGTTTTTCCGTCTATTATCATTTTTTAATGATACCTTCCTTGACTTTAATATATATTAACTATTAAAATATGAATTAATGATAAATAAATTATACCATAAAATGGGGGAAAATAAAAGTGAAAATCACAAAAGCGGTTATTCCTGCAGCAGGCTTTGGCACAAGAATTTTGCCTTCAACAAAATCTATTCCAAAAGAAATGTTTCCCGTGGTGGATAAACCGGCTATTCACTATATAGTGGAAGAGGCTGTTAAATCCGGTATTACAGATATTTTAATAATAACAAACAGGGGTAAAGAAGCAATCGAAAATTACTTTGATGTAAGCCCGGAGCTTGAAAGACTGCTCCTTAAAACCGGAAAAGAAAAAATCTTGGAAGAAGTTTCGTCCATAAGTAAAATGGCAAATATTTATTTTGTTCGCCAAAAAGAAACTAAAGGTTTGGGGCATGCCATAAGCTGCGCCAAAAGTTTTGTGGGAAGTGAGCCTTTTGCCGTGCTTTCCGGGGATGATATAATAAAAAGTAAAACTCCTGTTTGCGCTCAGTTGATAAGTGCGTATGAAGAATTTGGTAAATGCGTTGTGGCTGCAAAAGAAATGCCGAAAGAAGAAATTCATAAATATGGTTCATTAAAAGTTGAAAATATTAAAGATAACCTTTTTATGTGTACAGACATGGTGGAAAAACCCCAGCCAAGCCAAGTTCTTTCTTTGTATTCCATTCTTGGCAGATATATACTTTTGCCGGAAATATTTGATATTTTAGAAAAAACTTTGCCTGGCGCTGGCGGAGAAATTCAGCTTACCGATGCTTTAAAGGTGATTGCTCACAAAAGCGGTGTAATAATGGTTGATTTTGAAGGGAAAAGATACGATATGGGTAATAAGCTTGGTGCAATGCAGGCTGCTGTGGAATTTGCGCTGGAACACCCCGAAATAAAAGAAGATTTCAAAAATTATCTTAAAAATATTGAATTATAGTCTTGCAAAAAAACGCATTATATGATAAAATTACATAGTATTCTAAATTTTTGATATTTTTTAGAATAAGAAAATCAGCATTCCTCTGCTTTGGAGATTAGCATGAATGTGTAGATAGTTTTGGAGGAAAAAACATGAATTTACTTAGCAAAATTTCAGAATCTTCATTAAAGAAAACGTTGCCTGATTTTAACGTTGGCGATACCGTAAAAGTAGACGTAAAAATCAAAGAAGGCGACAGAGAAAGAATCCAAGTTTTTGAAGGAACTGTGATAAGCAAAAAAGGTAGCGGAATTTCCGAAACTTTTACAGTCAGAAAAGTTTCTTACGGATTTGGTGTGGAAAGAATTTTTCCGGTTCATTCCCCAAGCGTTAGCGATGTTAAAGTGGTAAGAAAAGGTCGTGTACGCAGAAGCAAGCTTTATTATCTGAGAAATCGTGTGGGTAAAGCTGCAAAAGTCAAAGAAAAAATAGTTTAAGTAAAGAGAGGGTTTTCTTCCCTCTTTTTATTTCATACGTAAAAATATTTTAAGGGGTAAATGAAAAATGTTTGGATTGGAAAAGGGCAAACATTTTAGAAAACTTGATAACTTGCCAAGCAGATTTTCGGTGGTTTGTTTTGATTTTTTGGAATCTGCTTTTTATTGTATTGTGCTGGTTTCAATTCTAATGACATGCGTTTTTACCCACATGACTGTTGTGGGCTCTTCAATGATGAACACGCTGCAAAATGACGACAAAATAATCATAAGAAAAATGTATTATACCCCAAAAAATGGAGATGTTGTTGCAATATCCAAAGGGAAAAAATTTGATAAACACTTGATAAAAAGAGTAATAGCAACCGAGGGCCAGAAGATCAAAATAGACCCAAAACGTGGGGCTGTGGAGGTAAACGGCAAAAAAATTAATGAAAAATCATACTTAAAAGAGCCGATGGATTATGATTCTGCCAAGGAAATCTCTCGGACTGTGCCGCAGGGCTATTGTTTTGTTATGGGTGACAATAGAAATCACTCTACAGATAGCAGGGT
The DNA here is from genome assembly GCA_017406805.1 of Clostridia bacterium. GTDB lineage: Bacteria > Bacillota > Clostridia > Oscillospirales > Acutalibacteraceae > UMGS1491. The sequence continues at coordinate 19,682 of JAFQXU010000032.1, read as the reverse complement.
TGAAGAAGTTGGATTAATAAAGTATAATGATATTATCGGGAAAGCATTTTTAGTGTATTATCCATTAAACAGAATTGGGTTTATTAATTAATATTTTAAAGAGGTATGATAATAATGTATGGAATGAATGAGAGTTTAAAAAAAGAAAATAAAGAGGACGGAGTTAGCTTTAAAAATCCTGCAAGTAAATTTTCTAGCTTTTGTTTTGAATGGCTGGAAACGTTTGTGCAAGCAATAATTATAGTTGTAATGCTTATGACTTTTGCGTTTAGGGTTGTAACGGTAGATGGAGATTCCATGCGTGAAACTCTTCATAATCAAGACAGATTAATAGTGATGCGTTGGGATTATACCCCAAAAAATGGCGATATAGTAGTGATATCTCAGGGAAGATTTGTGGATAAACCTATTATTAAACGTGTAATAGCAACAGAAGGCCAGAGTTTAGAAATAGACTATTCAGCAGGAACCGTTACGGTTGACGGGAAAGTGCTTAACGAAACATACATAAAAGAACCTATGTGGCGCCAAGGAAATGCAGATATTCCAAGAGTAATTCCCAAGGGATATTATTTTGTTATGGGTGATAACAGAAACAATTCCGCTGACAGCCGCTTTACCGAGGTGGGTTTAATCCCCAGAGAGCATATAGTGGGGAAAGCAAGCTTTAGGGTGTTCCCGTTAAATGCCATAGGTGTTTTAAAATAAAAAATTAATGGAGTAGATAAAAAATCTACTCTTTTATAATATAACAAGGAGAAAATACAAATAATCCAGCTAAGGAAAGTAGAAGCAAAGTCCTACTTTTGTGGTATAATTAAATAGATTTGGGAAGTGATATAAGTGACTGAAAGCAAGGTGAAGTCTATAACATATGATGATTTGTTGTGTTCACATTTAAAATATGGAACAACCAGTGAAGATATTATTATCAGAGCAGGTTATGAAAAAATATTAGAAAACGCAGTAATGGCACCATGTTGGAGTCATGATATATTTGATAATTTAGGATTTGAAATTAAGCAAGTAAGCGAAAAAGTGTTTAATTTATATGGGGAAAAATTATCCTTTTCATATATAGAATTAAATGGAATAGGAGCACCTGCAATAATAGATTTTATATTGTCATTGGGAGTTACAAAATGCAAGAATTTAATATTTTTGGGGTCAGTTGGTTCACTGGATGAAAATATTAAAATAGGTGATATTGTTATTCCAAAATATTCTATATGTGGTGATGGAGCTTCAAGATATTTAAATAAAAGTTTAGAAGATGAATTTTTAAAAGAAGAATATCCGACAGAAACAATTACAAGTAATTTAATTAATATATTAAAACAAAACAATATAAATTATCATTATGTTCCCAATTTTAGTATAGATGCTATATTTGCACAGTTTTATCATGTTGATAAAATATTAGAATTGGGTGCTAAAACTATCGAAATGGAAACCGCAAATTTGTTTAAGTGTTGTGATATTATGGGTATAAATGTAACGGCGTTGTTTTGTGTATCCGATAATACTGTATCAAAAAAATCTTTATATAGTGGAAGAACAGACGAAGAAAATAAACATAGGCATGAAGTAAGATATAAAATAGTTCCAAAAATAGTAACAGATTTGTTTAAAAAATAGGAGACGATGTTCATGGATGAAAACAAAGCAAATATAAACTGGTTTCCGGGGCATATGGCAAAAACCGAAAGAGATCTAAAAGAAAATTTAAAAAAAGTGGATATGGTTGCCGAGGTTATAGACGCCAGGATACCGATTAGCAGCCGGAATCCCGATATTAGCTCGATTATTGGTTCAAAGCCGAGAATAATTATAATAAACAAAAGCGACCTTGCCGATAAATGTCAAAATGAAAAATGGCTTGGTTATTTTGAAAGCAGTGGCGTTCCCGCTGTGCTTTTCAGTATAAAAAATGGTGTTGATGCCGCGAATTTTAAGAAAAAGGTAAACATCGTAATGAAAGAAAAGCTGGAAAAATGGAAATCAAAAGGAATTTTAAACCAGAGCCTTAGAATAATGATTGTTGGTATTCCAAACGTTGGTAAATCTTCAATTATAAACCGCCTTGCAAAAAATTCCAAAGCAAAAGTTGAAAACAGGCCGGGTGTTACCAGACGTGTAAATTGGTTTTTCGTGGGTAATAGTATAGAAATTCTGGATACTCCGGGGGTGTTATGGCCAAAATTCGAAAGCAATGAAATGGCTTATAACCTTGCGTTTACGGGTGCTATAAAAGATCAAATTTTAGATACGGAAAACTTGGCTTTTGAATTTATAAAAAAAATAAAAATAAATTACCTTGATATTCTTTGTAGTAAGTTTGGTTTAGACGAAAATTTGGCTAAAGATTATGATGCCGTAGAACTTATTAATTACATAGGTAAAAAGCGAGGAATGATAAAATCAGGCGGAGAAGTGGATTTTTTAAGGACTTCCAACATGATTTTAGAAAATTACAGAAATGGTAAACTGGGCAATTTAACGCTGGAAAATTTATAATTTAAGAGGTTTTAAATATGGATTGGCTTTATTATGAAAAATTGTATAGTGAAAACGGATTAAAAACCGTTTGTGGAGTGGACGAAGCCGGAAGAGGACCTTTGGCAGGGTCTGTTTATGCCGCTGCTGTTGTTTTGCCGTACGGTAAAGTAATTGATGGTGTAAATGATTCAAAAAAATTAACCGAGAAAAAAAGAGAACACCTCTACGATGTAATTAAAAAAGAAGCAAAAGATTATTCCGTGGCATTTGCCACCCCGGAAGAAATAGAAAAGTATAATATATTGGGTGCAACGTTTTTGGCAATGAAAAGGGCAGTAGGTGGTTTAAAAATAGCCCCTGATTTTACGATTGTAGACGGCAACAGGCTTCCCGATTGGAAATATAAATCATGCTCTTTGATAAAGGGCGACAGCTTGTCGCAAAGCATTGCCTGCGCATCTATTTTGGCCAAAGTAACAAGGGACAGAGAAATGAAAAAAGAAGCCGAAAAATATCCCGAGTACCATTTTGAAAAGCACAAAGGATATGGTACGGCGCTTCATACCGAAATGATAAAAAAATATGGCCCTTGCCCAATTCATCGTAAGAGTTTTCTTACAAAAATAATTGGGAAGTAAATAAAATGAAAGATTCAAAAAGTATAGGAAACACGGGCGAAAATATAGCTTGTGATTATATTTTAAAAGTGCAAAACAAAAAAATTTTGGTAAGAAATTATCACAGCAGATACGGCGAAATAGATATAATTTCCTGCGATGATAAATATATTAATTTTATAGAAGTAAAAACTCGCAAATCGAATTCGATTATTGACGGCGTTTATTCTGTGGATAAAAACAAACAAATCAAAATAATAAAAACCGCAGAAATATACCTTATGAAAAATGATGTGGATTTGCAGCCTAAATTTGACGTTGTGTTAATAACCGCTTACCCCGGCGGAAAATATAAAGTGGACTACATTGATAATGCTTTTTCTTTGGAGGATTTTGATGAGATTTTTTGATTTGCATTGCGATACGCTTTACAGGGCATATAAAGAAAACAAAAGCATTTATAAAAACGATTTTCATGTTTCTTTTGAAAAATCAAATAGGTTTGAAAAGTATATTCAGTGTTTTGCCGCGTGGATACCCGACGAATATCGTGGGGTAAAAGCGCTTAATTTGTTTGACGGTTGCATTAATAAGCTAAAAAACGAGCCTGAAAAAGGTGGTTTTAATATAATAAAAACTCCTGATGATTTTAAAACTGAAAAATGCGTTATTATTACTGTGGAAGGCGGTGCGGTTTTAGGTGGCGATATTCAAAAAGTTAAATATTTGGCAGAAAATAACGTTAAAATAATGACACTTACTTGGAACGGGAAATGCGAAATCGGAGATGGATGCGGTGTAGTTTGCCCGGAAGGAATTACAAAATTTGGGGAACAAGTAGTGAAAAAAATGGAAGCTTATGGTATAATAATAGATGTATCACATGCAAGCGAAAAACTTTTTTATGATGTTGCCAAAATAGCAGAGAAACCATTTATTGCAACGCATTCCAATTCATATAGTATTTGCCCTCATAAAAGAAATTTAACAGATAGCCAATTCCTTGAAATCAAAAATCGCGGGGGTGTTGTTGGAATAACGTTTTGCAGCGAGTTTTTGAATTCAAACAAAAAAGCTGGATTTGACGACATTATAAAGCACGCCGAACATTTTTGGGAGCTTGGCGGAGAAAATGCCGTCAGTATTGGCAGCGATTTTGACGGTGCAGAAGTTCCGCCCGAAATTAACAGCCTTGAAAAAATAGAGAATTTGTATGAATATTTTTTAAAAAAGAATTATAAAGAAAATTTGGTTAAAAAATTGTTTTTTGAAAACGCTTATGAATTCATGAAATTACATATAAAATAAATAAAAAAGGAGTAAGAATGTCTATATACGCAATTTCTGATTTGCATCTTTCGTTTAATAGCCAAAAATCTATGGATGTGTTTCCCGGGTGGGAGAATTATACCGAAAGATTAAAGGGAAACTGGGAAAAGATTGTTTCCGGTGACGATACTGTTGTTGTGGCGGGCGATATATCCTGGGCTATGAGCCTGGAAGAAGCTATTAAGGATTTTGATTTTATAAATAAATTGCCCGGTAAAAAAATCTTTATAAAAGGAAACCATGACTACTGGTGGAGTACTAAGGCTAAAATCGATAGATTTTTTAAAGAAAACGGTTTTGACACTTTGCAGGTGCTTCATAATTCTTCCGCGGAGGTAGAGGGCAAATTAATATGCGGCACAAGGGGCTGGCTTTACGATGCAAAAGAGGAAAACGATGAAAAAATTTTAAATAGGGAAATAATTAGGCTTGAAAACTCTTTAAATTTTAACACCATACAAAACCTTGAACCCATTGTGTTTTTGCACTATCCGCCGGTGTATGGTTCGGAAGAATCTACAAAAATTATTAATATTTTAATTGAAAGAAATGTGAAAAAGTGTTATTATGGACATATTCACGGTAGTGACGCAACCAAAAACATTGTGGAGGGTAATTACAAAGGAATAAATTTTAAGCTTATATCGTGTGATTATCTGAATTTTTCACCGGTAAAGGTTGCGTAAGATAATTTTGTAAATTTCATTTACATAAAACTTAAATTTTTATATTTTGAAAGGAAGTTATTTAAAAATGGAACTCAAATCATCAAAAAAAATAGACGTTAATCGTTGGGAGTTGGAAATTTTTGTTTCGCCCGAGGATTTTAACAAAGAGGTGGATAAAGCATACAATCGCCAAAAAGGAAAAATATCCATTCCCGGGTTTAGAAAGGGTAAAGCACCAAGAAAGTTTATTGAAAAATTTTATGGTGAGGGAGTTTTTTATGAAGATGCAGTAAATGCGATTTATCCTTATGCAGTTGATGAGGCTGCAAAAAAAGCAGAATTAGAACTCGTTGACGATCATATTGATTTTGAAATGGTAAAAATGAGCAAAGAAGACGGCCTTGATTTTAAAGTAAAAGTTACCGTAATGCCGGAAGTAACCGTTGAAAACTACAAAGGAATAAAAGTTTCTAAGCAAGAAAGTTCAAAAGTTACCGAAAAAGACGTGGAAAAAGAAATTGAACTGATAAGATCTAAAAACAGCAGATTAATTACCGTGGAAGACAAACCGGCAGAGATGGGCGATATTGCCAATATAAATTTTGAAGGGTTTGTAGATGGTGAACCATTTGACAACGGAAAAGCCGAAGATGTGGCACTTGAACTTGGCAAAAAGCAATTTATTGCCGGATTTGAGGAACAAGTAGCGGGGCATAAAACAGGCGAAGAATTTGAAATAAACGTAAAATTCCCCGATGATTATCACGCTGAAAATTTGGCCGGAAAAGACGCCGTCTTTAAAATAAAAATCAATAAAATTCAAAAAAGGGAATTGCCTGAATTTGACGAAGAATTCGTTAAAGATATAAGCGAATTTGACAGCGTTGATGAATTCAAAAAAGATCTAAAGAAAAAAATTGCAGAAAACAAAAAACATCAGGCAAAACATAAACTTGAAAACGAAGCAATTGATGAATTTATAAAATTGGTTAAAGCAGATATTCCCGAAGCTCTTATAAAAAATAAAATAAAAGAACTTTTAAGAGATTTTGATTATAGACTAAAACCGCAAGGCCTTAATCTTAAAGACTATGTAAAATATACAGGAACAACACAAGAACGTTTAGAAGAAACTTTCCGCCCGCAGGCTGAAAGCGCAGTGAAGTTGAGTTTGGGGCTTAAAAAAGTAGCCGAACTTGAAAAAATTGAAGTTTCCGACAAAGACATTGAAGAAGAATACAAAAAGTTAGCCGAGGCTTATAGATTAAAACCAGAACAAGTTAAGAATTTTGTTATGAAAGAGGATCTTAAAAAAGACCTTCTTAAAGAAAAAGCAATGGAACTTATAAAATCCAGCGTGGTGGAAAAATAATTATAATCTTGTATAAGAATATAAATTTTGGCAAATTATTAATTATGCCGTAATTATTACAAAAAGGGTGATTTATAATGAGTTTAGTACCTTATGTAGTGGAGCAAACCGGTCGTGGAGAACGTTCATACGATATTTTTTCAAGGCTTTTAAATGACAGAATAGTAATGCTTAATGAAGAAGTTAATTCAACTTCTGCAGGGCTTGTTGTAGCGCAGCTTTTGTATTTGGAAGGGCAAGACGCCTCCAAAGACATAAGCCTTTATATAAACAGCCCAGGTGGTTCGGTAACGGACGGTTTGGCAATATACGATACAATGCAGTACATTAAATGCGATGTATCAACAATTTGTATTGGTTTGGCCGCAAGTATGGGAGCATTTTTGCTTGCTGCAGGAGCTAAAGGCAAAAGATATGCACTTCCAAACAGTGACATAATGATTCATCAGCCAAGCGGTGGTGCAAAAGGTCAAGCAACAGACATTAATATACATGCACAGCACATTTTAAAAACAAAAGAGCGTCTTAATAAGATATTATCAGAAAAAACAGGTAAGCCGATAGACATAGTAGCAAAAGATACCGAACGTGATAATTTTATGACAGCAGCAGAAGCTCAAGAATACGGTATTATAGATAAAGTAATATCTAAAAGATAGTAAAAAAGTTATGTGTTAGGAATTGGTGATATTTATGAGCATAAAAAGAGGAAGTAGAGAAAGAGAACTATGCTGTTCATTTTGCGGAAAACCGCAAAGCGAAGCCAAAAAATTGGTGGCAGGCCCAGGGGTATGCATTTGTGATGAATGCGTAGAACTTTGCATCTCTATTTTAGATAGAGAAGCAAACCCGAACAGCTCTGCAAATACTAAAAAATCAAAGCCATCAATTAGCGGAAATAAAGTTCTTCCAAAGCCTCATGAAATAAAAAAATATTTAGATGAATATGTAATTGGGCAAGAAAGAGCCAAATTGGCGCTTTCTGTTGCGGTTTATAATCATTATAAAAGAATATTTTTTGGTGGCGAAGAAAACGATGTGGAATTAAAAAAGAGCAATATTTTGCTTTTGGGTCCCACAGGTGTTGGAAAAACTCTTTTAGCTCAAACTTTGGCCAAGTTTCTTGACGTTCCTTTTGCCATTGCCGATGCCACAACTTTAACCGAAGCCGGATATGTTGGCGAAGACGTGGAAAATATTTTGCTAAAATTAATTCAAAATGCTGATTTTGATATAGAAAAAGCGCAACGCGGAATTATATACGTTGATGAGATAGACAAAATTTCAAGAAAATCAGAAAACGCTTCAATCACAAGAGATGTAAGCGGCGAAGGAGTACAGCAAGCGCTTTTAAAAATAATTGAAGGAACCGTTTCCAGTGTACCTCCAAAAGGCGGCCGTAAGCATCCTCAGCAGGAATTTATTCAAATTGATACGTCAAATATTTTATTTATCTGCGGCGGAGCGTTTGAGGGAATTGAAAAAATAATAGAAAAACGAGTCAGCACCTCTTCGATGGGATTTGGTGCCGAAGTTATGACCAGAGAAGAAATCAATTCCAAAGATTGGATGAGCAAAGCCATTCCGCAAGATTTTGTTAAGTATGGCCTTATCCCGGAATTGGTGGGTAGATTGCCGGTAATTGCTTCTTTAAATGGTTTAGACGAAAAAGCGCTCGTTGAAATTCTTACAAAGCCGAAAAATTCGCTTATTAAACAGTATAAAAAATTATTTGAACTCGATAAAGTGGAACTTGAATTTACAGAGCCTGCGTTAGAGGCTGTTGCAAAAAAAGCTATTGAAAGAAAAATAGGTGCAAGGGGTCTTCGCTCTATAATAGAGGAGACGCTTCAAAAAGTTATGTACGATGTGCCGTCGGATTTTACTGTGGAAAAAGTTATAATAGATGAAGACACAATAAACGGCAAAAAGGAGCCGGAATTTGTGCGTGATAAAGACAGAACTCCAATTTTAATTAAAGTAAATTCCGATAAGCTTCCTAAAAAATCTTCTTCGCGAACAAGCGATGCGTCTTAAAATTAAAAGGGGTTGAATTAAAATAGAAAATAAATTAAACGGCGGAAACTTAATACCCGTTCTGGCTCTTAGGGGTTTTGTTATGTTTCCAAACGTGATGCTTCAATTTGATGTGGGTAGAAAACAATCAATATTAGCTGTGGAGAAGGCAATGTCTTCTGACCAGCTAATATTTTTGGCTGCTCAAAAAGATATTAAAGACGATAATCCAAAAAAGAACGAAATTTATTCTTTTGGAATACTTGCTAAAATAAAGCAAATTTTAAAACAAACCGATAATATGGCAAGAGTGCTTATAGAAAGTGTGTGCAGGGCAGAGGCACAATTTTATGATGACAGCGGGGATTTTATTCAGGCTAAAATAGAAGAAAAGCAAGATAACCTCTACGACGAATCGAGTTTAGAGTCAGAAGCTTTGCTGCGCGGCTTAAATGAACTTTTTTCGGATTATATGAGCGTTTCGGGGCAGGTTCCGTCCGATTTGATTTTAAGAATTAATTCAAAAGCCGCTTTATCCGAAACTGCCGATTATATTGCGGCAAATGTTAACCTTGATTTTGAAAAAAAGCAAGAAATTTTGTCTGAACTGGACGTTATAAAAAGAGCCGAAAAACTTTCTGAATATTTATCCAAAGAAAATGATGTTCTCTTTTACCAAAAAGAGATTGCCTCAAAGATAAAAGACAACATGGATAAAACTCAAAAAGATTATTTTATAAAAGAGCAAATAAAATTTTTGTCCGAGGAATTGGGCGATTCTGAAGACCCCGTTACCGAATCGGAAAAATTTATAAACAAATTAGAAAAATTAAAATTGCCCAAAGATACATATGAAAAATTAAAAGAAGAATGTAAAAATTTATCTAAAACACCGCAAGGTTCAGCAGAGGCAAATATTTTAAGAAGTTACTTGGAGCTTTGCTTTTCGCTGCCTTGGAATAATTCTTCCAAAGATAAAATTGACCTTAAAAATGCAGAAAAAGTTTTAAATAAAGACCATTTTGGATTAGAAAAAGTTAAAGAACGAATTTTGGAATTTTTGGCGGTAAAGAAATTATCCGGCAGCGTTAAAGGCCAAATTATATGTTTGGTGGGGCCGCCGGGAGTAGGAAAAACTTCTATTGCCAAATCTTTGGCAAGAGCAATTGGAAGAAAATACGTAAGAATGTCTTTGGGCGGACTTGGCGATGAGTCAGAAATAAGAGGGCACAGAAAAACGTATGTTGGCGCTATGCCGGGGCGTATAATTTCGCTTTTAAAACAGTGCAAGACAAATAATCCGCTGTTTTTACTTGACGAAATAGATAAACTTTCCAAAGATTATCACGGCGATCCGTCTTCCGCGCTTTTGGAAGTTTTGGACCCCGAGCAAAATTCCGAATTTGTGGATAGATATCTTGAGGTTCCGTTTGATTTAAGCAAGGTTATGTTTATAGCTACGGCTAACGACCCGAGTAAAATCCCGTCACCTCTTTATGATAGAATGGAAATAATTAATCTTTACAGCTATACTCCGGAAGAAAAATTTAATATTGCTAAAAAACATTTGGTACCTAAGCAGATAAAGTTGCACGGTATGAAAGAAAAAAATTTAAAATTTGATGATAAATCTTTAAGATTAATTATCGATTTATACACAAAAGAAGCCGGAGTACGTGAACTTGAGCGGAAGCTTTCTTCCGTTATGAGAAAAGTTGCAAAGAAAATAATAGAGTCAAAAAATAAGGATAAATGTATAGCCATAAACAGCAAAAAAGTAAAAGAAATGCTTGGCGTGGAAAAATACAAAAAAGATTATAAAGCGAAAAGCGAAGTGGGAATAGTTAACGGTTTGGCATGGACGGCAGTCGGAGGAGAAATTTTGCCGATAGAAGTCTTACTTATGAAAGGCAAAGGGAAAGTGGAAACCACAGGCCTTTTGGGAGACGTTATGAAAGAATCCGCAAAAATTGCCACAAGCTATATTCGTAGCAATGCCAAAAAACTGAATATAAGTGAAAATTTTTATAAAAATTACGACATTCATATTCACGCACCGGAGGGCGCAGTTCCAAAAGATGGTCCTTCTGCGGGTGTGACGATTGCCACGGCGCTGGTTTCTGCACTTAAAAAGAAAAAGGTAAATTCAAAGATTGCCATGACGGGGGAAATAACCCTAAAAGGAAAAGTCTTGCCGATTGGTGGGCTTAAAGAAAAAACTATGGCGGCATTTAAAAATGGCGTTAAAACAGTTATTGTGCCGGCGGGGAATAAAGGCGATATAGAAGAAATTGACGGCAGCGTTAAAGAGGCAATTAATTTTGTTTTTGCCGACAGTTTAAATGATGTTTTTAGTAGTGCTATTATCTAAAAGGAGATTACGGTGATAAATTTTAACGAAGCTATTTTTGAAAAATCTGTGGGAAATTTAAATCAAATTTCAAATGACAATTTACCGGAAATAGTGTTTTCCGGTAAATCTAATGTTGGAAAATCTTCGCTTATAAACAAGATTTTAAACCGCAAATCTTTGGCCAGAACAAGCTCTAAGCCTGGGAAAACAATAAATATAAACTTTTATAAATTAAAAAATTTAAGGTTTGTTGATTTGCCCGGATATGGCTATGCAAAAGTGTCGTTTAGTGAAAAAAGGCGCTGGTCGGAACTTGTGGAGGGGTATTTTAAATTAGAAAGAAATATCCCTTTAATAGTTCAGATAGTTGATATGCGCCATACTCCTTCAGTGTTGGATTTTCAAATGATAGATTTTTTATATTCTCGGGGGGTTAATTTTGTAATTGTAGCTTCCAAGTGCGACAAACTTAACAAAACAGAAAGAAATTTAAGGGAAAAATTACTTGAAAAAGAACTGGAAAAATATAAAGACATCAAAAAGATATTTTTTTCTTCGGTAACCGGAGAAGGAGTGGAAATGCTCAAAAATGTAATAAATGAAAGCGTTAAAAATTAAAGAGGAGGCAGAAAAATGAGCGAAGAACTAGGGAAAGTGTATAACCCAAAAGAAGTTGAAAGCAAGCTTTATAAAACTTGGGAAGAAAAAGGGCTGTTTAAAGCCGAGGTAAATAAAAACAAAAAGCCGTTTACAATCGTAATGCCGCCGCCAAATATAACCGGAAAGTTGCACATGGGGCATGCCTTGGACAACACGATGCAGGACATAATAATTAGATACAAAAGAATGCAAGGGTATTCGGCACTGTGGGTACCCGGCACAGACCATGCCGCAATTGCCACAGAAGCTAAAATAACAGAAAAGATGAGAGAAGAAGGAGTTTCTAAAGAAAAAATCGGCAGAGAAGAATTCTTAAAAAGGGCGTGGGCATGGAAAGAAGAATATGGCGGCAATATAGTTAAGCAGTTAAGAAAGCTGGGTTCATCTTGCGATTGGTCAAGAGAGCGTTTTACAATGGACGAAGGCTGCTCAAAAGCCGTGCGTGAATTTTTTGTTAAACTTTATAATGAAGGGCTGATTTATAGGGGCGAAAAAATAATAAATTGGTGCCCAAAATGCAAGACCTCGATTTCGGATTCAGAAGTTGATTTTGCGGAAATGGACGGACATTTTTGGCATATAAAATATAAGCTTGCCGATAGTGATGAAAGTATTATAGTAGCAACCACTCGTCCGGAAACCATGTTTGGTGACGTGGCGGTAGCGGTAAACCCCGATGATGACAGATACAAGCATTTAATAGGTAAAAGAGTTATTGTGCCTGTTGTTAATAGGGAAGTACCGGTAATAGCCGACAGCTATGTTGATATCGAACTTGGAACCGGTGCGCTTAAAATAACTCCTGCTCACGACCCAAATGATTTTGAAGTGGGGTTAAGGCATGGACTTTCCATTATAAATGTAATGGACGAATCAGGAGTTATGAACGAAAAAGCTGATTTTTGCAGTGGTTTAGACAGATACGAAGCCAGAAAACTACTTGTAAAAATACTTGAAGAAGAAAACAAATTGCATAAAGCAGAAGAAATAAAGCACAGTGTGGGTAAGTGTTACAGATGTTCCACAGTGGTTGAACCAAGAATATCCACGCAGTGGTTCGTAAAAATGAATAAGCTTGCCGGGCCGGCTATAGAATGCGTGAAAAGCGGCGAAACTAAATTTATACCGGATAGATTTAGCAAAATTTATTATCACTGGATGGAAAATATTAAGGATTGGTGTATTTCTCGCCAGCTTTGGTGGGGACACCGCATACCGGTTTGGTATTGCCGCGATTGCGGAGAAATGACAGTTTCAAAAGATACAAACGTTACAGAATGTTTGCATTGTAGCTCAAAAAATATTTATCAAGATGAAGATACCCTTGATACATGGTTTTCATCAGGGCTTTGGCCGTTTTCGGTTTTGGGTTGGCCTGAAAAAACCCCCGAACTTGAGTATTTTTACCCGACAAATGTTTTGGTAACGGGATATGATATTATTTTCTTCTGGGTTGCCAAAATGATTTTTTCGTCTTTAAAAATGACAAGCAAAAAGCCTTTTGAAAATATTCTTATTCATGGTTTGGTGCGAGACAGTAAAGGAAGAAAAATGTCCAAATCGCTGGGCAACGGAGTAGATCCTTTGGAAATTATTGAGAAATACGGCGCAGATGCACTAAGATTTTCATTAATGCTTGGGAACAGCCCGGGTAATGACATGAGATATTTTGACGAAAAAGTTGAGGCAAGCCGAAATTTTGCCAATAAAATTTGGAATGCAGCCAGGTTTATACATATGAATATAGACGGCAAAAACATAAAAAGTGAAATTCCAAAAGATCTTGATATGATAGACAAATGGATAATCAGCAGATTTAATTTTACGGCAAAAGAAGTGATTTCTAATCTTGATAAATACGAACTTGGCATTGCCGCTCAAAAGCTTTATGACTTTATTTGGGACGAATTTTGCGATTGGTATATTGAATTTTCTAAGATTTTGGGCAAAAAAGAAGTTTTGCTTTGGGTTATGACGAATTTATTAAAACTTTTGCACCCATTTATGCCGTTTGTAACAGAAGAAATATGGCTTTCGTTCCCACATGAAAAAGAATCTATAATGATTTCCGATTTCCCGAAATTTGATGATTCTTTGGTCTTTGAAGAAGACGAAAACAATACAAAAATACTAATGTCAATTATAAAATCAGTAAGAAATATTAGGCGAGAAATGAACGTACCGCACGGTAAAAAGACTATGATTTTCATAGAAACTGATTCTGAAAATCTTGGAATTATTCTAAAAAGATACGAAAGTATTATATGTAAGCTTGCTTATGGAAAAGAAATCAAAGTAAACAAATCTTTGCCGGAAAGTAAGTTTGTGGCGGCAGTTAATGAATACGTTAAAATTAATATTCCTGTTGATGAATTGGTTGATTCCGAGGCGGAGCTAAAAAGGCTGAAAAAAGAGCTGGAAGTTTCCAAAAAGCAATTGGAACAAACAGAGAACAGGCTCAAAAACCCCAATTTTGTTTCTAAGGCTCCAAAAGAAGTAATTAACGGTGCTAAAGACATGGCTGAAAAGCTAAAAAATAAAATTGCGGGAATAGAATCGGCAATTTTAAATTTAAAATAATTTTTGGGTTTTGACGTATTTCTACAAAAAAGTCAAAATGTATCCTCTATCATATTGATAGAGGATGTTTTTTTGCGAAAAAATTGGACAAACTAATATTTGACCGGTTTTTAAATTCCTCAAATTATTTTTTACAGAGGGAAGGTGTACATAATATGGCAGTAAAAATTTTGAATTATAATAATTTTGCTTTAGCTTTAATTGAAGGGGATATTGACCACCATACGGCTAAGGACATAAGGGAATCGATTGATTATTATATTGAAAAATATACTCCAAAGATGCTTAAAATGGATTTTGGCCAAGTGAAATTTATGGATAGTTCCGGAATAGGCCTAATAATGGGGAGGTTTAAATTAATGAATGCACTAAAAGGGAAATTAAAAGTTATAAATATTCCCAAAAATTTGGAAAGAATGATTAAATTATCCGGTTTAATGAGTTTGGGAATATTTGAAAAGGAGGAAAAATAAATAATGCAAGAAGTAATTAATGAGATGAATGTAAATTTTTTAAGCAGATCTTCAAACGAGGGTTTTGCAAGGGCGGTGGTTGCAGCGTTTGTTTCGCAGCTTGACCCCACAATAGACGAACTGGCGGACATAAAAACCGCTGTGTCGGAAGCTGTAACAAACTGCATTGTTCATGGGTATAAATCCGGCATTGGGAAAATTTACATATCTTCTAAAATATACAGTGGCGGAAAAATACTTATAAGAATTAAAGACAGAGGCTGCGGAATAGAGAACATCGAGCAAGCAATGGAGCCGCTTTTTACAACGGGTGGAAGCGAAAGGTCGGGCCTTGGTTTTGCGGTTATGCAAAGCTTTATGGATAAAATAAAAGTTAGTTCAAAGGTTGGCAAGGGAACAACCGTTACTTTGCAAAAATTTATAATTCGTAGACCTATATCAAATGAAAAATAAAGAAAGTGTGTTTGAAAAAATTGATATAAAAGAACATTTTGGACTAGTACATTTGTGTTGCCAAAGGTTCAGAAAACGAGGTATGGAGTATGATGATATATTTCAAACGGGTTGTATTGGGCTTACTAAAGCTGCAAAAAATTTTGACCCTGAGAGGGGCGTAAAATTTTCCACGTACGCCGTGCCGGTGATTTTGGGAGAAATAAGGCTTTTGTTTAGAGAAAGCGGATATTTAAAAGTAAGCAGGAAGCTGAAAGATTTAGGAATTAAAATAAATTATGAAAGAGAAAATTTTATAAAATTGCACGAAAGAGAGCCAACCATAAACGAGCTTTCGAAAAAATTAAATGTAGAGCCTGAGCAAATTGTGGAGGCGATTGAAACTTCAAAAGTTCCGGTTTCGTTAAGTTCACCAAGTGGGAATTCGGAAGAAAATGATTGCGGAATTGATATCCCCGTGTTTTTTGACGACGAAAAAATTTCAATAAAAATATCTTTAATCCAAATATTTAAAACACTTGAAAATAAAGATAAAAAATTAATTTATTTAAGATTTTTTAAAGGCGAAACTCAAACAAAAATAGCCAAAAATTTAGGTATGACGCAGGTTCAGGTTTCAAGAAGGGAAAAAGCTCTATTAAAACTGATAAGGGAAAAGCTTAAATAATGAAGCCTTTTTAAAGATCTTCTGCAATTTTGATTATTTTTTTAAGCCTGTGGTTTATTCCCGATTTACTAATGGATTCGCCGCAGAGCTTTGAAAACTCTTTAAGTGAGATGTACGGGTGTTTTAGCCTGATTTTTGCAACTGTGTAGAGTTTGTCGGGTAAATATGTTAATCCTACAGTGCTTTTTATTTTTTTAATTGCTTGAATTTGATTTGACGAAGAATTTGTTATTTTATTTAGATTGGCAGTTTCAAAATTTGTTGTTCTGTTAACGTTGTTTCTAACCTCTTTAATCATTTTTATTTGCATAAGTTCCATAGCGTATTTTTTGGCGCCAATAAATACCAAAAAATCTATTATGCACTCGCTGTCTTTTAAGTAAACTATAAAATTTTTTCGCCGTTTAATAAATTTAGCTTTAAAATCACATGTTTTTACCGAATTTAAAAAGTTAAGTATCTCTTGGCTTAATGTTTCTGTGGGTAAATTGAGTTCCAGATGATATCCGGATTGCGGGTCGTTTATATTTCCGCAGCTTAAAAATATGCCCCTTAAAAAGCTTGATAAAAATTCATTGTCATGATTATTTTTTGACAATGTTTTTTTGTATTTGGAGTAAAATTCCAAAATGAATTCAGATGTAAGCGAAATGTTTGTGGTATAAATAAATTTAGAAGTGTATTCATTTTTGATTTTTATATTTTTTTTAAGCTCCGGGTAACTTAAAAAAATGTTTTCCATACGTTTAATCACAAAATCGTTTTCACAGCGAATGCAAGATTCAAAATTATTTGTATTTTCGCCCGTTATAAATATGCCAAAAATTTCAGCTTTTGCTGAATTTATAGAATTAACAGGAAGGGATAAAATTTCATTTTTTATTTTATGAGAAAAAGACATTTTAAAAATCTCCTTATTAAAGTCTTACATTTCCCAGAGTTTTTATTTCACATTCAAGCAAAACACCAAATTTTTCAAACACGGTTTTTTTAATGTATCTTATTAGCTCTTTAACGTCCTGTGCAGTTGCGCCACCTGTGTTTATAATAAACCCTGCATGCTTTGGGCTCACCATGGCTCCGCCTATGGATTTCCCTTTAAGTCCGGCGTTTTCAATTAAAGTCCCGGCATAATGTCCTTCGGGACGTTTAAAAATGCTGCCTGCGTTTGGGTAATCAAGCGGCTGCTTGGATTTTCTTTTGTGGATATTTTCGTACATTTTTTCTTTAATTTTCTCGAGGTGAAATGGTTTTAATTTAAACGTTAAAGAAGTAATGCAATTGCCCTTAAATTCCGAGTAAAAACTCTTTCTGTAAGAAAGCCTCATTTCATCTTTATTTAAAATTTTTTCTTCTCCGTTTTTATTAATGTATTTGCTGCTTTCAATTATGTTTGATATGTCATTTCCATATGCTCCCGCATTCATAAATAATGCACCGCCGCATGTGCCTGGGATACCCCAAGCAAATTCAAGACCTGAAAGTGAATTTTGCATTGCAAAAACGCATGCTTTTGCCAGGGAAATTCCTGCGCTGCAAATTATACTGTCGCCATCTTCCAGGCGGAGAATTTTTTCGCTTTTAGACAAACTTAAAACAACACCCCTGTATCCTTCGTCAGACACCAAAAGATTGCTTCCGTTTCCGATAATAAAAAACGGGATATTTAGGGCATTTAATTCTTTTATTATTATTTTTAAAGAGTTTTCATTATTAATATAGATAAACAAATCCGTAGGGCCGCCAATTTTAAATGAAGTATGATTTTTCATCATTTCATTTTTCAGTGCTGTGCAGCCCAGATCTTCTGATAGTTTTATAATAGAGTCATAAATGGTATATATAGAAAATTCACTCCAATCGTGGTAAATTGCTTTACATTTATATATTATTAAACACTAAATGTCCCATATACATTTTTCAGCTTCCAGAGATGGTTCATGTTTTGGATAATCCATACCTAAATTTATAAATAATTCTCTTGCGGCATTGTATCCAAGTTTTCTTTGTCTGTTGTTCATAGCAGCAACCTCAATAATTACGGCAAGATTTCGTCCGGGACGTACAGGTATATTAACGTACGGAATTTTTACTCCCAATATTTCTGTGTATTTGCATTCCGCACCCATACGGTCGTACTGCTTTTGGTCGTCCCAAGCCTCCAAATTTACAACCATATCTATGGTTTCATTAAGTTTTACGGAGCCTATACCAAATATTCTTCTGGCGTTTATTATTCCAACGCCACGAACTTCAATAAAATGCCTGATGTTTTCTGGTGCGGCGCCTATTAATGTGTTTTTTGGGATTTTTCTGATTTCTACCGAATCATCTGCAATTAATTTATGCCCACGTTTTAAAAGTTCTATTGCAGTTTCACTTTTTCCGACTCCGCTTTCGCCTGTTAAAAATATTCCTTCGCCATGAACGTTTAATAAGCCACCTGATCTTGTAATTCTGGGTGCAAGGTGTATATTTAAAAGCGGCGAAAGTTCCGCCATAACGTCAGCCGCTTTGTCCGGGGAAGTTAGCACGGGAATTTTGTATTTTTTTGCAACATTTAGTATTTCCGGAAGCGGTTTTATTCCGTAAGTGATAATTAGTGCCGGTGGTTTAAGCGATAAGATAGCTTCAACCGATTTGTATATTTCTTCCGGAGATAGGGTAGAAAGAACGTAACTTTCACTTTCACCCATAATTATAATTCTTTTGTTGTCAAAGTGCTTAATTGGCCCGATTAATTCCAGACCCAAACGGTTAATATTGCGTGATATAATTTTCACATTTTGTGGATCTCTGGGCATTAAAGCAACATCAAATGAAAGTTCCGATATAATATCAGATAGTTTTAAATAAAAATCAGTAGAAGACATTTTTAGCACCACCTAAAAAATATGTATTTTAATAAATTATATCACATTTAAAAAACGATTAGAAGATACTAAATTAAAAAAGCACCCAATTTTTCATTTGGGTGCTAAAGTTAATTTATCATCTAGTTAAAATATTCAGTTAAGAACGTTTTTGATGATACTTTTATATTTTCGCCATCGTCGGATAATGTTGGGGAGTTTGATGGCGATGTTACTTTTTTTCAGTATTACCTATTTCTTCATTGCTTTTTTCTTCGGAACCGTCGCCTTCTGAGCTAAGATCTTCTTTTTTGGGCATTTCTTTTTCAAGGCTTTTTTCGGATTCTGGATTTTCTTCAGCTTTAACTTCTTTAGATTCATGGGCTCTAGTTCGTACGTCTTGTCTTACACGATTAGCATCTTCTTCGTGACCTGTTTTTTTCGCAATAGTCATAAATTTTTCTAATGCAGCGTGATATGGTTCAACAGTGTTTTGTTTCCAAGCTGTTTTGAGTGCATTCTGATCGTCTTTGTTTGCAGCATTTTTAAGTTCTAAATTATATATTTTTGTAGATTCGATGCATTTATTTGCTACTGATTCAAAATCTTTTAATGCCTCGTTGTAAGTTTTATTATTATCTTCTTCTTTTTCTTGGTTGGTATCTTGTTCATCGTTTTCAGATGTGGAGAGTATTGCGTTTGACTCAAAAGAAGTTCTTCTATTAGCATTGTCGTTTTCTGGGTCTGTGTTTAATGATTTATTATTAAGAATTTCACTTTGTACATCTTGTCCTGCTTGCATTAAAGCGGCGTTCGATGAATCGTCAGGTTGCAAAGGTTTATCATTTTCGTCATTTTCAATGATTTGGTTTTCACTATCTTCGATATTTATTTCTGGGGTTTCATTATTTTGAATATCTTTGTTTTCAGAGCCTTCTTCGATGGCTTCTTCGCTGTTTTCTTCGCTATCTTCGATATTTATTTCTGAGGTTTCATTATTTTGAATATCTTTGTTTTCAGAGCCTTCTTCGCCGCCTTGGTCTTTGTCTTCGCCTTGGTCTTTGTCTTCGCCTTGGTCTTTGTCTTCGCCTTGGCCTTTGTCTTCGCCTTGGCCTTTGCCTTCGCCTTGGTCTTTGTCTTCGT
>JAFQXU010000001.1 GCA_017406805.1 Clostridia bacterium | reverse complement strand
GGCAATTGGGAAAGTATCAACGCAGAATGCTTTTGAAATTAATATGGACACCAAACTTACGGGAAATCTTACGATAAATAACAAGACTATTTTTGACTTGATTTACCCCGTAGGTTCAATTTATATGTCCGTAAATAGCACCAATCCGGGCAATTTATTTGGCGGAACTTGGGTCGCTTGGGGTGCGGGACGTGTCCCTGTGGGTGTAAACACTTCAGATTCAGACTTTAAAACACCCGAAAAAACCGGCGGAAGCAAAAGCCACCGACACAGTTTTAGAATCGGAATGCACTGGTGGTACGGAGGAGCTTGCGGCGAGGGTGTTGGAAATGGCACGGGAGCTTATGTTTATTCGGAAAGCAGATATGACGGTTGGGGTCGAGATTTAAGTGGGAAATCATGTCCCGTAAACACCGCAATATATAACAATCAATCTTCTGTAACAGCTACACCTTCGGGAAAATACTCGCAAGGTGATACATCGCTAACAAGTACGCTTCAAGCATATATAACCTGTTATATGTTCAAGCGGACTGCGTGATATTTGCTTAAAAACGGCAAAAAATCAAATTTTTGAAGTGAATTAATAAGGAGGAAAAAATCATGGAATTTAAAGGAATAGATGTTTCAAAATGGCAAGGTGAGGTTAATTGGAATGAGGTTAAAAAAGACGGCACAGAATTCGCAATTTTAAGAGAGGGTTGGGGTAAAAAATCTCCTACTCAGATTGATAAAAAGTTTAAAGAAAACTATGAAAACGCAAAAGCTGTGGGAATCCCCGTAGGATGTTACCATTATTCTTACGCGGATTCGGTTGAGGACGCTAAACATGAAGCCGAATTTTGTCTTGAAAATATTAGGGATATGAAGCTTGAATATCCTGTTTGTTTCGATATTGAAGATCGAGAAATGCTCAAACTTTCAAATAGGCAGAGAACAGACATTGTGAAAGCGTTTTGCGTAGAAATCGAAAAAGCCGGATATTATGCTATGTTTTATTGCAATCTTAACTGGCTTAATAACTATCTCATAAAAGAAGAATTGTTGCCAAAATATGACCTTTGGCTCGCACAGTGGAACGTTGGGAAACCAAGTGTTCCATGCGGTATTTGGCAGAAATCGGATAAAGGTACAATCACCGGAATAAGTGGCAATGTTGACCTTGATATAGCTTATAAGGATTATTCCGAAATCATAAAATTCAAAGGCTTAAATGGATTTAGTAAATTTAACAGTTCAACAAATACAAACTATTTCAATTATACAGTTAAGAAAGGTGATACCCTTTGGGCGATTGCACAACGTTATCTTGGGAGCGGTACGAAATACAAAGAAATAAAAGCTTTAAATGCTTTAAATTCTGACACAATCTACCCAAACCAAATTTTGAAAATACCCAAATAAGAGGTGGTTAATTTGCAAGAAAATATAACTTCAATAATGCCTCTGGCAATTGCCGTTGAGGCCACAATAACATATATAAATCAGTTTTTTGTTGACGGAGAATTCTGTTGGGAAATGCTTTTAAGTATAGTTTTAGGCATTCTTATTTCTATTGCTTATGAAATTGATATACCGAAATATCTCAATTTACATTCTCGAATACCTTATTTAAGCAATATTTTAACCGGAATACTTATTTCGAGGGGTTCAAATTACATTTACGATTTAATGTCTAAAATAATTCAAATAAATTGATATAAAAAAACTCCACCCAAATTCGCTATAGTCAAGCGAAATGAGTGGATGATTTATAAATCTGATTTTTTAATTGCTTATAAGAAAAAAGAAAAATGTCAGAATGTTTTGCAGTTTGAATTAAATGTGAGAGTTTTTCATAAAGTGAAGCTTGATATTATTTATTTTTCTGAGTCAATCTTTTTAAATTTCTTTCCAACCTCCACGTCAAGTTTCATAACCCCACAGCGTTTTATTACATTGAAACCGTATTTTTTGCGCAGACTATCAATTACCATATTTACTTTTTCATCAGATTTCTTAATAGTTTCTACTTGTTTGCTTGGTTTATCAAAAAAGGATAACTGCTTACAACCGCTGAGCTTAGTTAAATTAGTAAGAGATATACTTATAAGCCTAATTGGGCGCCTACCTTTCCAAAGTTCTCGGAGTAATTTTTTTGCTGCTTCATATACTTCATTTGTTGTGCTTAGCGGTTCGGAAAAACTCATTTGATGCGATTGGTTTTGAAAATTTAAAAATCTTATGCCAACCGAGATACTATGTGCTTTATTTCCGTCTTTTCTCATATGTCCGGTTATCACATCAGCGAGAGCGAGGAGTACAGTATTTGCTTCAGTTATTGAAGATAAGTTTTCTTCGAGTGTTATAGAGTTACTATATCCCTTTGGCTTAGGTCTTTCCGAAGTCACAGGGGAATCATCTATGGCATTTGCAAATCGGTGCATATATAGACTTCTTTTATTTCCAAAATGCTTTGCTAAAAAATCTATTTTCGCATTTGCAAGTTGTCCGATTTTATGTATTCCCAAAGAACTTAGTTTTTCAGCCGAAGCCTTCCCCACAAAAAGCAAATTCCCGACAGGTAACGTCCACATTTTTGTTGTTACTTCACTTTGAAAAAGAGTATGTACTTTATCAGGCTTTTCAAAATCACTTGCCATTTTGGCACAAAGTTTGTTTTCACCAATACCAATATTGACCGTGAATCCAAGCTCGTTTTTTATTCTATCTTTTATTTTGTGAGCTATATTAACTGCTTGGCTAAAATTACTCGCTATACCAGTCATATCAAGAAAACACTCGTCAATCGAAAATTCTTCCATCGTGGGAGAATAGAGTTTACATATATTTTTAAATGCTTTCGAGCATGAACTGTAAAGCTTAAAATCGGGTTTAAATATTTGTAGCTGTGGGCATTTTCTAAGCGAGAAAGATAATGGCTCTCCTGTTTTAACGCCGTACTTTTTAGCTTCGTTTGACTTAGCAAGAACCACACCTCGTCGCGTAGTTGGGTCTCCGCCAATACATGAGGCTATATTTCTTATGTCCGATTCTCCGTTCTTAACTCTTTTTGCAGCTTCCCACGAAAGAAATGCACTGTTCACATCGATATGAAAAATTATTCGGTTCAAATGTTTTCACCCACTTTTAAACAAACAATACATTTACTTATTTAAAAAAGATTTTATATTTTCACACAACCAATTTATTTGGATCAATTGTATTCTATCCCAGTTTTTCGGTATTTTTTCAATTTTGTTAAGAATACTACTTAGGGTAAAAATATCTTCTTTGGTAAAACTCAAATTACTGTCTCTGTATACTGCAAATAATATACCCCGAAAATCATCAATTTGCTTGGGTGTACTTTCTACAAGCATCTCCACAATCTTATCAACATCAAATTTACTTATAAACCTGTTCCCAGATATGTATCTACCAACATTTGGCGAACAAATGTCATTGTATAGTTTTTCAATATCTACAGGATTATACGAGAATTCTATGGTGTATTTACCACTATTAATTGAATCCGATAATTCTTTAATAAACTCATTAACTTCCATTTTCAATTTATCGTCTTTATAATCACAATTTTCTGAAGTGGTCCAAAACAATATATCCGTGTTTATATCGTCATACTCTTTCCACACACCTTTTACATTTCTAATCATTAAATCTTTTATTTTTTTATAATTATAGTCAACTATATTACTAACCTTAGGTATAAAATATGCTAGCTTAGGGTATGCATAAAAATTTATTTTTTTGTTGTTTTCTAACTTTTTTTCTAGATTTTGTAGTGCCATTCTAACCTCATGCTCTGTGTGACGACAATAATAATATATTACACCTATATCCTCATCATAACTACCATCATTATTCTTACGATAAAATTCAAGTTTTTCATATTCTTTATAAGTACTCAGTACTTGTCCATAGTCTATGATCTGGCATCTAATATAATCGTATGCTATCTTAATAAGCGGAAAATTATTACTACCCAGTTTGGCTGACAAATACTCAGTACCATCCCATTCGGGGAATGAAGAGTTTTTCTTATTTTCAGACAAAAAGTATAGTATGCCGTTAAAAACACAACTATAAAAATCTTCCTGCTCTTTGTAACGAACCCCATTATCATCAAGTATGTTCTTTATCATTTCTATTATATCTACTGCTTTTTGACAACAGCAAATAAAGGTTCGGAGGTTGCTATTGCCCTTTTCTCTTAAAATACATGATACATTTTTAACTTTGTCATCATTATTGAATAAGTTACTTAAAGTAGGATTTTGAAATTTTTTCACAATATCTTTTATTGCACATTCGATGGGCAAAGAAAATTCAATCGTATCACTTATAACCTTTTCCTTCGCTCTTCTGTACTTAGATTCCTCAGAACCATTATTTTCAGCGGGTTCGCTTTTTAATATTTCATCTTCATTTGCGACAAAAAGCACCTTTGCTCCCTTATCAACTAAATTACTTACATATCCTAAAATCTTATCAATATCAATTTGGCTTCTTTCCAAGTCTTCAAATACTAAAAGTTTACCCTCCAAATTACATTGTTCATACAAATTTTTTAATGTACGCTTAGAAAAGAACAACCCGCTTATATTAATTAATCCCAAAAGATATTTTATAATATGTTGCAAAATATCCCTAATAATGTTTCTAAATATTTTAGGCAATTTATTACCATATACTTCCATAAATATGGATTCACTAATATCGGACAGATTTTCAATACCATAAAGAGATACTATTATACAAGTTCTTTTACCATCTTTTCCAAGGAATGGTACAAGACAATTATTTATATAGTATGACTTGCCAACACCCCACTTACCTTTGAGCATTATAGCAGAATTTGTTTTATCGTTTTCCAAATAATGTTTTATAAAAAGATTTAAATCATCAATTTCCAAAATGCTTATTCCTTTCTCTTATGCTAAATAGCATATTTCCACACGCCATTCACACCTACTTACAAATCAAATTTCAAAAAACACCATCAAAACATTCGACAAATTTTCGTATATTTTGCTTGCTACTTATAATTTTATAAGGAAAAAGCGCCATTTAAATCCGTATAAAAGATTATTTAATTTATAAGTATCGATCTATGACATCGCAAATAACAAAAACCAACTAATACTTTAAATTTTACCATAATTCAATTTAGATTTTCAATTTATAATCTCAAATTCATTTTCATACATAAAAATCAATCGAAAAAATATCAAATTCTTTAATTACATATTGGCAATATATAATAACTCCCCGAAACACTTAAATCCGACTTAGTTTGATATTAGTTGGTTTTTTTACTATAATAAAAATTAGTAACATAACTTAATGATTGGAAAAATTGACTTCTATGAAAAAAACAAAAGAGCAAATCAGTTATAATATGAAAAAAGTTAAAAATAAAGATTCCAAAATAGAATTGGCGCTAAGAGCGGAACTCTGGAAACGTGGTCTGAGATACAGAAAGAATGTAAATTCAATTTTTGGTAATCCCGATATAGCATTTAAAAAATATAGGATTGCCGTTTTTTGTGATAGTGAATTTTGGCATGGCTATAATTGGTCTGAGAGAAAAAAAGATTTCAAATCTAACCAAGAATTTTGGATTCCTAAAATCGAACGCAATATGCAAAGAGACATCGAAGTTAATGAGCATCTGACCCAAGAAGGTTGGAAAGTAATTCGTTTTTGGGGCAAAGAAATATTGAAAGACGTCAAGTTATGTGCGGATAAAATTGAAGCGGAGGTTGAAAATCGGCGTGTTAAACAATAAGTATAATTCAATAGATTTGTTTGCGGGCATAGGCGGAATCAGACTTGGATTTGATTTAGCCTTTCAAGATGAAATAAATACTGTTTTTGTAAGTGAAATGGATAAGTTTGCGCAAAAAACTTATACGGATAACTTTTGCGATTCCTTTGAAATTTCCGGAGATATTAAAGAAATTGACGAAAAAAATATTCCGAAATTTGATATTTGTTTGGCGGGTTTCCCTTGTCAGGCTTTCAGTTTGGCGGGGCAACGAAAAGGATTTAATGATGATTACAAAGGTATGTCAAGAGGGACATTATTTTTTGAAGTAGCAAGAATATGCCAACATCACCTACCAAAAGTTATATTCTGCGAAAACGTAAAAGGTTTGGTAGTTCATGACAGAGGAAACACATTTAAAATAATCACCAAAACTTTGGAACAACTAGGCTACAATGTTTATTACCGAGTTTTAAACAGTAAAGATTTCGGAGTTCCGCAAAACAGGGAAAGAATTTATATTGTGGCATTCAGAAAAGATATAGATTCATCTACGTTTAAATTTCCGGATCCAACGGATTCTTCCAAAACAATAAAAGACATTATGGAAAAAGATGCTGTATCTGTGAGATATTATTTAAGTACCGTATACATGGAAACTCTCCGAGCTCATAAACAAAGACATCTGTCAAAAGGAAACGGATTTGGTTATGAAATTCGTGATTTAAACGGAATTGCGGGGGCAATAGTATGTGGAGGTATGGGCAGAGAAAGAAATTTAATAATAGATAATCGTTTAACCGATTTTACACCGATCACCCATATAAAAGGGGAAGTAAACCGAGAAGGCATAAGAAAAATGACCCCTCGTGAATGGGCCAGACTTCAAGGATTCCCCGATACGTTCAAATTAAATCTTGCCGATACACATTTATACAAGCAAATGGGTAACAGCGTAACTGTTCCCGTTATAGAAGCAATAGCAAAAAATATTAAGGAGGTTTTAGATGGTTGATTCAATTAAAGGTAAAAAACTAAACAAAGGCGAATGGGCCGAATTCTATGTACTGCTCAAATTGTTGGGCGAAGGCAAACTATATACCGCCAATAAACTACTTCAAAAGAATTACCAAAGCTATTTGGACGTGTTGAGAGTTATAAGACAAGAACTATCCTCGCAAGTGCTGGAATACATAATAGACAAAGATAACTCGGTTGTAATTATAAAGGTTCAAAATTCAGATGAGATTTTGGTGTCTATTCCCATGCAGGAATTTAAAGTAAACGCAAGTCTTCTTTTCTCAGGAATAAAAGATATGAAAGGCAGCTCAATACCTGCACCGGACGATGTTTGTGATTTTGCAAGAATAATTTACGTCAGCAAACCAAAAGCTCCGGCAGTAAAAGCGTTAAAAAAACAGTTTGGCGGCAAAAATGATATTTTTATTGAAGTCAGAGATAGCAAGACCTCCATTGTATCTGTAATGGGTTTTTCAATTAAATCAAAATTTGGGGGCAACCCCACTTTATTTAATGCAGGTACCTCATCACAATACATATATAGATTGTTTGGGTGCAATGATGCATTAATGGAAGAATTTAATGCTATTACAGAAGACGGTGGACGCGGTTGGTCCAAATGTAAAGAATTCTTATCGCAAAATGGTATAACAATGGAATTTGTCGGAACAAAAAACACCACTTATAAAAATAATCTTTCTTTGGTAAGAGAGTCGATGAGTAAAATTATGGCTTGGTGTGTTAAAGACAGGCTGATTGATTCCCCGAGAGATTATGAAGTTATGGAAACGGTTGAAAGAATGATCAAGGTTAATCCGCTTAATGTTTCGAATCCTGCCATATATTACGAAAAAGCTATTAAAGATTTCTTAATAGCGGGATTTACCGGCATGACCGCAGCTAACCCATGGGACGGGAAAGAACAAGTAAGCGGTGGATATATCTGCGTTATGGATCAAGGAGATGTTCTTTGTTATCACTCGAGTGACAGAGAAGCGTTTCGTGATTACTTATATCGTAACACACACTTTGAATATGTCAGTGCCGATAAATATAAGTGGAGCAGGATTGAAAAGGTCAAAAATGAATACCTTTTGCCGTTAAATATATCTGTAAGATTCAATACAAAAACAAGATAATGAGAGTAGGAAGCTTATTTTCGGGAATCGGTGGAATAGACCTCGGATTTAAACAATCCGGATTTGATATTGTTTGGGCAAACGAAATAGACAAAGAGGCTTGTAAAACATACAGACTAAATTTTCCTGAAACTACATTATTTGAAAATGACATACGAACGATAGATGCCACATTGCTTCCGAAAGTGGATGTTATTACAGCAGGGTTTCCTTGTCAATCTTTTTCGGTTTGCGGAAATCAAAAAGGTTTTAACGATAGCAGAGGTAACCTGTTTTTTGAAATAATGCGTATTGTTGATGT
This sequence comes from Clostridia bacterium, assembly GCA_017406805.1. Taxonomy (GTDB): domain Bacteria; phylum Bacillota; class Clostridia; order Oscillospirales; family Acutalibacteraceae; genus UMGS1491. The sequence goes on along the minus strand of JAFQXU010000001.1, from coordinate 71,185 downwards.
AATTCAACCTTCAATCATATTCCTTGAAAATGTTGCAAATCTTGTCAAGCACGATGAAGGACGCACATTTAATGTTATTCATAATGAGCTGGTATGCAGAGATTATTATTTGCGTTATTTGGTTGCCGATGCTTGCGATTATGGTATTCCTCAACATCGTACAAGAACTTATTTGATTGCATTTCAAAGTTTCAACCAGTGTGAATCGTACCGCTTTCCCGAAAAAATCAAGTTAAAAAAACGTATATTTGATTTAATCGATAAATCCATTAAAGCTGATAAGTGTTTTTATCTTTCCGAAAATACACCTCAATACAACAAAATGATAAAAGCCATTAAAGATAACAACCAAATATACCGTTTTTCAGACTACGGCATTCAATCAGGTAAAGACGAAATATCATTTACCTTAAAAGCAAATATGGGTACATGGAACGACCGAGTACCCATAATAAAAGATAACTACAGAATTCGAACAATAACTCCTAACGAATGTTTGGCTTTAATGGGATTTCCAAAAAATTTTAAAATTGCAGATATACCGTTAAAAAGTGCCTATAAACAAATCGGTAATTCGGTTTGCGTGCCGATTATTAAAATGATAGCAAAAGAAATAAATAAAATTAATTTATAAAAGATATAAAACAATTATCTTTTTATTTCCAAAAAAATCAGATACCGAATATTACCACATCTTTTTTGCCTCCCTTATGCAAATTATAGAAATTATGACAGAAAAACAATATTGGTGTCTAAAAAAGGAGAATGATGTTTTGTTGACATATTCTGATATCATACAAGATGCGGATTTTCGTAATTTTGTGGAACAACGTATAGCAAAGGGTACAAATAATCCTTATTACTCATTCAAAACCAATATACCCAAATTGTATAAATATCAGTCTTTATCGGACCGTACTATTGACAACTTAATAAATGGTTTTTTGTATGCAACGCGCATAGGTGACTTCAATGATCTGTTTGATGGCACAATACATTATTACGGCTCGGAAAAAGAAAGAAACAAAGCTGCCAAATCGGACTGGAACGAAATGAAAAGCTTAATAACCGCCTTTAATCTTCCCGACAACTTAATTAAACATGATGAATACGTTAATAGGCGTTCTAATCGTTATAAAACTGAGTCGCGAATGAAATTCAGACTGTTAGATTATCTGGGAACTTATGCGGTATGTCTATCTTTAAAAAACAATTCTACACTTATGTGGTCTCACTACGCCAGTTCAAATACAGGTATGTGCGTTGAATATGATTTTAATGATAAAAATGTAAACCGACTACAACGTCAAATGCTATTTCCTGTTGCATATTCATCTGCCCCCATAGATATAAAGGATTTGATTGAAGATGATAGAAACAAAATTTGCAAACACCATATTGAAGCATCTGTCTTATGCACTGCTCTTAATAAGGCGACCACTTGGAAATATGAAAATGAATGGCGATTAGTTATGATTCTGCCATCTGGTAGTAAATCGTTACGCCGTATTCGTGTAAGTACACCTAAACCAACAAGAATTATTTTGGGATACCACTTTTTAAAACCTTTTTTCTACTATGATTACGCAAACGAAATGGAACGAACTGAATCACAAAACAGAATTAAAACATTCGAAAAACTATTGGAATATACCAAGATCAATAAAATTCCGATTTCAATAATGACGCCCCTTGTAGGTAGATACAGACTAAAACCAAAAAATATTTCTGTCGAAAAAATTTATTCGTTATTCCGTCGCCATTTTAAACATGATGCATACCGAAATATTAAATTCTATCACTATACTCAAGACAAAATAATGGATATGTTGACTTGACGCCAAATAAAAATTTAATTTATATCGAAAAACTTATATAAATCTAAAACAGTAGAGAAAATGTCAAAAATATAAAAACATAGAGTACAAAACGATTACCTTCACATCATGCACTTACAATACATTCATATTCCTATTTAATACTATAAAAATCAAAAATGATTGCATGCATTTTTATCATGTGAAAATATACACCTTTTTTGAAATGAAACTTTAGATGAGTTTCATTTTTTATGTTTATTTTTACTTTTTAATCTTAAATACTTTTAAAAACCGCAAAGTACGATAAAAACTTCCTGAAAACCCCAGCCATACTGCGACACAGCTTACATTATTACCTGATCTAAAATTTAGCCAAGTAGGCTAAGCTTTTTTAATTTGCCTGCTAAAAAATAATCAAAGAAAGTGCGTAACCTATAAAAAATTAGGTATTGACACTTGAAAAGGGGAATTTAAAATATGATGTCTTAAATGCTTTGCAAGAATAAATTTTCATACATATAAATACTTTGCAAATTGGCTTTATATTATGCAGAGCATTTTTAATACTTAATTTGATAAGCAGAGTTTTGCACTTCCGGTGTAGAACTCTGCGCTTTTTTTAGGTTGCATTGGGGACAAGCCTATGGAGCGGTGGTTTCTCTACTTTGCAAGATATCCATAGCCATTCGAATTATTTAGAAATCTAAAAATAATTCGGAGGTAATGGTTTATGGGAAGCCATCATGACAATATAAAAAATAAAATAGCATATTTTCACAAGGTAATAAAAAACATGGATTTAAAAGACAACATCAAGAGGTCAAAAATAAATGAATACGAAATTCCAATTGAAGAAGTTATGTATGATGAATTTTCAAATACGTCTGATGTGAACAAGCAGTTGTTTCAAACAAGTTTACTTGGCTGGATTGAACTTGTTGAGAATGAAAATTTACATAAAGCATTAAAAAGTTTGAAAATCGAAGACCAAATATTTATTAGCTACATAGTTAAAGAGTGTAAAACGCAGCGAGAGTTGGCTGAAAGTTATAATATTTCACATCAAAATATTGGGAAACGATTTAATCGCATTCTCAAAAAATTAAGAAAACTTATGGAACGCTAAATTTGTCGAAAAGTTTTTTTAAAAATAGGGTGCCAAAAATAAGCTAAAAACACTCTTTATATAAGTGGAAGAATAATTATACTCTTCCGAGAACATTGACAATTGAATAAAAAATCTTAGTAACAATTAAAGCTACTCCCACTCAGTCACAGTCCGAGCGTGAAAAAACCGTCGCAGGCAATGAGGGTGGCCCCACAGGCTGTGGGGACGTGAAATTCGTGTGCCTTCGTTTTTATTATTACGAAGGGCTAAGATAGTATAACTTTTTAAGGAGAATTTTCAAATGGTAAATTCATTTAAATTAATATCATTCCCAACGGAAAGCAAAGTGCAAGTTGGGAAAACAACATATTTAATTAATTCTTATTTTGATAAAACAGGCGAAAGCTTAAAAGAAAAAATAAAAAATTTATTAGTATCGGAGATTCGCCGAAAACCTCATTAAATTGGGCTTCATGAGGCCAAAAAAGTTTAGTATAATGAAATAGTAAACATTGTTTTTGGCTGTTAAACAGAAAGGAGAAAGGTCAATTGAAACAGTCAAATAAAACAAACAATATTTTACAAAGCGATAAAATAACAGCTTTATATTTAAGATTATCGCGTGATGATGATTTAGAAGGCGAAAGCAACAGCATTTCAAATCAAAAAACACTTCTTACTCGGTACGCCAAAGAGTACGGATTTAAAAATGTAAAAGTTTTTATTGATGACGGAATATCGGGAGTTACATTTAATAGGCAAGGTTTCAAAGATATGTTTAAATTAATTGAAGCCGACCAAGTGGGTACTTTAATAGTAAAAGATATGTCAAGGCTTGGAAGAAATTATATTGAAGTCGGTAAACTTACGGAGTCAATATTACCATTGCACGATGTCAGGCTTATAGCAGTAAATGACGGAGTTGACAGCGACAAAGGCGAAGATGATTTTACTCCATTTAGAAACATTATGAACGAATGGTATGCAAAAGACATGAGCCGAAAAATGCGGTCAGCACTTAAAATTAAAAATAGTCAAGGATATGCAATCGGACACGCGCCGCTCGGTTATAAAAAAGACCCGGACAATCCTAAGCGTTGGATCATAGACGAGGAAGGTGCAGAGATTATAAGAAAAATTTATGATCTTAGACTTAAAGGAGAAAGCACGGTAAAAATATCCAAGATTTTAAAAAATGAAAAAATCCTTATACCGTCTATGTATGCGTATAAAAAGGGTTACAGAAAACCGGCAATTAAAACTCCTCGAAATGAATATCTTTGGACCGTTGAAATGGTAAGAAAAATTCTTTCAAATCAATCTTACGTTGGAGATGTAGTGAATTTTAAGACATATAGCAAATCATTTAAACTTAAAAAACGCATTGAAAACGATAAGGAAAATTGGCAGATACACAAAGACGTGCACGAACCAATTATAAGCCGTGATAAATTTGAAAAAGTGCAAAAGAGCTTTGGAGATACGAAATATCGTAAGCCAAAGCATATCGAAAAAAATATGTTTTCGGGTTTTCTAAAATGCTCAGATTGCGGGGCAAATTTAAACTACAAATATACTCACGATAACCCTGATAATCATTATTTCTCGTGCAGAAACAGCAGAGCCGGAAACGGACTTTGCAAGAAAACGCACCATATAAGAGTTGATGTTATTACGAACTTAATAAAAAATGACATTGCCAACATAGTGAAGTTTGCAAATGAGTTTGAAGATGAATTTGTAAAAATAGTTGTAGACGAAAACTATAAACGAATGCAAGCCACTCAAAGAAAAAACTTTGAAGCATTAAATAGAATGTTGTCCAGAGATAAGGAGCTCGACATACTTTATGAAAAAGTTTTTGAAGAAAAAACTTTGGGGCATTTGTCAGAGGAAAGATTTTTAAAACTGTCCGGGAAATATGAGGAAGAACAATTTGAGCTTAAAGCAAAAATTAAAAACATGAAAAAAATAGTAGCAGAAGAAAAAATGCATGAGCTCAACGCCGACGGATTTTTAAAAATTGTTAGGAAGTATTCTGAAGTAGAGGAATTAACGCTTGATATTTTGCAAGAATTTATTGATAAGATTGTTGTTCATCACCGCGAAGAAATTATGGGTGAAACTATCCAACAAATAGAGATTTACTATAAAATGATAGGCCATATGGAAATACCACACATAAAAAAGTCAGAGCGTCAAAACTTAATAGAGAATTTCGGACGCAAAAAAGAAGAACGTATTGCTTAAAACAATACATTCTCTGCCCTTTATAGCCTTGAGTAGTTATAAGAAATATCCATGCCCCTTATAACTACCCAGCATGGTACCGGTGGTGGGACTTGAACCCACACGTTGTTGCCAACAACGGATTTTGAGTCCGTCGCGTCTGCCATTCCGCCACACCGGCTTGCTTATATAATGATTATATATTATTTGCTCGTTTATGTCAATAAAAAAACCACCTGAATTTACAGGTGGTTTTTGTTAGTGTGGGTGTATTAGCCCCCACAACCACAACCGCAGCCGTTATTGCAGCCGCAGCTGTCGTCGCCGCAACAGCATAAAATTATAATGATAAGTAAGATGATGAAGCAGCAGTTGTTTCCGCCAAAAAAGTTGTTACACATATATTAATTCCTCCTTTTAGTATTTACATTACATACTATTTCAAATTTAAAAAAATGGTTACAATATTTTTTTAAATTATTTGTTGACATTATTACAATAAAATGATATAATTGTAATTGCGATATTAATTAAAAATTAATTTTAATTAAAATACTAAAGAAAGTAGGAGAAAAAAATGAATTTCAAAAAAAGTTTAGCTTGTACGCTGGCTGTTTTGACGCTTACTACATCGTCACCATTAAATTCGGGCAATATTAATGTATACGCCGCAGAAACAAGTGTGTCAAGTAGTGTTTCGACGTCTACCAGCAAAGGAGAAAAAAGTTTTGCAGGAAAGGCCTGGGATTTTGTTAAAAAGCATAAGTGGAAATTTATTGCAGCAGCTGCTTTAGCGGTTGTGGTATGTTGTGTTGGCGGTTATGGTTTTTATAAATATCGTCAAAAATCCAATGAACCAACTGAACCCAATAAAGATCCCGAACCTCCAAAGGAAAATGCGGATGATAAAGAATCCGGTGCAGATAATAAAGACAACAAATCCGAAACACACAGCTATAAAAAAGAATATGATTCGGAGCTAGGTGGTTGTTTTGTGGACTTTGGTAATGGTAACAACCCTACGTTCATTCCGAATAAAGAAGGTCATAAACCTGCTGATGTGCAAAGAACTGATAATAGTGATAGGTGTTCTAATAATATTATAAATACTTTTTTTAATTTTTGTGATAAAAATCCGGTTATCAGTTCAATGATGGTCGGTGCGTCTGTAGGTGGTTTCTTTTTGAGTGGTATCAAGTCATTTTTTAGCAGTGCGGGTGAACTGGGTGAAGATATTCAAAAAGTTATTAGCCCTTATGGATTTTTTGGAACCGCATATGATAAAATTAAGACAAAACTAGATAATATACTATACCCAAGTTTGCCGGTTAACCCGAAAAGTAGCAGTGAAAGTCTGGAACTGTTGTTTAAAGACTTTAAAGGTCAAGAGGAGGCAAAAGAAAAACTTAGAACACATATAAATGATATAGTTACTAAAAAAGATATGGCAAGACGCCGCGGAGAAACTTATTCTCATGGTGATGTACTTTACTTTATTGGGCCTTCAGGTGTGGGTAAATCCTACGCTGCAAAAGGTTTGGCAAAGTATAAAATATTAGGAAGTGACGCGGAGCCTTATTTTATGAGTTCTTCCGATGTTGACCTTAAAAACAAGGAAGAATCGCTTGTATCTCAAATATTTGGGCCAAAAGCTGCCGATTTTGGTTTCGGAGATGGTGGTGCTAAAAAGATGAAGAGCAGTTTGTACCGCTATATACAAAATCATCCTAATGGAATAGTTATTATCGATGAATATGATAAGTTTTACGATGATTCTTTAGATGAAGTTATGAGGGGAATAATAGATAACGGTAAAGTCCTTGTATACAATCAAGAGTTAGATTGTTCCGGAATTACGTTCATATTAACTTCAAACGAAACAAAAGCATCACTTAATCAATCTGGTGAAGAAGAAATGGATGATTCTTTAACAGAACATATTCATGATAAATCTTTTACTAATAGAATTAGACTTGTAGAATTTGAAAATTTACCGATACAAACATATAAAGATATCGCATCTTCTCAGTTTATACCTGTTCTTAAAGAATATTTTGCACACGAAGATTGCGGTGGCATCAATCTGATAGTGGATGATGAAACAATTGAAGCTTTAGCCCAAAAAACCAGAGCTTACGGCGAAGGCGCAAGGCATTTGTTAAATTATTTATTCGGCGAAGCATCTTCGGTAATAACCAGATTCTTGTCAGGCAAGAGCAATGAAGATTTCAAAAATGCAAATGGTAAAGATGTAGTACTAAAATTTGTATTAAGAGACATCAATAATAGAGAATTAAAAGCCGCAAAAGAAGATAAAGAAGGGAAAAACTATAAACTTATAAGCGGTGCTTATAAGTATAAATTAGATGATATTGAGCCTGAAGAAATTGAAATTGCTAAAAATGATAAAGATTTCAAGCAATATGTGAAAATTAATAAAGAATATAAAAAGTATAGACTTCTCGATCTTTCTCCGGAAGAAGAAAAAATAGCTAAGAAACATATTAGCAGTAAATTGGGCGGAAAACTATACGTAAAACTTCAAGGCTACAAAAAACGCAAACTAGAAGATATTACCCCTGAAGAAAAAGAGTTAATTTTAAAAGATCAAAATTATATCTTGCAAAACAAAAACCTCTATGTTAAAATTGGTGGCGAATACAAGAAATATAAATTGTTGGATGTTTCTTCCGAAGAAGAAAAAGTTGCCAAAAAAGACAGAAAAGGTCTATACGTTAAAGTTGGAGATAAATATAAAAAGTATGAACTTGAAAATGTTACCTCTGACGAAGAAGAAGATATAAACTTTGAAGAAGAAAGTGATATTTACGTAAAAACTGATGTTTACAAAAAATATGACTTGCAAGAAATCAATCCGGAAGAAGAAATACGAGCCAGAAAAGACACCAACAATAAATTTTTTGTTATAAAAGATCCTGTTTATAAAAAATATGTATTTAAAGCTGAATTTAAATAGAATTTGTTTTGGAGGGGTTTTTATGGTGACCAATATCAATAAGATGATTGAAGCTGTTCTGGAAAGAGAAGATTTGATGAAAGAGCTTGCGAAGAAAGAAACGTACGATGATGTGTATGATTTTTGCTTAAGTGTTGAAGATGGTTATACTCGTGATGAATTTCTTGATTTTCTCAACAGTAGCCAAGGTGAATACGACACAGATATAACTGAGCTTGACAAAGAAATGCTTAGCTATGTTGGCGGCGGAGTATCAGTTGGTGCTAAAGCGCTTTCAGCTATGAAATTCTATAAGAATATGAAAAAAGGTCCTACCATATTTAAACCTCAAAATAACGATAATATACTTTAAATTTGCTTAAACTAAAAAAGCTTCGGATTTTATCCGAAGCTTTTTGGCTTTTTAGATGTATATTTTTTTGTAAACTTTTTTGCCTTTTTTAATTACTATTCCGTTTGCTAATTGATCTAATACTATACTGTGGTTTATATCTGTTATTTTCTCTCCGTCTACTGAAATTCCGCCTTGAGTAATAAGCCTTCTTGCTTCACTTTTAGATGGCGCCAAACTTGATACTACCAATAATTGCTGAATGTTTATTTTGCCATCTGTTAGCATTTCAGAATTAATTTGGAATTTTGGCATATTTTCTTCCGATTGTTCACTTGCAGAAAATAACGCTTTGGCTGTGTTCATTGCTTTGGTGGCTTCTTCTTCGCCGTGAACGAGTTTTGTTACTTCAAAAGCCAAAATTTCTTTAACTTTGTTTAATTCTTGACCTTCCAATTTTTCATATTCTTTTATTTTTTCAACCGGTATAAACGTGAGCATATTTAAACAGTTGATTACGTCTTTGTCACCGACGTTTCTCCAATATTGATAAAAATCATAAGGGGATACTTTTTCTGAGTCTAACCAAAGAGCTCCTTTTTCGGTTTTGCCCATTTTTTTGCCTTCGCTTGTGGTTAAAAGTTTAAAGGTTAGGCCGTAAGCTTCTTTTCTGTCACATTTTCTTACAAGTTCCACTCCGCCTATTATGTTGCTCCATTGGTCATCTCCGCCAAGCTCTAACTTGCATCCGTATTTTCTGTTTAGTACCAAAAAATCGTAGCTTTGCATTAGCATGTAATTGAGTTCAAAAAATGTTAGCCCTGTTTCCAAGCGCTGTTTATAGCATTCTGCGGCAAGCATTCTGTTAACGGAAAAATGCACCCCTATTTCCCTTAAAAAGTCTATATAATTAAGATTTCTCAGCCAGTCTGCATTATTTACTATAATGGCTTTTCCGGGTGAAAAATCCAAGAATTTGGAGGCTTGCTTAATAAAACATTTTATGTTATGATCAATCGTTTCGGTTGAAAGCATTTTTCTCATGTCTGTTTTGCCGGAAGGGTCGCCGATTAACCCCGTACCTCCGCCAAAGAGTATTATCGGGATATGTCCTGCTTTTTGCAGTCTTGACATAATTAAAATTTGCACAAAATGTCCAACGTGCAGGGAATCTGCCGTGGGTTCAAATCCAATGTAAAAAGGTACTTTTTCACTATTTAATAGCTTTTCCACATTTTCTTCGTTGGTTACCTGAGCTATTAAACCTCTTTGCTTTAATTCTTGATAGATATTCATTTTTAAATCCTTCTTTCTTAAAAAATAAAAAAAGTTTGATAAAAAACTAAAAAAAAAATATAAAATAAAAATACATACTTGACAAATGTTTCAAAACGAGGTAAAATACTATAATGCACGATAATTTAAAGTGAGCATTAAAAATCACTTCTATACTACCATAATTTTACTCTTAAATCAAGAGAAATTATATTAATTTTGCAAAAAATAATGTTGTCGATTTTAAAGTTAATTTTGGGGTTAAAAGATTTATGATTTTTTAATGTAAATTTTAAATTATTTAGTAGAAATAAATGTATAAGAAATGAAATGGAGTGTTGTAAGTTTATGGCAAATGTCAAACCGCTTCAACTTGGGAAAACTACCAGAATGAATTTTTCTAAAATTGACGAGGTGATAAAACTTCCAAATCTTTTGGAAATTCAAAAAAATTCTTATAAATGGTTTTTAGAAGAAGGTCTTAAAGAAGTTTTTAAAGATGTTTCCGGCATAACTGATTTTACGGGTAATTTGGTTTTGGATTTTGTCAATTATAACATGGATGTAAATCATCCGACTTATGACATTAATGAATGCAAAGAGCGTGACACTACATATGCGGCGCCTCTTAGAGTAACGGCAAGGCTTTTAAACCGTGAAACAGGTCAAGTAAAAGAATCTGATGTGTTTATGGGCGATTTTCCGCTTATGACCGAAAGCGGTACATTTGTAATAAATGGTGCCGAACGTGTTGTAATTTCGCAGCTTGTTAGGTCGCCGGGCGTTTATTTTAAAATGGAGTACGACAAAACCGGCAAAAAACTTTTTAGTTCCACTATTATTCCAAATCGTGGCGCATGGCTTGAATATGAAACCGATTCTAATGATATATTATATGTTAGAATCGATAAAAATAGAAAAATACCTTTAACAACGTTCATACGTGCTTTAGGGCTCGGTACAGATTCCGAAATAACAGATTATTTTGGTGAAGATGAGCGCATTTCTGCAACTCTTGAAAAAGACGCTTGCACATGCATGGAAGAAGCTCTTTTAGAAGTTTACAGAAAGCTTCGCCCCGGTGAACCTCCAACACTCGAAAATTCTCAAGCACACATAAATTCGCTTCTTTTTGATGCCAGAAGATACGATTTATCACGTGTGGGAAGATATAAATACAATAAAAAATTAGCTATTTCACATCGCTTGAAAGGGCAGGAACTTACTCGCCCAATTCCAAACCCTATGACCGGTGAAATAATTGCTGATGTCGGCGAAGTTATTTCCGAAAAGAAAGCCTTGGAAATCGAAAACGCAGGTATTTGCATGGCATACGTTAAAGATGGTGAAAAAGAATTAAAAATTATATCCAACGGAATGGTTGATATAAATAAATTCGTTAAGTTCGACGCCAAAAAAGCTTGCGACGTTAAAGAAAAAGTTAGATTTAGTATTCTTTCGGAAATTTTGGAAACATGTAAAACCGAAAAAGAATTGAAAAATGCTATTATAAGCAGAATAGATGAACTTGTGCCAAAACACATTATAGTTGATGATATTTTTGCTTCAATTAACTATATGATTTGTTTAAATCATGGTGTGGGAGTTACAGATGATATAGATCACCTTGGTAACAGAAGAATTCGTTCGGTTGGGGAACTTTTGCAAAATCAAGTTAGAATAGGATTTTCCAGACTTGAACGTGTAATAAGAGAAAGAATGACACTTCAAGCGCAAGACCTAGAAGTAATAACGCCTAACGCACTTATCAACATTAGGCCGATTGTTGCTGCAATTAAAGAATTTTTTGGTTCCTCGCCGCTTTCACAGTTTATGGACCAGACAAATCCGCTTTCTGAGCTTACTCACAAAAGGAGACTTTCTGCACTTGGCCCCGGAGGTCTTTCCAGAGATCGTGCTGGGTTTGAAGTCAGGGACGTTCATTACAGTCACTATGGACGTATGTGCCCGATTGAAACTCCGGAAGGCCCAAATATAGGTCTTATTTCGTACCTTTCAACATTTGCAAAGGTTAATGAATATGGGTTCATTGAAGCGCCGTTTAGAAAAGTTGATAAAAAAACCGGCAGAGTAACTTCCGAGGTTGTTTACATGACGGCGGACGAGGAAGATGAATATATAGTTGCACAGGCAAATGAGCCGCTTGATAAAAACGGAGAATTTATCAATGCTAAAGTTAATGGCAGATGTAAAGACCAGTTCGTTGAAATTCCAAAAAATGAAGTGGATTTCATGGATGTTTCGCCGAAAATGGTTGTTTCTGTTGCAACTGCAATGATACCGTTTTTGGAAAACGATGACGCTAACCGTGCACTTATGGGTTCAAACATGCAGAAGCAAGCCGTCCCGCTTTTAAAAAGTGAAGCACCAATCGTTGGAACAGGTATGGAATATCAAGCGGGAGTAGACTCCGGAGTTTGTGTTCTTTCTAAAGAAGATGGTGTTGTAAAAAGCGTTAGCGCAGATAGAATTGTGGTTCATTATGATTCCGGAAAAGACGAAATATTTAACCTTACTAAATTTACACGTTCAAACCAAAGTACTTGTGTTAACCAAGTGCCGATAGTTTCCGTTAAGCAGCGCGTAAAAGCCGGCGAAGTCCTTGCAGATGGTCCGGCTACCGATCACGGAGAAATAAGCTTGGGCAAAAATGCTCTCATAGGCTTTATGACATGGGAAGGTTACAATTACGAAGACGCAGTTCTTATTAGTGAAAAAATAGTTAGAGAAGATGTTTATACATCAATTCATATAGAAAAATACGAAATCGAATCCAGAGATACCAAACTTGGGCCTGAGGAAATTACTCGTGATATTCCGAACGTAAATGAAGATTTACTAAAAGACCTTGACGAAAACGGTATTATAAGAATTGGTGCTGAGGTTAGAGCGGGGGATATTCTTGTTGGTAAAGTAACGCCAAAAGGTGAAACGGAACTTACCGCCGAAGAAAGACTTCTCAGAGCTATATTTGGTGAAAAAGCAAGAGAAGTAAGAGATACCTCTCTCAGAGTTCCGCATGGTGAATATGGAATTGTTGTAGATGTTAAAGTGTTTACAAGAGAAAACAGCAAAGATGAGCTTCAACCTGGCGTTAATAAGGTTGTAAGATGTTATATAGCGCAAAAGAGAAAGATTTCCGTTGGGGATAAAATGGCCGGTCGACATGGTAACAAAGGTGTTGTTTCCAGGATTTTACCTGTTGAAGATATGCCATTCTTGCCGGACGGTACGCCGCTGGATATAGTTCTTAATCCTCTTGGTGTTCCTTCACGTATGAATATCGGTCAGGTTTTGGAGGTGCATCTTGGATATGCCGCAAAAGCTCTTGGTTGGAAAATTGCAACGCCGGTATTTGACGGCGCGCACGAAGATGATATATTTAAATGTTTAAAAGATGCAGGATACAATGAAGACGGTAAAATGTGGCTTAAAGACGGAAGAACGGGAGAATACTTTGATAATCCTGTAACAGTGGGATATATGTATTACCTTAAATTGCATCACTTGGTTGACGATAAAATTCACGCAAGGTCCACGGGCCCATATTCGCTCGTAACGCAGCAGCCACTTGGCGGTAAAGCACAGTTCGGTGGACAAAGATTTGGAGAAATGGAAGTTTGGGCGCTTGAGGCTTATGGCGCAGCATATACGCTTCAAGAAATTTTAACCGTTAAATCCGACGATGTCGTAGGTAGAGTTAAAACTTATGAATCGATTGTAAAAGGACAAAATATACCAAAACCGGGTATCCCCGAGTCGTTTAAAGTTCTTATAAAAGAATTGCAGTCTATGGGTCTTGATTTGTCGGTGCTTGATAAAGATAATAACGAAATTGACCTTAAATGTGATTTTGAAGACGAAGACGATATGGGCCTTGCAATAGATAAAGACATTTTAGGCCCTGAAGTAATGACAAATTCCGAGGACAAAGGGTACGCTATAGAAAATTCTGACGGAGAAACCATGGAAGAATCAGATGATGATGAGTTTTACGATGAAGACATGGACGATGATTTAAGCGATGATTCGGAAGAATTATAACCAAATTAATTAAATTAGATACAAATTAGCAAAAAAACAAGTTAACAAATTCATAAAAAATTTAAGGGGTTGCAGTATGGATTTTAATATTTTTGAATCAATAAAAATAGGTTTGGCGTCTCCTGAAAAAATAAGAAGTTGGTCATACGGAGAAGTAAAAAAACCTGAAACAATAAATTATAGAACTTTAAAACCGGAAACAGATGGTTTGTTTTGTGAACGTATTTTTGGACCTCAAAAAGACTGGGAATGCCACTGCGGAAAATATAAAAGGATAAGATACAAAGGCAAAATATGCGACCGCTGCGGAGTGGAAGTAACGCGTTCAAAGGTTCGCCGTGAACGAATGGGACATATTGAGCTTGCGGCACCGGTTTCTCACATTTGGTATTTTAAAGGCATTCCGTCCAGAATGGGATTAATTTTAGATATGTCACCCAGAATGCTTGAAAAAGTTCTCTATTTTGCTCTTTATGTGGTAATTGATCCGGGCGATGTGAAGGAACTTAGCGCTCAGCAATTTTTAACCGAAAAAGAATACCAGGATTTGCGCGAAAAATACGAAGATGACTTTGAAGCAGGAATGGGAGCCGAAGCCATTAAAAAGCTCCTTGAAAAAATCGATTTAGAAGCCCTTTCGGAAGAAATAAAAGAGTCTTTGGTTACAGCAACCGGTCAAAAAAAGATAAGACTTTTAAAAAGATTGGAATCTGTGGAATCATTTAGATTGTCGGGTAATCGCCCTGAGTGGATGATTCTTGAAGCTCTTCCCGTAATTCCGCCCGATTTGCGACCAATGGTTCAGCTTGATGGCGGCAGATTTGCAACTTCTGATTTAAATGATCTTTACAGACGTGTTATTAATAGAAACAATCGTTTAAAGCGCCTTATGGATTTGGGTGCGCCGGATATCATTATTAGAAACGAAAAAAGAATGCTTCAAGAATCTGTGGACGCTTTAATTGATAACGGTCGCCGTGGAAGACCTGTAACAGGCCCGAATAATAGACCTCTTAAATCACTTTCTGATATGCTTAAAGGTAAACAAGGAAGATTTAGACAAAATCTTCTCGGAAAACGTGTTGACTATTCGGGAAGGTCGGTTATCGTTGTTGGCCCTGAACTTAAAATTTATCAATGTGGACTTCCAAAAGAAATGGCGCTGGAACTTTTTAAACCGTTTGTTATGAAGAGATTGGTTGAAATTGGCGTTGTAAACAACATAAAAGCCGCAAGAAAAGCTGTGGATAGATGCAGACCGGAAGTTTGGGATGCACTTGAAATTGTAATTAAAGGGCACCCTGTCCTTTTGAACCGTGCTCCAACGCTTCACAGACTCGGAATACAAGCATTTGAACCTGTTTTGGTAGAAGGAAGAGCACTTAAACTTCATCCGCTTGTATGTTCTGCATATAACGCAGACTTCGACGGTGACCAAATGGCGGTTCACGTTCCACTTTCCGCAGAAGCACAGGCAGAAGCAAGGTTTTTAATGCTTGCTTCTGGAAATCTCCTTAAACCTTCTGATGGTAGGCCGGTTACAGTTCCGACCCAGGATATGGTTCTTGGTTCATATTATCTTACGCTCGAAAAAGATGGTGAACCCGGCGAAGGTAAAGTGTTTAGAGATTTCAACGAGGTTCTTATGGCGTATGATGCCAAAGTCGTTGGGCTTCATGCAAAAATCAAAGTAAGAAGAGTTGTAAACGGAAAGAATGTTTTAATAGAAACCACGCCCGGAAGAATCATATTTAATCAGCCAATACCGCAAGATTTGGGCTATATAGACAGAACAATCCCCGAAAACGAAGGTCAGCTCGAAATTAATTTCCTGGTAGGCAAAAAACAACTCGGAAATATAGTAGATGCGTGCATTAAAGTTCATGGAACTCAAAAAACCGCAAAAATTCTTGACGATATCAAGGCTCAGGGGTATAAATATTCCACAAAAGGTGCAATTACAATTGCCGTTTGCGATGCAGTTATACCGCCCGCAAAAAAAGATATTTTGGCAAAAGCTGAAAGCGATATAGATAATGTTTTGAAAGATTTCAGACGTGGACTTATGTCTGATAATGAAAGAAGAACTCATACTTTAAAAATCTGGGAAAAAGCCACTGATGATGTTTCAAAAGCATTGCAATTAAATTTGGATAAATATAATCCTGTATTTATGATGGCAGATTCAGGAGCAAGGGGTTCAATGAGTCAGATTAGGCAGCTTGCAGGTATGCGTGGGCTCATTGCAAATACTTCCGGTGCGACAATTGAAATACCGATTAGGGGTAACTACCGTGAAGGGCTTAATATATTGGAGTACTTTATAGCTTCTCGTGGCGCAAGGAAAGGTTCTGCAGATACTGCACTTCGTACAGCAGACTCGGGATACCTTACACGTAGGCTTGTAGATGTATCGCAAGAGGTTATAATTAGAGAAGACGATTGCGGTGCAACTCATGGTATTACTGTGTTTGAAATTAAAGATGGCAAAGAATCAATCGAAAGTCTTAGCGAACGTCTGATTGGCAGGTATCTTTGTGAAGATTTTGTGGATCCAAAAACAAAAGAGGTACTTATTTCAAAAGATAAGTTAATGGATGATAAAGATGCAGAAATTATAATTTCTCATGGCGTTGAAAAAATTGAAATTCGCTCAATTTTGAATTGCAGATCCAAACAAGGCGTTTGCAAAAAATGTTATGGTGCGGATTTGGCAAATGGTTTACCTGCTGCAGTGGGAGAAGCAGTTGGAATTATTGCAGCGCAATCTATCGGTGAGCCGGGAACTCAGCTTACAATGAGAACGTTCCATACGGGCGGTATAGCAAGTTCGGAAGATATAACACAAGGTTTGCCACGTGTTGAAGAACTTTTTGAAGGCCGTAAGCCGAAACGTCTTGCAATAATTAGTGAAATTAGCGGTACGGTCCACCTTGAAGAGGTTAAAAACAGCTACAATGTTATTGTTTATAACGAAGAAACCGGCGACGAAAAATCTTATTTGATTCCTTTTGATTCTAGGATTTGTGTTTCTGAAAATCAAAAGATAGAAGCCGGCGATATTCTTACGGAAGGTTCTGTAAATCCGCACGATATTCTGGCTGTTAAAGGTCCGGAAGCTGTGGAAGCATACCTTATTCAAGAGGTACAAAGAGTGTACAGAATGCAGGGCGTTGATATTAATGATAAACATATCGAAGTTATTGTGCGTCAAATGATGCGTAAGGTCCGAATTGATGAGCCCGGAGATACTAATTTGATTCAAAATTCAATAGTTGATAAATCGGAATTTCTCCATGAAAATGACAAGATTAATGCTCGCAAAAAAGCAGGAGAAACCGAGCTTGAAGAAGCAGTTTGTACGCCAATACTTCTGGGAATTACTAAAGCATCTCTTGCAACGGAATCATTCCTTTCGGCAGCATCATTCCAAGAAACCACACGTGTTCTGACTGAAGCAGCCATTAAAGGAAAAATTGACCCGCTTGTTGGTCTTAAAGAAAATGTAATTATTGGTAAACTTTTACCGGCGGGGACTGGTATTCACAGGTACAGAGACGTTATGGTAAGAAAAAACGAATCTGGCGAAAATAGAGAAGCAGAAAAATCCAATTTTGCTCAAGATATGTAAACTAATAAAAAGGCTGGCGTATTTTATTTATGCCAGACTAGTTTTTCTATTAAAAAATAAATGGTAAAGGTTGATTATATATGAAAAAAATTTTGGCTTTTGTTTTTTTGTTTTTGATTTTTTGCGAGTGCGGAGTTTACGGTATTAACTTTTATAAAAATGATATTAATTCAGAGTCGGTGTATGTTATAAATAAAAATAGCATGGCGCCGATAATAGAAAAAAACACAAAGCAAAGAAGAAGTCCCGCATCGCTTACAAAAATTATGACTTATATAGTTGCCTGCGAAAATATTAAAGACGTAAGTAATTATAAAATAAAAGTTCGCCAAGATGTTTTGGATATGGTTGATCCGGAAAGTTCCGGTTGCAAGCTTAAAGATGGCGAGGAATTTACCGCTATGGAGTTGTTTCACTGCATGATGATATGCTCTTCCGGGTATGCGGCGATGGTAATTGCTGATTATGCCGGAGGTGGAGTTGAAAATTTTGTTGATTTAATGAATCAAAAAGCGCAGGAACTTGGTTGTAATGATACGCATTTTAAAAATCCCGACGGAATTTACGACAGTGAGCAATACACAACCGCAGAAGATATGTATAAAATTACAAAGTATGCAATGAATTTGCCGGAGTTTTTAAATATAACAGGAAAATCAGAGTATAACCTTTTTAACGATAATCGTGATCCAATAGTAACAACAAATAAAATGATAGACAGAAAAAGAGGCGGAGAATACTACCTTCCGATTGTAAAAGGAATAAAAACCGGGTATTTGGAACAGGCCGGAAGATGTTTGATTTCGTACGCAGAAAAAAATGGCGAAACGTACGTTGCCGTGGTTATGGGTGGCCCTGTAAAAGATAAAAAAGGTGCAAAAATAGAAAAAAACATGGCTATGGTAGACACTAAAAACATATATTTGTGGATATTTGAAAATTTAGTTTCTGCCAAGCTTTTTTCTAAAGATTCGCCTCTTAAGGAAATATCATTAAAATATGTTTGGAATCACGATAAATTACTTCTTTCTCCACAGTCTGATTTTTATTTTAGTTTGCCAAAGAATTTTTCAAAAGATGATATTTACGTTAGTTTTGAAATTCCCGATTTGGTGGAAGCGCCCGTTGAAGCCGGAGATATGATGGGCACGGCGGAAATTTTTTATAAAAATGAAAAAATAGGGGATATGAACCTTGTTTCCTCCCAAACATTTAAAAAGAATTATTTGCTGGTTTTAAACAGCTTTATTTGCGGAATGTTTTTGTCGCCAATTTCAATAATGGTGTTTTCGCTGGTTATGTTGTTTTTTGTGTTTTATGTTTTGGCATTTTTTAGAGGTAATAAAAAAAGGAAAAGAAGAGGCAACGTAAGAGTTTTTTACGGCCCAGGAAACAGAAAAAAATATTAAATTTAATTAGAATATTACGCCTTCCATGCTGCATATAAATAGTGATGTAGATTATTAATTGGAGGGCGTAAAAAATGTTAGAATTTTATCCCGAGGGACGGTTAATAGATAATTTTGATAATAAAAGTTCTTTAATGTGTCTTTCAAGCTTAAAGGAAGCTTATAATAATAAAAAAATATTAGAAGCTAAAGCAATTATTTGCGATAAAGACCACAATTTAATAGTGGATTTGGGCTTTATGAAAGGAATTATACCCAGAGAAGAAGGAGCAATAGGCATAAAAGAAGGAACTGTGCGAGATATCGCTGTAATTTCAAAAGTAAATAGACCCGTTTGTTTTGTTATAATAGGTTTTGAAAAAAATGAAATGGGCGAAGAAATAGCAATTCTTTCGCGCAGAAAAGCGCAAGAAATCTGCATGGAGCAATATGTTTTAAATCTTTCTCCGGGGGATGTAATAGATGCAAAAATAACTCACATGGAAAACTTTGGTGCTTTTGCGGATATTGGCTGCGGAATAATTTCATTTTTGCCGATAGATACAATTTCCGTTTCTAGAATTTCTCACCCAAGAGAGAGATTTTTCATTGGAATGGACATAAAGGTAATCGTAAAATTTTTAGAAAAAGGCAGGGTTCATTTAACTCACAAAGAGCTTCTCGGTACATGGGAAGAAAACGCAAGGATGTTCTCTATTGGTGAAACGGTCGGAGGGGTTGTGCGGTCGATAGAAGATTACGGTATATTCGTGGAGCTGACTCCAAATTTAGCAGGCCTTGCCGAACCCCATGAAAATGTTTTTGAAGGGAGCTGCGCCAGCGTATATATTAAAAATATAGTTCCCGACAAAATGAAAATAAAACTTGTTATAATCGATACTTTCGAAAGAGAAAAAACAAAGCCAAAAATTAATTACTTTTTTTCCGGTAATCATATGGATAAATTTATATATTCGCCGGAAAGTAGCAGCCGCACCATTGAAACAGATTTTAAATTGCACAGCAATGTTTTTGCAAATGCATAAAAAAGAGCCTTATTAAAGGCTCTTTTTTATGCGTATGTAAAGCGATATAACATAATCACAGAAGTACTAAAAAATGCATTGATAAAATATTTATATTTTTTCGATTTAATGTTGTTTAGTAATACTTCACCAAAGCCTTTTTTTCCTTCTAGTAGGTCTTCGTTAAGCAATGTGTCATTGGATATATTAAGGGAAGCCATACCAATAAAGAATAGTACAAAGCTGGTAGCGCTTTTTTTAATGGCGTTAATTCCTTTTTTAAAGGACCATCCGGTTTCTTTTTTTAAATCAGTTACCTCATTTTCTATTTTTTTAATTTTTTCTTTTAATTCGTCAAGTTTTCCTTGTTCATCTAATTTTTTTACTTCTTGGTTTAATTCTTCTTGTGTTTTAGAGTCTAATTTTTGTTCCGTGGTAATTTCCGGAGTGCCCTCCGCAAAAGTTCTGGGTGCGCTTGACCCCATTAAAGTTAGCGAAAAAATTGTTGCTAATGTTAAAGCAAGAGTTCTTTTAAATTTCATGTATTGTTTTTCCTTTCTTAATTTATTTTACAATATAATTATATCAAAAAAAGAGTTTTATTAAAGGCTCTTTTTTATGCGTATGCAAAGCGATATAACATAATCGTAGAAGTATTAAAAAATGCATTGATAAAATATTTATATTTTCCCAATTTAATGGTGTTTAGTAATACTTCACCAAAGTCTTCGTTTTCTGTATTTAGGTAATTATTTAGCGTGTCGTTGAGTACGCGAATGTAAAATGAACCAATAAAGAATAGTACAAAGCTGGCAGCGCTTTTTTTAATGGCTTTAATTCCTTTTTTAAAGGACCATCCGGATCTGGTTCCTTCTTTTAAATCGGTTACCTCTTTTTCCATTTTTTTGATTTTTTCTTTTAATTCATCGAGGTTCCCTTGTTCGTCTAATTTTTTTACTTCTTGGTTTATTTTTTCCTGTGTTTTAGAGTCTAATTTTTGTTCCGTGGTAATTTCCGGAGTTTCGCCTTTTGCAAAAGCTTTTGGTACGCTTTGCCCCATTAAGGTTAGCGAAAAAGTTGCTGCTAAAACACTTGCAATAGTTCTTTTAAATTTCATTTTTGATCATCCTTTGATTTTTATTTTGTAATTTAATCTTAACAAAGATAAAAATTGGAATCAATGGAATTTTTGCAAGAAGAAATTTTAAGAAAAATGATTTTTTTAGTATGTATTTAATAAATTTTAGTTTTGTGTTTTTTAATTTAATTTTTTTAAAAGCCCGATGTATTTTCCGTCTTCATCTTCGCCAACGCATAGTAACCGGGTAAATCCCAGCCTGTGATAAAGCCGCATAGCGTTGTAATTGCTTAGCAAAACCGCAAGTGAAATTTCTGAGTAGTTTAATTTTTTGCAATAATCAAATATGTAGTCGCACAAAAGCGTGCCTATTCCTTTGCCCCTATATTCGGGCTTCACTATTAAATGAGATAGATACACCCTTTTTCCTTTAATTGTGAATTGTGGGGCTGGGTCTTTAAAAACCAGGCTTATTTCTGCAATAAATTCGCCATTTGAGTTTTTGTAAATAAATGTTTTTCGGTTTCCCTCTTTTATTTGATTATAAAACTTTTGAGCAGTTGCTGAATTGTTTTTTAAATCCCAGATGTTTTGGCATTTTTCAAAGTCTTTAATATCCATTTCGGATATGCTATATGTATTTTTCGTCAAAATTTTCACTCCTTAAATTTTTGTGAATAACTGAGTTTAATTTTTTTAATATAATAACATTTTATACAAATATGATTATTTTTTCAAATTTTATTTAAAAAAATCCCCACCAAAAAAGGCGGGATTTAAGCTATCTTTTTAAAAATTATATGTTTTTAAATCTATTTTCGGATTTTAAAAATTCATTAAGTGGTAAGGTAGAGGGTTTGCTGTCGACATGGAGCGGAGTTTCGTTTTCGGGATTAAACCTAAACAGTTTCCAGTACCCAGATTCCACGGCTTGCTTTGCAGATAAAAGCGAATTTTTCATGCCGCCTTTTATGCCATGGTTAATACACGGCGAATAGGCGATAATTACCGACGGGCCGTTATAGTTTTCTGCTTCGGTAAAGGCTTTAATGCACTGGTTTAAATCAGCACCAAGAGCAACCTGCGCAACGTAAACATATCCGTAAGTCATTAATATGGACGCCAAGTCTTTTTTTGGCGTTTTTTTGCCCGAAGAAGCAAATTGAGCCACTGCTCCTTTTGGCGTTGCTTTAGAAGCTTGCCCGCCTGTGTTTGAGTAAACTTCCGTATCAAAGACAAGCATATTTACATTTTCGCCTGATGCCACAACATGGTCAAGCCCTCCAAAGCCTATATCGTAAGCCCATCCGTCGCCGCCGAACATCCAGATTGATTTTGTGCTTAAATCGTTTTTGTTTTCCAGAATTTTATCAGTCAGCTCTTTAGAAATATCAAGGCTACTGTACCGGGATTTTAAATATTTAATCAATTCCGTTGATGGCAGTTGATTTTTGTTAGAATTATTAATTGTTTCAAGATATTTTTCGCAGATGTCTTTTAAATTTACGTCTTTGGTTAAGTTTTTAGCGGAATCAACCGCTTCGATAATAACTTTTTTCTTTGCTTTTTGAGAAAGAGCTATACCAAAACCGAATTCTGCATTATCTTCAAAAAGGGAATTTTGCCATGCGGGGCCTTTTCCTCCACTTGTTTTTGTGTATGGCGAGGAAGGGAACGAGCCTCCCCAAATTGATGAGCATCCTGTGGCGTTTGCTATAATCATTCTGTCGCCAAAAAGCTGTGTAGCAAGTTTGGCGTATGGTGTTTCGCCGCACCCCGCGCATGCTCCAGAAAATTCAAGCAGGGGTTTTTTAAACTGGCTTCCTTTAACTGATGTTTCTTTGAATTTTTCTAATATTTCCGGTTTTTCAGGTAATTTTTGGCAGTAATCAAACACGCTTTGAATTTGATTTTCGTTTTCATTTTCATTTTTTACCATTTTAAGGGCTTTGTTTTTCTTAAGCCCTGGGCAAATAGCTACGCAATTTTCGCAGCCTGTGCAGTCTTCTGCAGATATAACTATAGCAAAGTTTAAGTTTGGAAAACCAATCATTTTTTTGGATTTTAAAACTTGTGGGGAATTTTTTAATTCTTCGTCTGTAAGAACCGCCGGGCGTATTACGGCGTGCGGACATACAAAGGAGCAAAATCCACATTGTATGCAGTTTTCGGGTATCCACTCGGGAATAAAACTTGCGGTGCCACGTTTTTCAAATGCAGAAGTGCCAAGCGGGATTTTCCCGCCTACGCAGTTTGTAAATGCAGAAACGGGCAGGTCGTTCCCACTTTTTTTGTTAATTGGATTTGCGATGTTTTCAAGGAATTTTTCAAGTTCCGTTTTTGCTTCTTTTTTGGTTGCAGTTTTAATTTCACTTTCGGGAAGGTTCTTCCAGCTTTGCGGAATATTTACTTTTTTAACCGCATTCATTCCGGCTTCTGCCGCCAGATAATTTATTTTAACAATTTCTTCGCCTTTTTTGGAGTAGGTCTTTTTAATGGCGGATTTTATGAATTCCAAAGCATTTTTACTATTAATAATTTTTGTGATTTTGAAAAAAGCAGCTTGAAGCATTGTGTTTACTCTTCCGCCAAGTCCCAACTCTCTTGTGATGTTTGCGGCATCTACTGTGTAAAAATTAACGTTGTTTAAAGCAATGTATTTTTTTATTTTGTTTGGGATAAATTTTTCGATTTCTTTTTCGTCCCAAGAGCAATTTAGTAAAAAATCTCCTCCTGGTTTTAAATCTTCTACTATACTATATTTATATATATATTCGGGGGTGTGACAGCCCACAAAATCAGCTTTGTCCACATAGTACGTCGATTTTATCGGCTTGTCGCTAAATCTTAGATGAGAAATAGTCACTCCGCCTGATTTTTTTGAGTCATATTCAAAAAAGCCCTGAACATATTTTTCGGTGTTGTTGCCGATTATTTTTATTGTGTTTTTTGCAGCTCCTACTGTTCCGTCTGATCCAACACCCCAAAATTTGCAAGAAAAAGTCCCCTCGGGAGTTGTGCAGATTTCGTTTTTTATGTCAAGGGACAAATGCGTTACGTCATCATTAATTCCGATTGTAAACCGAGGTTTTGCTTGTTTGGAGCCCATATTTTCATAAACGGACAAAATTTGTGAAGGGGTAGTGTTTTTGGAGCTTAATCCGTATCTTCCCGAAAAAACTGAAACATTTTGAATATTTAGGTCTTTAAGCGCCGCTAAAACATCAAGATATAGCGGTTCGCCGATTGACCCCGGCTCTTTTGTGCGGTCCAGTACGGAAATTTTTTTAACGCTTTTCGGTAGAGCTTTTAAAAAATGTTTGGCGGAAAACGGGCGATACAGCCTTACTTTTATAAGCCCAACGTTTTCTCCGTTTTTATTTATATAATCAATGGTTTCTTCAATTGTTTCGCAAACAGATCCCATTGCAATTATGATTTTTTCAGCGTTTAAAGAGCCGTAATATTCAAACGGAGCATAATTTGTGTTTGTAAGTTTGTTTATTTCCTTCATATAAGATTCCACAATGCCTGGAATTTCATTATAGTATGAATTGCAAGCTTCTCGATTTTGAAAATACACGTCGTCATTTTGCGCAGTGCCGCTCATGTGTGGATTTTCCGGGTTTAAGGAGTTTTCCCTGAATTTTTTAAGCTCTTTTTTGTCTATGAGTTTTTCTAAATCTTCATAATTTAACAGTTTAACTTTCTGTATTTCGTGTGATGTTCTGAAGCCGTCGAAAAAATGTAAAAACGGAACATGGCCTTTAATTGCACTAAGATGAGCAATAGCGCTGAAATGCATGGCTTCTTGCGGATTATTTGAGCATAGCATGGCATATCCCGTTTGTCTGCAAGCGTAAATGTCGGAATGATCGCCGAAGATAGAAAGCGCATGGGCTGCAACGGTTCTTGCGGCAACATGAATTACGCAGGGGAGTAGTTCACCCGCCATTTTGTACATATTTGGGATCATAAGTAAAAGCCCTTGCGACGATGTAAAAGTAGTGGCCAAAGAGCCTGCCGAAAGTGCGCCATGAATAGCGCCGGCAGCGCCTGCTTCAGACTGCATTTCCGTAACCTGTACTTCTGATCCGAATATATTTTTTTTACCCGCTGCCGAATACTTATCCGCAACGTCTGCCATGGTGGAAGAAGGGGTAATCGGGTATATTGCGGCGACTTCTGAAAAGGCATACGCAGAATATGCCGCTGCGGTGTTTCCGTCCATAGTAGATTTAGTAATTTTGTTTTTCAATTAATTAGCCCCCTTTTTAAATTTTGTTTACTATATTAGAGCTTTTTAAAAGTATTTTGGAGTCAAACCCTCCGCGTTTTTCTTTTTTGGCAAGTCTAATTTTTTCAATTTCCGCAAAATCGATATCATTTAATTTGGAAATAGCCATTATAACTTCCAGTAAATCCGCAAGTTCTTCTGCAAGGTTTTCTTTTGAGTATGAATTTACAGTTTCTTCGCATTCTTCTTTCAATTTTTCATAAAGGCATGTTTTATATTTTTCATCGTTTAGTGTTTCTGTTTCGGGTTCGCCGCCGTTTTTTGCCAGCATCTCGGGAATTTTATCCCGCACGAGTTTATTAAAAAATTTTCTTTCCATTAGTGTTTCGCTTCCTTCTTTAAATTCGGTTTTAAGTGGTGTAATTTGAAACAGCACAAAATTTTCGTCATCTTCAGATGTAAAATGTTTTGAAATTTTGGGGCATTTTTTAAGCATTTCCCGTTTTGTTTTTAAGTCTTTGCATTCATCGGCAAAGCCCGTTATTCTAATCCATTTTCTTGTGCCGTTTTTTAAGGCCACAATTTGAATGTTGTTATTTGTTTTTAATTGTTTGTATACTTCTTTTTGTGGGCCGGTTGAAATATAAAGATTGTTTTCATATTCCATAATAGCGCCAAATGGTCTTATCGCCGGGAAATCATCATTTATTGATGCAAGAAAAAAACATTTGCACTTTTTTAAAAAATCGCATACACTTTTCATTTTAATATGCTTTTGCCCAGTAAACAAGATGTTTTGCGGGTTTCCCGCATATTGCGCATTTGTCGCCGATTGTTTTTTCTTCGTCTTTTATACATCTGGATGTGAAAGATGTCTCTTCTTTGGCTTTTTTCTCGCATGCTTCATTGCCACACCACATAGCTTTTATGAACCCGGTTTCGTTTTTGGCGATGTTTTTAAATTCTTCAAAGTCATGTGCCTCGTGCGTCATTTCATTTCTGCGCTTTAGGGCTTTTTCATACATTTCGTCGTGAACTTTTTTAAGCATTTCCGGAATCGCCGTTTCTAAGTCATCAAGATTTACAAAAGTTTTTTCCAAATTATCTCTTCTGACAATTACGCATTGATTTTTTTCGATGTCTTTTGGGCCGATTTCAATTCTAAGCGGTACCCCGCGCATTTCATACTCGGAGAATTTCCATCCGGGCGATTTTTCTGTGTCGTCAACTTTAACCCTGCAAATTTTTTCAAGGCGGCTTTTAAGTTCGTTTGCTTTTTCAAGCACACCCTCTTTTTGCATTGCAATAGGAATGATAACCGCTTGAATTGGTGCTACTTTTGGCGGCAAAACAAGGCCTCTGTCATCGCCGTGAGCCATAATTATTGCGCCAATCATTCTTGTTGAGCAGCCCCAAGAGGTTTGGTATGGATTTTGTGGTTTATTGTCACGGTTTTGGAATTCTATATTAAAAGTTTTGGCAAAATGGTCGCCAAAATAATGGCTTGTTGCGGATTGGAGGGCTTTTCCGTCGTGCATTAAAGCTTCTATTGTGTATGTTGATTTGGCCCCGGCAAATTTTTCGCTTTCGGTTTTTTGCCCTTTGATTGCGGGTATTGCAAGGCAATCTTTAAAGAAATCATAGTAAACTTCCAGCATTTGCATGGTTTCTTTTATGGCTTCTTCTGGTGTTTCATGGATTGTGTGGCCTTCTTGCCAATTGATTTCAGTCGAACGCAGGAAAGGCCTTGTGGTTTTTTCCCAGCGAACAACGCTGCACCATTGGTTGTAAAGTTTTGGCAAGTCCCTCCAAGAATGGACCACTTTTGCGTAGTGTTCGCAAAAAAGCGTTTCGGAAGTTGGGCGTACACAAAGGCGCTCTTGCAGTTTTTCTTCGCCGCCGTGTGTTACCCATGCAACTTCCGGTGCGAATCCTTCTATATGATCTTTTTCTTTTTGCAGTAAACTTTCAGGAATAAACATCGGCATAGATACATTTTGATGTCCAAGCTCTTTGAATTTTTTGTCAAGAATTGCTACCATGTTTTCCCAAATTGCATAGCCGTAAGGCTCAATCACCATGCAGCCTTTAACGCTGGAATAGTCCATAAGTTCGGCTTTTTTTACAATATCGGTGTACCATTTGGCAAAATCTTCATCCATCGAGGTTATTTCTTTAACTTGTTTTTCGTTTTTGGCCATAAAAATCTCTCCTTAAATCTTATCAATATTAATTATACAACAAAATTTTTGTATTTTAAAGGATAGCTAAAAATAAACAAAATAAAATTCAAAAATGAGATAAAAAGAGTTTTTATATAAAAATAAAGAGTAAAAAAGAGATTCGCCCAAAAGAAATTAAATTTTTATTGACAAGTGCGCTCGGAAAATGTTATTATTTAATAGTAAAAAATAAAAATAGGAGGAAGAAAAATGTCTACATACATGCCTAAAAAAGGCGCGGTAGAGCGCAAATGGTATATTATAGACGCTGCAGGAAAACCACTGGGCAGAACAGCCGTTATAGCCGCAAATTTACTTCGCGGAAAAAACAAGCCGACTTATGCACCACACGTTGATTGCGGAGATCATGTAATTATCATTAACTGTGAAAAAGCTATTCTGACAGGAAAAAAGCTAACACAAAAATATCATTATCATCACACAGGTTATGTGGGAAACCTAAAGAGTGTAAGGTACGACACACTTATGAAAACAAACCCTGAAAAAGCTATGCACTTAGCAGTTAAAGGAATGCTTCAAAAGAATTCTCTTGGAAGATCACAAATTGTAAGACTGCGTGCAGTTGTTGGTTCAGACCACAAACACTCGGCACAAAAGCCGGAATTATGGAAAGATTTGGAGGGAAGTAAATAATGTATAATAAAACTCCTTTCTTTTATGGAACAGGTAGAAGAAAAAGTTCCGTAGCAAGAGTAAGACTATACAAAGGCGCAGGAAAAATCACTATAAACGGCAGAGATATAGATGAATATTTTGGCCTTGAAACTTTAAAAGTTATTGTTCGCCAGCCGTTAGTACTTACAGAAAATCAAAATAAATTTGATATAGTCTGTAATGTAACAGGCGGTGGGGTTGCCGGTCAAGCAGGAGCAATCAGACATGGTATTGCAAGAGCTCTTCTTGAATGCGATTCAGAAAAATTCAAACTTAGTTTGAAAAAAGCCGGTTTCTTAACGCGTGACCCAAGAATGAAAGAACGTAAGAAATACGGACTTAAAAAAGCAAGAAAAGCACCGCAATTCTCAAAACGTTAGTATTTTTTATACTAAAACGTTATATATTCAGCGTGCGGCTTGAGTTTTTGTAAAGCACTTCTAATTTGATGTAAAGGTTTTATATGGTGATTATATGAAAGATTATGTATTAATGACTGATTCTACAATAGATTTACCTGTAAAAATTTTGAAAACATTAAATATTGAAGTTATTCCCATGACTTTTGTTATGGAGGAAAAAGTTTTTGTAGATGGAAGCATGAGCCCAAAAGATTTTTACGAAAAACTTAGGAATAAAATTGTCCCTACAACGTCGCAAATCAGTCCGTCGGTTTATACCGAGCAATTTAGCAAGTTTGCAAAAGAAGGAAAAGATATTTTATACGTTTGTTTTTCTTCGGGTCTTAGCGGTACATACAATTCAGCACTAATTGCCGCAAAAGATGTTATGAATTCTTACCCGGGGTGCAAAATAGTTGTGATTGATTCCCTTTGTGCTTCGATTGGCGAAGGCGTACTGGTTTACGAAATGGCGTTAAAAAAGAATAATGGAGCCGATTTGGAAGAACTTGCAGATTGGGCAGAAAAAAACAAGCTGAATATATGCCATTGGATTATGGTTGATGATTTAAAACATTTGCAGCGTGGAGGCAGAATTCCGCAGTCGGTGGCTTTGCTTGGTAGTATGATGAATATCAAGCCAATATTAATCCTTGATGATTTTGGAAAACTTAAAGTTGTGGAAAAAGTCAGAGGAAAATCGAAAGCGGCCGAATATATGATTTTGCAAATAGAAAAACACGCCAAAGATGTTTGTTCGCAAACTCTTTATGTTGTTCACGGGGATTGCGAAGAAGAAGCAAAAGATTTTGCAAATAAAATAAAAGAAAAACTAAAAGTTAAAAATTTTGTTATTAATAATATTGGTTCTATGATAGGTGCCCACGTTGGGCCGGGAACATTGGCGGTTGTCTTTTTTGGAGATAAACGGTAATCAAAATTATTAAAAGGAGGAAAAGTAAACTATGCCGAATATAAAATCTGCTAAAAAAAGAGTAAAGGTTATAAAAACAAAAACAGAAAGAAACAAAGCATATAAGTCAGAACTTAGAACACTTATAAAAAATGCAATGGCAGAAGGTGCAGAAGAAGTAGCAGTAAAAGCTGCAATAAAAAAGATAGACCAATCTGTTTCAAAAGGTATTCTTCATAAAAACACTGCCGCTAGAAAAAAAGCAGCAGTAGTTCGTAAAAGCAAAGCCTAAAAATAAGATATCCCTATCATAAAATAGTGATAGGGATTTTCATTTGATCCGGTTTTAAAATTTAAGCATTGGATTTTGGTTTGTTTTCGTCGCTTTTTGGTTTGTCGTTTTTATTTTCTTGGGGGTTGTGGTCTTTCTTTTCGCCTTTAAATTCCGGAGCATTTTCACGATTTTTCATGTGGCCGTGATTTGGCATTTTGCCGTCTTTTTTAAAGCTTTCGTGTTCGTTTGGAATTCTTCTTTCGCAGCATGTGTTGTTTATGTGCGGTTGAGGTTTTTTGTGTCCGCCTATGAAGTGGGATAAAATGCCGAGACCTCCTGTGAGAAGTATTGAACCTCCGATAATTGAAGCACTGATAATAAGACTTTTTGCTAGATTTTTTTCGTTGGTCATAATAGTACCATCCTTTTCAATTTGTATTTGGTTAATTATCAATTAACCTATTATTATTGTATCACTAAAAATTACAATTGTCAACACTTTTTGTAATATTTTTTAAATTTTTTGTAATTTTTAAAACTTGATGCCTATAAACCGCATGAAAAAGCCAAAATATCAGAAATGTTTTTTAAAATTTTATTGACACAAAAAGATTAAATTGATAAAATTAAAATCGCGAAGGTGATAAAAATGAGCAAAGAAATGTTAAAAACAATAGCTAAAAATAAAAAAGCCTTTCATGATTATTTTATAATAGAAAGTTTCGAGGGTGGAATCGAGCTTAAGGGAACAGAAGTAAAATCCTTGAGAAAAGGAAATGTTAATTTAAAAGATTCGTGGTGTTCTATTGTAAAAGGAGAATTATTTGCCAACGGAATACATATTGGAGCGTATGAACAGGGTAATATATTTAATGTTGACTCGTTAAGAGTGCGCAAAATTCTGATGCATAAAAAAGAAATACTTAAACTTTACGGCATGGTAAAGCAAGATGGAATATCAATTATACCAATTTCGCTTTATTTTAAGGGATCGAGAGTTAAAGTTCAAATTGGCCTTTGCAAAGGTAAAAAGCTGCACGATAAAAGAAGTGTGTTGGCAGAGCGTTCTGCGCGGCGTGATATGGAACGCGCGTTTAAAGAAAACAATCGTTATTAAAAATAGCACTGTTTTTTGGTTTTTTAAGGAGGAAGTTTTATGAAACTGAGATTTGTTGGACAAATCGATACAGGGAAATTAAAAATTTACGAAGAAAACGATATGGAAAATCCGGCATATACCATAAATGTGGAAACGGAAGATAGACAGCACTTTAAAATGAAAGTAAAAAATAAAGAAAATAAACTGATAAGTGAAATTCTTTATCAAGAAGAAGTTAAAAGAAAATTCATGATGGTAAGCGATTATACAATAAATAATCTTGAAACAGGGGAGCAAACTAAGGTTAAAGCAAAAATAGGCGAAAAATTATTTATCGGTGAAAATAAAGAAATGTATTTGGAACGCAGTATAAGAGATCGAAAAATGCGTCTTTACAAAAATGATAAATTAATTATGAATTTAAAATGCA
The DNA here is from genome assembly GCA_017406805.1 of Clostridia bacterium. Classification (GTDB taxonomy): domain Bacteria; phylum Bacillota; class Clostridia; order Oscillospirales; family Acutalibacteraceae; genus UMGS1491. The sequence goes on along the minus strand of JAFQXU010000001.1, from coordinate 40,007 downwards.
AAACAATTTTAAGAAATTGGCTCAGAGGGGATTACACAGCAGAAATTTTAGATGAAAGCTATACTTCCCTTTGTGTTTGTGTTATAATTATAGTACTCAATGTTATATTTGATGAGCATAACTGTACTTCACTTACTGTATAAAATTTAGTGGAAATAATAGGCTGTATGCGCTTTTAGGAGGAAGTTTTATGAAGCTGAATTTTACGGGTCAAATCAGAACCGGAAAATTGAAAATTTACGAAGAAAGTGATATGGAGACTCCTGCATATACAGTGAATATTGAAACAAAAGACGAAGAGCATTTTAAAATGAAAGTAAAAAACAGGGAAAATAGAATCATCGGCGAAGTGCTTTACGAAGAAGATTTAAAAAGAAAATTTATGATGGTAAACGATTATGTGATTAATAACTTGGAAACAGGTAAAAAAGCTAAAGTTAAAGTTCAAAAGGGTGAAGGAATATTCATTGGCGAGAATAAAGAAATGTATTTGACCCGAAGTATGAGAGACAGAAAAATGCGTCTTTATAAAAATGATGAGTTAATTATGGTTTTAAAATGTAAAACTATAATAAGAAACTGGCTGAAAGGGAAGTACACAGCGGAAATTTTAGATGAAAACTATACTTCGATTTGTATCTGCGTTATAGCTTTAGCGCTTAATGTTATATACGATGAGCATAATAGTGCATCATTTTAGTATATAATATATATTATGGGGGCGTAACGGCTTCGACGGGGAATAGAAGTTTAAGTAAGCGAGTAGCAATGTGGAACTGCTTTAAAAGTCACAACTTTCCAATTAAACGGAAACACAACAGAATTAGCTGCTGCTTAATTAAATAGGCAGACATTTTACTTTAGGTAACCGCGACTATTGTAAGATGACGAATTAGCGGTGAACGTGAATCAAAGATGTTCTCGGCTTTGGTCATGAATTAGAGAATACCTGCAGCTCAAGTTTTCTAATGAACTTGCTTTATGGGGAAATAATGATCATTAGATACACTCGTAGAAAGCTTAAATAGTCTGTTTTTCGGACAGGGGTTCAATTCCCCTCGCCTCCACCAACAGAGTATAAAACGAACACTATCTATTTCAAAAATTTTTTTGTGGTAACAGTTTGGTTTTAATACTTATTTTAAAAAACGGTTTCCAAATTATATGGAGCTGTTTTTTTATAATTTATAGAAAAAATGAAAAATCATGTTTTTGAAAGAGATATTTTTTATATAGATTTTTAAAATATTGTTACTTTTCTATTGTTGATTCCATATATTGGTAGATTTTTTTAATTCTTGACAAATTAAATAAGAAACAAAATTAATTAGCGCTATATTTTAAGCACATGGAGCTTTTGTGATATGGTGCTATTTTTTAATTTATTTATACATAATTAATATTTTTATTTGACAATAAATATTAAATGTGGTAGCATAAAACATATTTATATAAAATTGTATAAATTTTTTATATTATTGTTCAATTATTACATTTTTAGTTTAATAAAAAAGCGGGAAAATAATGAATGGAATGCGTATATTGCAGCACTTAATATTTTAAATGCAAATGTTTTGTTTTCTAAAAGTCGGTTAAACCGTATGGCAAACTATGTTTTTTATAGATTGGAAGGATAAAATGGGAATTCTTGATCAGTTGCTGGTTGTTTATTATCCCGATAATATGTAAGAACAAAAGCTCCGAAGATATAATCAAAATGGAAGAAGGAATTTACTATCTTATGGTTGGGGAAATATGTCTTACGAAAAATTTTTGACTGAGCGTCCCAAACTTATGTTTGCCAAAATAAAACAGGTGGTTGAAGCTTTGAAAAATAATATCTAATTTTATATATCTTATTTTATAAAAATTGTAAGAACATGCAAATTAAGATAGGGAGGATATTATGTATATAGCGCATAAATATAATGATAGGTTACAAAGTGTAGATGAGCACTGTAAAAATGTTGCAAAAATATCGTATAGTTTAAATGGGATTAAGTGTTTAAATGAGATTGTTAAATTGATAGGAGCGGTTCACGATGTAGGCAAGTATTCCGAAAAGTTTCAAAAATACATTGAAGAAGGCGACTGTTTAAAACGTGGAAGTGTAAAACACGCCATTGCTTCGGGGCTTATTTTTGATGATTTGAATATTGAGGATAAGTACTATCCATTGGTAAGAGAATTAATAAATAATGTAGTTATGTGCCACCATGGGATTGATGATTTTGTCTCGCCAAATGATTTTCATGTTAGGCAAGAAGATAGGATTATGGATTTCAGAAAAAATTACGATTGTGACAATATTTGTAAGTGCTTTTTTGATAAGCAAATGAGCAAATCTGAACTTGAAGAAAAGGTTATAAATATTTGTAAAGATATAGAAAAATTATTTTTAAATGTTAAAGAAAAGTTTTCAAATATATCAAAGCTGGAATGTGATTTTTATATAAACATGATTGCAAGGTATTTGATGTCAGTGCTAATTGATGCTGATGGTACAGATGCCGCAAACTTCGAAAATGGTATAGATTTTGTTTCTAAAGATAGCAAGAAAGAGACATGGAATAAATTTAGCCAAAAATTAAATAAGAAACTGAATATGTTTGAAAATAAAACAGAAATAGACAATTTACGTTCCGAGATTTCAAATAAATGTTTTGAAGCATCGCAAGATAAAAAGCCTAATATTTATAGATTGGCTGTTCCTACAGGGATGGGGAAAACTTTGAGTTCGCTAAGATTTGCGATTGAAAAATGCAGACGAAAAAATAAAGATCATATTTTCTATATAGCGCCTTTTAATTCTATTTTGGAACAAAACGCTAAAGATTTGAAAGATGTTGCTGGAGATGAAAATGTTTTGGAACATCATTGCAATGTAATTAGTGACGAAAGCGATAAAACAGCAAATGAAACATATGAATGTAAAATTAAAAATTGGGATAGTCCGGTAATTGCTACATCTGCGGTACGATTTTTAAATTGCCTTTTTGGAGGAAGGCGTGAAGATATACAGAGATTCCATACTTTAAGTAATTCAGTAATTATAATAGATGAGATTCAATTTTTGCCAATAAAGTGTACTTATATTTTTAATTTGGCAATTAATTTTCTGTCAAAAATTTGTGACGCGGACGTGGTTTTGTGTTCGGCAACTCAACCGCCTTTTGATGAGCTTAGTTATAAAATACAAGATATAAAAAGTATTGATGTTCATTTAGATAAATTACCTACCAGGGTATCCTCGCATTTAGTAAATGATATTTTCAAAAATGAAGATGAATTTACCAATTTTATAAAAGATAAAATAGATTTAAATTGTTTGATAATAGTAAACACCAAAAAATGCGCTTTGAAAATTTACAAGAAGTTGAACCGGGAATTCAGTGATTATAAAGTTTATTATTTGAGTACAAACATGTGTGCGCAACATCGAAATGATGTTTTGGAAAATCATATAAGACAATCCCTTAAAGGCGGCGAAAAAATTATATGTGTAAGTACACAGCTTATTGAGGCGGGTGTTGATATTTCATTTCAGACTGTTGTGCGTTCTATGTGCGGTATGGATAGTATTATTCAGTCTTGTGGTAGGTGCAATCGTAACAATGAATATGCTCCCAAAAAAGGGAAACTTTATGTAGTTAAGTTTTTTGAAGAATTTGAAAATTTGGGGTCTCTTGAAGATATAAAATTCGGAAAAAGAAAAAGCCAAAATATTTTTCATCTGTTTAAAAAGAAGATAGAAGAAAATAATGAGTATATTTTTTCAAAAGAAATTATGGATAAATATTATAATGAGTATTTTGGTTCAAGAAGAGGTGAAATGACTTACCCGATAAATAATAGTAAATTTAACAGTAGTATTCTAGAGCTTTTATCGGTAAATACAAATGATTGCCATAATGAATTTGTAAGGCAAAACAAAATCGAGCCATTTATGATGCAAGCTCCGAAAACTGCTGGAAGAGAATTTGAGGTTATTACAGACGGCGAAAAAGAGGATTTTATAGTTTACTATAAGGATTCCGGAAAATTAATAGCGGAGCTTTATGCGGATAAGAATTTTTTTGAAAAAATGAAGATAATTAAGAAGTTGCAGAGATATACCGTGAGTCTTTATGAAAATGAATATAAGAATTTGGATTATGACCCCAGATATTTAAATGAAAACTATAGTGTAAATATATTATCAGAAAGAAATTATAATGAAATATTTGGAGTTAGCAGTGAGGAAAGTGATAGCGAAACATGGATAATTTAAATGAAAATTATATTTGAAGGGAGATGATAAAATGAAAAAAAAGAACACCTTGGAATTTGAAATTTACGGGGATTATGCATTGTTCTCAGACCCTATTACAAGAGTAGGTGGAGAAAAGAATTCCCATTATGTTCCTACTTATGAGGCTTTGAAAGGGATTTTGCACAGTATCTACTGGAAACCGACTATTATATGGATTATAGACAGAGTAAAAGTTTTGAATCCTATTAAAACTGAATCTAAAAGTATACGAACTATGAAATATAATGACAGCAGTGTGTGTGATAGGTCGTTTTATACATACTTAAAAGACGTGAGATATGTCGTAGAAGCACATTTTGTTTGGAACACAAATCGGCCTGAACTGAAAAAAGATCGCATAGAGGACAAGCATTATTTTATGGCGAAAAGAGCACTCGAAAGAGGAGGCAGACGGGATATATTTTTAGGGACTCGTGAATGTTCAGGATATGTAAAGCCGTGCAATTTTGAAACAGTGAAAAGTTTTTACGAATATGATAGTGAACCAATTGACTTCGGCAATATGTTTCATGGTATAACTTACCCTGATGAAGCGTTTTTGTCGGAAGATAAGGATTATATGACGGTTAGGTTTTGGCATTGCAAAATGAAAAATGGAATAATTGAGTTTCCAGAGCCAAATTCAGTAGAGAAAAAAAGGCATATAAGAAAAATGAGCATAAAGAAGTTTGGGTTAGATGAAAATTTTAAGAATGTAGAAGAAGAAATTAATTCATTAAATTCATAAGAGAAAGGAGGATGAAAATGGGGCTTTTTAAAAATCTAATAGAATTCTATGATAAGCAAATAAATGATAAAAATTCTACTTTGCCTCCGCTGTATCATGATTATAAATCGGTAAATAATGATCCTTTGCTGGTTGTTACATTAAATGAGGATGGATATTTTATAAGTGCTGAGCAATTTTCGCGAAGTAAAGAAGAAGGGCAAAAAATTCATGTAGGAAAAAGAAAAGAGGATAAGTCTATAATAATTCCGGTAAACGGTAAATCGTTTGCAAGATCAGGCAAAAAAGCTCAAAAAGCGATGCATGCTGTTTTTGATTTGTTGGAGTATTTTGATTTTGAAAATAATAAAGAAGGTATGGGAAAATACATTAAGAACCTTGAAAATTGGTGTAATTCTGATTACAGTCATCCGAAAATAAATTCCTTACTTAAATACATAAAATGCGGAACTTTAAAAGAAGATATAAAAAACACAGGTTTGGATCTAAATAAGAAGTGGTTTTTACTTTTTGAGGTGGTCGGCAATAAAGATAGAAGCGATAATTTATCAAAAGATGACGGAGAAAGTGACGAGCTTTGGCAGAATAAGGTGGTCAGAAAGCGATATACGGATTATTATGAAAACTGTGTTTTAGGGCAAAATGAGTTTAAAGAAATTTGCTATATTATGGGAAATGAAGATTTAGCAACTAAAGACTTTTTTAAATTTTTAGGTAATTCAAAGCTTATTTCTGCAAATGATGGTACTAACTTTACATATCGTGGAAGATTTTTAAATGATAGTGAAGCTTTTAGCATTGGTATTCACGCTAACCAAAAATTTAGCCTTGCGCTTAAGTGGCTTATTGAAAACCAGGGTTTTACAATAGGGGAATCAAAATTTGTTTTATGGGAAAATCAGATTTTTTCTAAAAAGGTTCCTAATCGTCCATGGGAAAGCACATTAGGTATATATGAAAATAATTTTGAAAGCTACTCCACCGGAAATAAAGTTTACTTGGATGACTTTATGAAAGCGGCAAAAACTCTAAAAGCACCTCGCAAAGACTTAAAAAATGGTATTGCAAAAATGAATATTTTAATTTTGGAAGCGCCTGGTAAGGGAAGAATGTCAATAAGATATTATCGTGAGATTCTAACGGAGGAGTATCTTGACAATATCTTAAAATGGCATAAAGAAGGTTTTTGGGAGCATTTTAAATATATTAAAGAAGACAAAAATTCTAAAAAATCCAAGAAAATAATTTTTGAAGGTATGCCATCAATTTTAGATATAGTCAAGTACGCTTATGGAAATGAGAGAGAAAATGGTTTTATAGAAATCGAGAAAGATAAATTTTTCGGGGTAACAGTGGCAAAATTGTTGCCTTGCGTAATTGAAGGTAAAAAAATTCCTAAATCTATAGTAGAACAGCTTATTTATAAAGCTTCGAATAGGCAGTGTTATAAAAGTTATATTAATTGGGAATCTGTTTTGCGGGCAACGTGTTCGTGTGTAAAAAAATATTGGTTTGAAAATAATAAGGGGGAATACAAAATGGCATTAGACGAAAATATAACAGACAGAAATTATCTTTACGGAAGGCTTTTGGCTGTTGCCGACAAGATAGAAAAAGCGGCACAATACAAGAAAAATGATAAGAATGTGAATGAAACGAATGCAGGAAGATATATGAGCGCTTTTTCGCAAAGGCCTTTTAAAACTTGGGAAATTATAGAAAAAAGATTGAGACCTTATTTGGTTTCACTTTCATCAGGGTCAAGGGCATATTACGGTAACTTGCTAGATTTGATACATAGTAAATTTAAAACTGAAGATTATAAAAATGACAAAAAACTTGATGGGCTTTATTTACTTGGATATCACTGCCAGATGATAGCTTTAAATATTAAAAATAATGAAAATACAGAAGGAGACGATTAAAATGAATAATGAAACTTTAAGAAACAAAATTGATTTTGTAATGTTTGTATCAGCTACAAATGCAAATCCTAATGGAGATCCTTTAAACGGAAACAGGCCCAGACAAACTCTTGATGATTTGGGTGAAATTTCTGATGTATGCATAAAGAGAAAAATTAGAAACCGACTTCAAGATATGGGCGAAAACATCTTTGTTAAAATGGAGGAAAGATCAGATGACGGATTTACGAGTTTGTCCGAAAGATTTGACAGTGCAAAAAAGGAGTTTTCAGAATTAACAGAGAAGAAAGAAAAAAATTTTGATGAAGACAAGTTGGTGAAGTATACTTGCGAAAAATGGATAGATGTAAGAAGTTTCGGACAAGTTTTTGCGTTTAAATCGGGTAATGTTTCAATAGGTGTTCGTGGACCTGTTTCGGTTCATCAAGCAATTAGCGTGAACAGTGTTGATATACAAAGTATACAGATAACAAAAAGTGTTAACGGTGATCCGACAAAAGATGGCGGAAAATCGCCGGATACAATGGGTATGAAACATTTTGTTCGTTTTGGACTTTATAAGATTAAAGGAAGCATAAATTGTCAACTCGCAGAAAAAACTGGTTTTACTTACGATGATGCACTAAAAATAAAAGAGGCTTTAAAAACTCTATTTGAAAATGACTCATCATCTGCGCGCCCTGAAGGAACTATGCAAGTATGCAGGTTTTATTGGTGGAAACACAATTGTAAAACCCCAAAAGTTACAACGGCTCAAATTCATGGTAGCATAGAGGCAAAACTAAAATCTGATAGGTGCAAGGAATTACCTACGAGTATAGATGATTATGAGTTTACTTATACAAAACCTGAAAATTGCGATGTGGAACCTGAGATTTTCGAAATAAAATAGTACATATTTATGTTTAGTGAAGAAGATTTTTTGCAAATTTCGGGAATTCAGCATTTTTCGTTTTGTCGGCGACAGTGGGCACTTATACATGTAGAAAATCAGTGGGGCGAAAACTATCATACGGTAAAAGGCCACATTGCCCACGAAAAAGCTCACGATAAATTCTTTAGGGAGTTCAGGAAAAACGTTGTAATTGTTCGAGGTATGCCTATTTTTTCAAGAAAGCTTGGAATATCGGGTGAATGTGATATTGTAGAATTTCAGAAAAATAAAAATGGCGTACAGGTTAATGATTTAGAAGGTTTTTATAAAGTGGTACCAGTGGAATACAAAAAAGGTGGCCCGAAAAGAAGAAATTGCGATAGACTTCAGCTTTGTGCACAAGCGTTATGTTTAGAAGAAATGCTTTGTTGTGATATTTCGGAGGCGTATATTTACTATGTGGAAATAAAACATCGTGAAAAAGTCTTTATTGATGAAGAACTTAGAAACGAGTTTAAAGATATTCTATCTGAGATGCATGTAATGTATCAACGAAAATATACGCCGAAAGTAAAAACTAGTAAACATTGTAATTCTTGTTCGTTGAAAGATTTGTGTTTACCTAAAGTTTGCAGTGATAAATCTGTAAAAAGCTACATTGAAAATTTTATAAAGGGAGGAGATAATAAAAATGAGAAAATTACTTAATACTCTTTTTATCACTTCTCCTGATGTATATTTATCTTTAGACGGAGAATGTATTTGTATACGGCGTGAAAATGAATTAATTTCTAAGTTCCCGATCCATAATTTTGAATCGATTGTAACATTTGGGTATACCGGTGCTAGTCCTGCATTGATGAATGCATGTTCCGAAAGAGGAGTAAGTATAATTTTTTTATCACAAAGTGGTAAATTTTTATCTAGGGTTGTCGGAAAAATAAATGGTAACGTGTTTCTTAGAAAAGAACAGTATAGAATTTCAGATGATCCTATCAGAAGTATTGCGATATCAAGAAATTTTATCACTGGGAAAGTATATAATTCAATGGCTGTCATTAAGCGAGCGGTTCGTGATTATCCCTTAAGACTTGATATTGATAATTTGAATTCTAAATCTGAGATTTTGGGTGATTATCTGAATAAAATAAGAATAGTGAATTCACATGATACTTTAAGGGGTTTTGAAGGTAATTGTGCGAGTATATATTTTTCGTGCTTTAATGATTTAATACTTAATCAAAAGCAAGAGTTCTATTTCAAAGGAAGAACCAGGCGACCTCCGCTTGATAATGTTAACGCATTATTGTCGTTTTCGTATACGCTTCTTATAAGCATTTGTGTTTCGGCGCTTGAATCTGTTGGGCTGGACCCATATGTAGGTTTTTTTCATACGGACAGACCAGGAAGAGTGTCTTTGGCGCTTGATTTAATGGAGGAATTCAGAAGTGTTTTGGCGGATAGGTTTGTTATCAGTATGATTAATAAACAAGTTGTAAAGTCTAAAGGATTTCTCAAAAAAGAAAGTGGAGCCGTTATTATGGATGATGAGACCAGGAAAACTATTTTGTCATCATGGCATAAAAGAATTCAAGAAGAAATATTGCACCCTTATTTAAGGGAGAAATTACCATGGGGCCTAATGCCGTATGCACAAGCATTGTTGTTAGCAAGGTACTTACGGGGAGATTTAGATGAATATCCGCCGTTTTTCTATAAATAAAAGAGGTGAGTAAGAAATGATGATATTAATTACATACGATGTAAATACGGAAACTTCTGCAGGGAAGAAAAGACTCCGAAAAATCGCCAAAGAATGTGTGAATTATGGGCAGCGAGTGCAGAATTCAGTATTTGAATGTGTTGCTGATACAGCTAAATTTTTGCAAATAAAAAACAAACTTGAAAAAATAATAGATAAGGATACAGATAGTTTAAGGTTTTATTATCTTGGGAATAAGTATAAAACTAAAATAGATCATATAGGCGCAAAGCCAAGTTTTGATATTGAGGGAACCATAATTATTTAATGCGAAACCTAAGTAAACATATTTTTATGGGTTGATTCGCACTTGAAAATGTGTATAATATGTAATAAATTATCTAAAATTTATTTGTGCTTTTTATGTACAGCCAAATGTTTTTTAGATATTTGCAATGTTATATAAAAAATATTTTTATTTTTTGTATAATTTTGCTGTCGCACCCCTTACGGGGTGCGTGGATTGAAATGCCTCAAGGGCGAGTTATAGACCGATATATTAAGTCGCACCCCTTACGGGGTGCGTGGATTGAAATATAGAGTAAAAATCAGAGATGTGATAAATGGCTAGTCGCACCCCTTACGGGGTGCGTGGATTGAAATTCGAAACGCTAAAACAAGACGGGATCGTTTTACCGGTCGCACCCCTTACGGGGTGCGTGGATTGAAATATTAAACGAAAATGTTTTAGTATCATCGTTATAAGTCGCACCCCTTACGGGGTGCGTGGATTGAAATCTTTTTTATTTTTGTTTTTGTTTATAAGGGAGCTGGGTCGCACCCCTTACGGGGTGCGTGGATTGAAATCCATCGGGAGTCTCCAAAATACAATTGTAATAAGTCGCACCCCTTACGGGGTGCGTGGATTGAAATATCTATCTCGGCGCTCATTTTGTCCAACATTTGTGTCGCACCCCTTACGGGGTGCGTGGATTGAAATAAGTATTCTGTTGCAGGTATGGCACAATCGCTTAGTCGCACCCCTTACGGGGTGCGTGGATTGAAATATCAAGTCTGAAAAGAAAATTACAAAAGAAGCAATGGTCGCACCCTACACGGGGTACGGTGCGAATTGTGAAAAATATTAAAAATATGGGATTTACATTAGTCTCGTTTGGACAAGAATTCAAGTATAATCTTGTTAGTGTAAAACGCTTCATCGCTATGACAGGGTAGGTTTATTTAAACCGAGCAAATATTCTGAATCAGGATATAGACTTTACAGCGATGAAGATCTAAAAACTTTGCAACAAATTTTGTTTTTTAAGGAATTGGAATTTCCCACTTAAAGAAATCGAATCCATAATAAAAAATCTTAACTTTGATATAGAAAAAGCACTTTTAAATCACAAAAATTTATTCACATTAAAACTGGGCAGATTAAACAAGTTAATTAGGCTTGTAGATAAAACGCTTAAGGGAGATGATAACATGAGTTTTAGTGAATTTGATATTTTTGAAATTAAAAAATTACAAAATTACAAAAAACAGTACACAGATGAAGTAAAAGAAAAGTACTGGGATACTGATATGGGGTTAAATAAATACAGAGATCAAGTAAAAGAGTTTATGAAAAAAATTGGGGTTTTATGTAAAAATCAAGACCAAAAATTAGTATGGTTGGAAAAAGAGTTGGACTTGTTAAAATCAGCCGTTAAAAATTCTGACAACGCTGCTGTTTCACATCAAATTTACGATATGATGTATCTTTTGTTTGAGATTGCTGCAGATAATGATTGTGATTTAAATTCTGAATGGGCGAGAGGTCAAAAGAAAAAGGAAGAAAAATATTATAAATAAAAAATAAATAATTTAGCACCCTGAATTCAGGGTGCTTTTTCGATTTGCCAAGCGATTTTCGATTTGTATTTGTTTTAAAAATAAAATATATAATCACGGCATTTTAGTCTGGAAGTGTCAAGTTTAATATTTAAAGAAATGCGATGTGATTGTTTAGTGATTATTATTTCTTGAAGCATTGTGGATGCTTATGCCAAATATAAATGCACCAAATACTATTAAAAATGCTCCGCTGATTGCTCCCGCAATAGGACTTTCTGTGCACATCCTTGCAAAACATGTCAGCGAGTCATCATGGTAATACTTTTCTTTTGTAGTTATTTTTATTTTTGTTTTTTTCCCACCTGTAATATTTTCAAGTTCGGTATCGGTTAATTTTTTGAAATCCATAGTTTTTTAGCCTCCTTTTGTTTTTGAATTTACTAAAACTAACTGTAACACATATTTAGTTATTTGTCAACTGTTTTATAAAAATATATTTGTGCACCAATGGTTTATATACAGGTGTTACGTTGCACTTTGTCAGGATAATATTAAATTTAGCATTATTAAATAAAAGTTATATTGATTTTTTTGCTATAATAGTATTATAATTATAAGCAATTATTTTAACGAAAGGATGATTTTATGAAATTTTCAAAAAATTTATTAGTGTCGTTTTTGGCTATTTTTATTTTGGGATTTATAGTTTTTAAATGTAGTGCGGTAAAGAAAAATCAAGTTATAATCGGGACGGATGAAGTTGGTGAGCAAGAAGCTTATAGTTATGTGATGCAGGCGCTTGAGAATGGGTTTTATAATATTGACACATCGTCAGATGATCCTGATGTTGAGCAAAATATGGGTAAGGCTGTTCAAGATTTTGAAGCTAAATTTATGGGCAACAATGTTTATATTATTTCTAGATTTTCATTTCCCGGTACTTTTGGGGGTAGTGTGTTTGTAGGGGATAGTTTAGTGGAAAATATTAACAATTTAGAAGGTTATATTAGAAATAAGCTCGATAAATCAATAGAAAGATTTGGTCATGTAGATGAATTTGTATTTAATAAAAAACTTCCTCCTGCCGTGTCGTTTAGTGATGTAGTAAGAGTGTTTAAAGAATTAAAACAGGATATAAAATATAAGAATATAAAATTTGGTCTTAGTACTGTTACTGTGGGTGAATTCGATAAATTGGTAAGAGATAATTTAATTCATTATATTCAAGTGGTGCAAAACCCATATTGGTATGGCTCAAAATTTTTATTAGATTTATTTAATATGGGAAATCAAGTATATAGTAAATGTATATCTTATAAAATAAAATATGAAACTTACAGGCCTTTGGGACGAGGGCGTTTGGTAAAAGAGCGTCATTTTTCACCTGCTGTTTTATTGCAGCATTCTATAAATAAAGGTTATATCCCAATTGTAAAAGCAACAGGCCAAAAACACCTTAGCGAATTAGTTGAAAAAGTTGATGAAGAAATTGTTCTTCCGGAAGTAACATGGAGTAGCGAGAACAGCACTTTTAATATTCAAATATTAAATTATAATCAGCTTGATGTTATTAATAGTAAGCAATATTGGTATAAATAAATTGTAAGTAAAGCCCGCGAATTGTTTTCGTGGGCTTTTATTTTTTATATAAGGTTCATAAGTGATAAAACGTCATGTATATAGTTGCTCCCTCTTGAAAAAAGTATTCCCGTTAAAACACTTCCAATGTAGGGATTGCTGCTTTTTATATTTATCATTTTTAATATATCAAATTTATAAGCTACTGCAATAAATACCCCAAAAAGCAAACTTAAAATCATTTGATAATGGGGACTCCCTGAAACAAAAAAACTGTTTATGTATGTTATAATTCCTTCAATAAGACTACAAACTATTAAAATTTTAGATATTTCTTTATTCATAAATAACGATCTCCTTATTTTGGTATTTTTAATGTTTGGCCAACGTAAATTGTGTCCGATTCAAGTCCGTTTAAAGATTTGATTTCTTTATACTTTGTGCCGCTTCCAAGGTATTTTTGAGCTATTTCCCAAAGAGTGTCGCCTTTTTTAATCGTGTATTCAAAATAAGACTTATTTGATGTTTTATTGGTGTTATTTTTTCCATAGCGGTTTAAGCCCTTATTTTTTATGATTTCGGGGTAGTTTTTGTATGATATATTAAGGTCTACGTATCCGTTTATTCCGTCTATATTTCCTGTGCTGGAATATTGCCATATACCACATTCATTTGAAGGTGATCCTATATTCCATTGAGCAAGCCAAAGGTCGTATTTTTGCGTTAGTTCGTCTTTATACAAATAATTATTAAGCCAATTTAAGTTGCAGTAGAACATAGCGTAGTAGCCCGCTTTTTCAATTTCTTCGCAAAAAGTTTTAACAATATCTGTTCTCTCGCGGTTTGTAAGCTTTAGCTGGCTTTTGTCTTCAATATCGATTACAACAGGGTATTCTGGCTGCAAATCCTGAATGTTTTCAAGGCAAAAATGTGCTTCGTCCGTGGCTTCTTCCGCCGAACATGCGTAGCTGTAATGGTAAACCCCGATGTTAACCCCTGAGTTTTTGGCGCCTAATATGTTTTCTTTGAATTTTTTGTCAATTTGATTTGGATTTTTCACTCCAAAACCTTCTCGTATCATAGCAAAATTAATGCCGGCATTTTTAACTTTGCTCCAATTAATATTTCCGTTCCACTTAGAAACGTCTATTCCTTTAAATTCCATAAAAATTATACCTCCTTATTAAACTTAAAAAAGGCGGCATTTTTTGCTTTTTGGTGTGCAAATTAATTAAATTTTTTAAAAAAATACAGCAAAAAAGCACTTTACTGTTTCAAAGTTTAAGGCAGTAAAATGCTTGATTTTTAATTTTTGCTAATTTCTTATTTTTTCTAATTTTTCTAGTTCTTCTAAAGCTTCTTTAATGTTTAAGTCGTTTTGTTTGTTGATGCCAGACATACCGGCGTTTGAACCATCAATTGTTTCTTGAGTGCTGTATCCTAACTGAGAAACTATAAATCCCAAGGCTGATATAAATAAAATTAAGTCACTGCTAAATGCACTCATAACACTTGCCACCATGCCTATTAGTCCGGGGATTAATATTGCAGCAAGTTTTCCGACTTTTTTCAGTTTGCTGTCTGTAATTTTATCGGTTTCTTGGCGTAGTTTTTGTACTTCCTGATATAACTCTTTTGACGATTTATATGAATTTGCATAAAAACAGTTAATAAAACCTAGTGAAAAATAAATGATATTTGTTTTTCCTGTTTTAAAAAACTTGGATAGTTCATCATCTTTAAAACTTTGTACGTTTTTATTATTTTTCTTTTTTGCTTTTGCTTTTGCAATTTCTTTAAATTTATTAAAATAATATTTTCTGCCATCGATGTATGAATCCCTGCACGATTTGTCAAAATTATTTGCGTTGGTATTTAATAAGTCTATTAACGCCTTTAATTTGTTAGCTTTTTCTTTAATCCTACGACTGTCTGTAGTTTTTTCAGATTTCTTAATTGCTTTTAGTTTGTTTTTTAAATATTTTGGGGTAATAGATGATAAACCGCTATCTTTTTGCATTATTTCTTTTTGTTTGTTACGCAGTTCTTTAAGATTTCCAATTATTGTTGCTATTTCTTTTTTTAAACGTTTAGCATCAGGATGTAATTTTTCAATTTTCCCAATTTTATCCAGGCTTTTTTCTGTGTCTTTTGCTTTGCCAATTTTTTCAGGCATTTTGTCTAAGATGTCAGCCATTTTATCTATTTTATCTACGGTTTTATCTATGTTTTTTTGGCATGCCAAAAACGTATATTTTAGTTTTTTATAATAAGATTCAAAACTGGTAAATTCTTTTTTGACGTCCGTGTTGATGTTTGCTTTTTTCCATTCTGTTTCGTACTCTTTTATGCCTTTTTCGAGTTCTTTATACAGATCTCCTAGTATTTCTTTTAGTTCTTCTTCGGAGATGCTTTCGGACTTTTCTTTTTTTATTTGGTGTGTTTTGTAATTCCTCTTTATTTTAGTGAGTATTTCGCCCATACTTATTTCCTCCCCTTTTAAAATATGTGGTAATTTTACAATATTTAAAATGGGATGTCAACATTTTTTAGTTTATAGTACGATTGTTAAACCATTAAAACCATTTTAAGTTATAAATTTTGCTTACTTTTTAGCAGTTAAAAACAATTTTCGTTTCATTTAAAAATATAATTTTTTAATCTTTAAAAATAATTTAAATTTAGTTAAATAACTATAATAAATCGAATTTTGGTGGAAAATTTTTAAAAAAATAATAGAAATTTAAAAAATAATTGAAAAACTATTTGTTTTAAAAAATATTAGTGTTAAAATATAATTATATAAATTCGGAAAGGATTTAACATTTTAAACATGAAGTATTTTTTAAGGAAATTGATTTCAGGTGCAATGTTAACGTTAATGATGATAGGAAGCGTGACTTTGCCCACAAATGCAGCTGCCAGATATGTAATTTATGTTGATGGGTATAAGTTAACTGCATCAGGTAAAAATATTTTTAAGAGTCGGGAACCAAGAAGACAGCAAATTGAGCATCTTAAATGCAACTTTTTTATAGACAACGACGGACGTAAAAAAGTTATAATTTTAGATTGTGGTGCTTATGACAACGTTTTTCATACCGGAAGTGGCGGAGAATATGAGTCGCATCACTTAATTTCCAGTTCTTTTTGCAGAAACAATCCTGGTGTAATAAGTGTAGAAGAAGCTCCGGCTGTTTTAATCCCTAAGGAAGTTCACTGGAAAACAGGGAGTCATAGCGCAAGCCGTATGAGTGCTCAATATCTTAAAGCCGAGCAGGAATGTTTTAATAAAAGGAAAAAATTAGAAGATGTTTTTGAATTAGGATTTAAGGATTTAAAAAGAGCGCTGAGGGAGTACGGTATTGATTACGGGGATATTTTAAATAATGATGGTCTCATAGTTACTAAGCTCAGAAAATATGCCAAATTGCCTGATTTGCTTAGATCGGGAAGATATTCTGAAGCGATGAATTTAATGAATAATATATGTACTCCTATTGGTAAAAGAACTCGTAGCAGGATTAAACAAACGAACAAGTTAGATATGCCCACTACACCGGTAAAAGATTATTCTGGAAATGAGTCAAATGCATATCCTACACCGATTGTAGAATACCACCCAAGTAAAAGAAAGCACTTAGTTCAGCCGAGCGAATCAGATGTGCCTTCTACACCAATTTTGGAATATTATCCAAGTAAGAAAAAACGTTTGGCTCAGCCAAAAGATGATTCAAATGTAGTCCAGCCGAGTGAGTTGAATATGCAGTTTTTATCCGCATTGTACGAAGTTGCTGATTAACGTGAGTCACACAAAGATTTAAAGGCGAGGATAACGATATTCCTTTAAAAAACAGGATACATAGTATAAAATTTTAAACCGCATCAGTTTTTGGTGCGGTTTTTTGTAATATAAAATAGCTTTTAATAATAAAATTTATTACATGGTGCATAATATAAATATATTTTTGAAAAAGGACTGATTGAATGATTAAAATAAAACCTTTAATAGTTAGCTTGTTAATATCTTTGGGCGGGGGACTGATTGTTGGCTTTTTAACCAGGAATTCAATGTCTGTTTACGACGATATTGTTTTGCCCAAATTTGCTCCGCCATCTATTTTGTTTCCGATTGCTTGGGTAATTTTATATATTTTAATGGGTATTTCTGCTTATATGATTTATGAATCCATGTCTTCATTAAAAGATAAAGCGCTTGTTGTTTATTTTGTGCAGCTGGTAATCAATTTTTCGTGGCCGTTTGCGTTTTTTGGAGGCCGTATGTTTTATTTGGCGTTTGTGATTTTAATTATTTTGTGGGTTTTGGTAGTTTGGATGATTAAATTTTTTTATGATATTAAACCGGCCGCGGCTTACCTTAATATTCCGTATATTCTGTGGCTTACTTTTGCTGCGTATTTAAATTTAAGCATAGCACTTCTTAACTGATTTTGTTAATTTAAAAAGCCAATTTTTTAGCCTGATATTTATAAATAAAATTAATTAAAAAAGCATTTAAAAGATTATTGAACCCATAATTGTTATGGTATATAATTGTTTTGTTGTGTAAATTTATAAAGAAAGCAGGTTATTAAAAATGGCAAGTATTCCAGAAATGTTTGGAAGCATGGTTTTTAATGAAGAAGTAATGAAAAAATTGTTGCCGTGTGAAGTGTACGAAAATTTAAAAAAATCTATTAATGAGAATTCTCCAATAGACGTTGAAACGGGCGAATTTGTCGCAAGAGCAATGAAATCTTGGGCAATAGAAAAAGGAGCAACGCATTTTACACATTGGTTTCAGCCATTAACGGAAATAACAGCCGAAAAGCATAACAGCTTTTTAGAATTTGATGATAACGGTAACGCAAAAATGAGCTTTTCGGTTAAAGAACTTATAAAAGGTGAATCCGATGCTTCCAGTTTGCCGTCCGGAGGTCTTAGGGAAACATTTGAAGCAAGAGGGTACACCTCTTGGGACCCTACATCGTATGCTTTTGTAAAAAATAAATCTTTGTATATACCCACATTTTTTTGCTCGTATAGTGGGGAAGTTCTTGACGAAAAAACGCCGTTGCTTAAATCCATGTATGCGGTTAATAAACAGGCTCTCAGGGTTTTAAAAATACTTGGTAACAACAGTGTAAAAAAAGTTACGCCATCAATGGGTGCTGAGCAAGAGTATTTTTTAATAGATAAAGAAGTTTATAAAAAACGCAAAGATATAATTTTTTGCGGTAGAACTCTTTTTGGTGCAAAACCCGTTAAAGCTCAGGATCTTTCTGACCACTACTTTACCGCTCTTAAACCAAGAGTTTCCGATTTTATGCAAGAGCTTGATGAAGAACTTTGGAAATTAGGTGTTCCCTCTAAAACAAAGCACAACGAAGTCGCACCGGCTCAGCATGAAGTTGCGCAGATACATACTTTTTCTAACCATGCCGCAGACCAAAATCATATAATAATGGAAACGTTAAAACAGGTTGCGGAAAAACATAATTTGGTTTGCCTGCTTCATGAAAAACCATTTAAAGGAATAAACGGCAGCGGAAAACACAATAATTGGTCGCTTTCGTCGGATACGGGCGTAAACCTTTTTGAACCCGGAATTTCACCAAGAGATAATGCCCAGTTTTTGGTGTTTCTTTGTGCTATGATTAAAGCCGTTGATGAATACGCCGACCTTCTTAGGATTTCTATTTCTTCTGCGGGCAACGATTGCCGTTTGGGCGGAGACGAAGCCCCACCGTCTATCGTTTCGGTTTATCTTGGGGAAGATATTATGGAAATTTTGGAATCTATTGAAGAAGGAAAAATATATAACCGAAAAAAACGTGGTGAATTCTATGTTGGGCTAGATGTTTTGCCGGCTTTTCCTTGCGATACTTCAGACAGAAATCGCACGTCTCCTTTTGCGTTTACCGGAAATAAATTCGAGTTTAGAATGGTTGGCTCTGCGCAATCTATTGCGGCAACAAATATGATACTTAATATAATAACGGCGCAATCTTTAAAGGAGTTTGCAGACGAGTTGGAAAAATCAGATAATATAGAAAAAGACCTTAACGACCTTTTGCAAAGAACAATAAAGAAGCATAAAAGAGTTATATTTAACGGTAACAGCTATTCAAAAGAATGGGAGAAAGAAGCAAATTCTCGTGGACTTTGCAATTATAAAACAACAGTTGATGCGCTTAAACATTCGCTTGATGAAAAAAATGTTAAGCTGTTTACCACTCATAAAGTATTATCTCACAGAGAGCTTGTTTCTAGATGCGAAATACATATGGAAAACTACTGCAAAGTTATTCACATCGAGGCAAAAACTATGATAAACATGGTAAAAAATGAAATTTTGCCCGCAGTTTGCAGTTATACAAAAGAGCTTAGCAGCGAGATATTAAACAAAAACAAAATAGGTGCGGCGATTTCCTCTGAGTATGAAATGGAAAATTTAAAAACTCTTTCTGACCTTACTTCAAAAGCAAGTAAAACACTAAGTGATTTGATAGATACACTGGATATTGCCAAAAAAACGTATGATTTGGTGGAAAAGGCTGATAAATACAAAAAAGATGTTTTGGAAAATATGAATATACTTAGAAATATAGTAGACACAATGGAATTTAACATGCCAAGATCTTATTGGCCATATCCTACTTACGATGACATACTTTTTAGTGTTTAAAATATTTTTAGAAAAGGATTTTTAATTTAATGAAAAAGAATAATTATTTTAAAAACACATTGAAACTTATAGCTTTTTGTACATGCTTTTGTCTTTCTTTATCATGTGTATATGCAGATCCGCCGGGGCCCGAAAATCCCGAAAAAAGCAGTAAAGACACCCGGTGCTTGAGCAGTGATATACCCACAAATTTTGGTGGGACGTCTGACGAAGGTAATTCGTTTTTTAGTTTTATTTCCAGGCTCAGATATGTGAATCGTTGGGCGCTTTTTAAAAACAACGAATCCGAAGATTTAGCAGACCATAGCGCGGAAGTTGCATTTTTGGCGCATGCTTTGGCGGTTATAAAAAACAAAAAATTCGGCGGGAAAGTAAACGCAGAAAGGGCGGCACTTTTGGGCCTTTATCATGATACAACTGAGTTGATAACCGGTGATATGCCTTCGCCTGTTAAGTATTTTGGAACAGAAATGAAGCCGCTTTACGATAAAATCGAACAAGTGGCAGTTAGCGAGATGATTTCAATGCTTCCGGAAGAGTTTAAAGATGATTTCAGGCCCCTTTTAAGCCACACGGAAGAAGAAAAAGAGCTTTGGCAAATAGTAAAAAACGCAGATATTTTGTCGGCACTTATTAAATGCTTAAGGGAAAAAAGTTTAAATAACCCTGAATTTAATAAACCCTTGGTTACAATTACAGAAAAATTAAAAATCATGGCTGATAAGTATCCGGAAGTGGGCTATTTTATCAAAGAGTTTATGCCGGCTTTTGGTTTTTCATTAGCTTAAAATTATAAATTTTCTTCAATAAAATTTTTAACGGCTTTTTCATAAAGACCAGGGCTGAATTCATAAGATTCTGCATGTGCGGCGCCCTCGATTATTAATTTTTCTTTTTTACAGGTGGCGGCATCATATAATTTATCTGCCATGAATGTTGGCACAAATTTATCCTTTGACCCATGAATAAAAAGCATCGGCGTTTTTGATTTTTTTACTTGTTTTAATGCATCGGCCTCTTTAAATGAGTATTTTGCCTGTATTTTTGTTTCCAAGGAAACCAAATTTAAAATAAGATTTGCAGTAATCTTGAATTTTGATTTTAAAAATTTTCTGAATTGATAATTTAGTTCACTCCATACGCTTGTGTATCCGCAATCTTCTATTATACACTTTATATTTTTAGGCAAATTCTCTCCCGAAGCCATGGCAACAGTTGCCCCGCCCATAGAAACACCATATAAAACAATTTTTGCATCTTTATTTTTGGAAATAATTAAATTAGCCCAGCTTATAACGTCAAATCTTTCATGCCAGCCCATTCCAATGTATTTCCCCTCGCTTTTGCCGTGACCTCTTGCATCTGGTGCCAGCACATTTAAACCCATTTTATAGAAAAGCGCGGCTGCCCTTTTAAGCCGCAGTGCATTCCCGCTGTACCCGTGGCACATGATGACCCAGCTGTTGCTAAGTGCATGATTTTTCAAAACATACGCATGTAGTTTAAGGCCATCATAAGATTTAATATACACACTTTGTGAATTATTTTTAAACGGCATTTTATAGGGTATATTTTGATCGTTTTCTTTGCTTAAAAATGAATTTTTTTTGTTGTGCGGTGCTAAAAGTATTATAGATTTGTCGCTCGAAGGGCAAATAATTAAATTATATAAATATCCCGCAACAACGCCGCAAACAATAAAAATAAGCAAAAATAAAGAAGCAATAATTATTAGTGCAGCAATCAAATTAACACCATCTTTCGTGAATATATTTTAGTTATATATTATCATTTTAAATTTAATTATACAATCTGCAAAAATTATAAAAAGGAGAACTTATGAAATTTAAAAGCCAAACAATGAATATTAATTTTAAAAACGCAGTGGGGTACCTTACGTTTAAAAATCTAGAAAAGTTCAGTTTTTTAAAGCACTGTTTTTCTACCAGATTGGGCGGGGTAAGTAGGGGACAATTTAAATCTATGAATTTGAGTTACTCTCAGGGAGACATAGCAGAAAATGTAAATGAAAATTACAGGATTTTTTGTGATGCCTTAGGTTTTAATATGGAAAAGCTGGTTCTTACTTCTCAAATTCACGGCAGTAAAATTAAATGCATTTATGAAAATGATATTAAACCCGGCACACTAAACAACAGAAAATTTTCCGGTATAGACGGCCTTATTACAGATATTAAAGGCGTAACCCTAGCTACTTTTCATGCTGATTGCCCGGCGATATTTATGGTGGACAGTGTGAAAAAAGTTGTTGGCCTAGCTCATGCAGGGTGGAAAGGTACCGTTCAGAAAATTGCAAAAAAACTTGTGGAAAAATTTGTAACCTGCTATGGTTCGTCGCCGAGTGATTTAATTTGTTCTTTGGGGCCTGCAATAGGGCAGTGCTGTTTTGAAGTATCTGAGAATATTTTGCCAGAATTTGAAAAGCTTGGTTTGCCAAAAACATATTTAAAACGATATGATAAAAACAGCGACAAAGCAAATATAGATTTATTGGAAGTAAACAAGCAGATGCTTTTAAAAGAAGGTGTTTTGAAAGAAAACATAGTAAAATCTGATGTGTGTACAAAATGTAATCATGATTTGCTGTTTTCTCACCGTGCCACAAATGGGAAACGAGGGGGAAGCGCGGCGTTTATATCAATAGTGTAAATTAATTATTGACATCGCCTTTTTCTAAGTGTATAATTACAATTGCACGGTGTTTATACACGT
Source organism: Clostridia bacterium (assembly GCA_017406805.1). Classification (GTDB taxonomy): domain Bacteria; phylum Bacillota; class Clostridia; order Oscillospirales; family Acutalibacteraceae; genus UMGS1491. The sequence continues at coordinate 17,626 of JAFQXU010000001.1, read as the reverse complement.
TTAGGGGTATAGCTCAGTTGGTAGAGCAGCGGTCTCCAAAACCGCGTGTCGAGGGTTCGAGTCCTTCTGCCCCTGCCACGTTTTGCTGATATAGCTCAGTCGGTAGAGCACTTCCTTGGTAAGGAAGAGGTCACCGGTTCAAGTCCGGTTATCAGCTCCAAAGTTAATATAAATTTATAAAGATACTTAGCTTATTTATTATGTTGAGTATCTTTAATGTTTAGGAGGGGAAAATGAAAGAAAGTATTTTAAATGAATCTCCTTTGCTTATGAAAAAATTTTTAGGGTATCTTCAAACCGTTAAAGGAAAATCGCCAAAAACGGTGGAGGAGTATTTTTTGGATCTTCGCACTTTTTTTAGATACATGAAAGTAAAACGCCATGTGGTGGATAATGACGTAGAATTTGAGGATATAGCTATTAATGATATAGATATAGAATTTATAAAAACAATTACGCTGATTGATGTTTTTGAATATATGAATTATTTACTTGATAAAAGAGGAAATCACGAGGCCGCCCGTGCCAGAAAAGCCTCCAGCTTAAGGGTGTTTTTTGATTATCTTACAAATAAACTATCTCTTTTGGAGTCAAGCCCCGTAAAAGAACTTGAAACCGCTAAATTGGGGAAAAGATTGCCAAAGTTTTTAAATTTGGAGCAAAGTTTTAAGCTTTTAAATACTGTTTTGGAAAACGGCGGCGAATATAAAGAACGTGATTACTGCATAATTACTTTGTTTTTAAATTGTGGTATGCGACTTTCGGAACTTGTGGGAATTAATTTTAACGATATAAGGGCAGACGGAACGCTTCGGCTTATCGGAAAGGGAAACAAAGAACGAATTGTGTACATAAACGACGCTTGCAAAGAAGCCATTGAAAAATATAAAAAAGTTCGGCCTGTGGACGGGTTAAAAGAAAGAAATGCTTTTTTTATAAGCAGGCATTTAAAAAGAATAAGCCCAAAAACAGTTCAGCATTTGGTTAATAAGTATCTGGATTTGGCTGGGCTTAGCGGAATGGGCTATTCCGTGCATAAATTAAGGCATACGGCGGCCACACTTATGTATCAATACGGTAATACGGATATTAGAATACTAAAAGAAATTCTGGGGCATGAAAATTTGGGTACCACAGAAATATATACCCACGTGTGCGATAAACAAATTCAAGATGCAATAAATTCAAATCCGCTTAGTACGTCAAAAAACAAGCCCATTTAAAATGAGTTTGTTTTTTATTTTTAAATTTTTTCAAAATTATGCATTTTTATTATTGACAAATTTCGAAAAAAATGTATAATTTATTTAAATATTAAGAAAGATAGGTGATTTTTATGCCGAAAACTGTTATTGATGAAGCAAAAAATCTTGTTAGTAAATTAAGTTCTTTAAAAAGCAGGTATCTTAGGGAGTTAAAAGAAGAAGTAAAAGATCCAACCAAAGTGAAAACTTTTCCATTTTTGGAATATAAAAAGTTTTGGGAGAAGCATTTAGGTAAATTTAGAGAAGCAAATAAAGAATATTATAATTCAAATAGTTTACAAGAAAAAGTTGAAAAACTTAAAATAATGGTAGAAAAATGTAGCGAAGTGTTCGCCAAAAAAGCAAAATGGGAAAAATATAGTACGTATAAAACGGAATTTGTTAGCATGGTTCAGTTAATAGATAATATTACTAAAGAGTTAGCGGAAATTTTGGAAGAAGAAGCGAAAAAAGTGAAAAATGGGAATATAGGCATATTAAATTAATTTTTAAAAAGCAAAAAAATTAATCCTTTAACGGTAAAAAATCGTTAAAGGATTTTTGTTTTAATATTTATTCCACAGTAACTGATTTTGCAAGATTTCTGGGCTTATCGATATCACAATCTCTAAATTTTGCTATATAATAAGAAAGAAGCTGCATTGGTATAACTGCCAGAGAAGGGGAGAGTATATTTGAAATTTTTGGGATATAAATAACGTCATCTGCAATATCGGAAATTTTATCTGCTTTATCTTCTGTGGTTATCAGTAAAATTGTTGCGCCTCGTGATTTTACTTCCCTTATGTTGCTGATTGTTTTGTCAAATAGTTTATCTTGAGTGGCAAGTGCGATGACAAGTGTTTTATTATCGATAAGGGATATCGTGCCATGTTTTAATTCTCCGGCTGCATAGGCTTCGGAATGAATGTATGAAATTTCTTTTAATTTTAAAGAGCCTTCCATGCAAACGGCGTAGTCTAATGTCCTGCCGATGAAGAATATTTTTTCCGTTTGATAGTATTTTTTTGCAATTTCTTCGGTTGAAGATGACCCTTTTAAAATGCCGGCTATTTTTTCGGGGATTGATTTAATGTTTTCTATAATATTTTTGTATTTTTCGTCTGTGATGGTTCCTAAAACTTTGCTAATATAAAGAGCAATTAAATACATAAGGGATAGCTGTGTGCTGTAGGCTTTTGTAGTTGCAACTGCAATTTCCGGGCCTGCCCAAGTGTAAAGAACGTCGTCCGATTCATTGGCGATTGAACTTCCTACAACATTTACCACAGAAAGAACTCGTGCGCCCAATTTTTTGGCTTCTCGTAGTGCGGCTAAACTGTCGGCGGTTTCTCCGGACTGGCTGATTATTATTACCAGTGTGTTTTTGTCTACGATCGGTGAACGGTATCTAAATTCTGAAGCCAGCTCAACTTCAACGGGTTTTCTGATAAGCTCCTCCATAAAGTATTTTGCCACGCACCCCACATGGTATGCAGAACCGCAAGCCACGATTGATATTTTATTAAGATTTTTAAGGTATTCCTCGGTAAAATTAAGGTTATCGAGCTTTATTGAGTAGTCTTTTAACCTTGGCGAAATAGTGTCGGTTAAAACTTTGGGTTGTTCCATTATTTCTTTTATCATAAAATGGTCGTAATTGTTTTTTTCTGCAGTATCTACATTCCAGTTTATTTCAGAAATTTCCATTTTGGCTTTATTTCCGCCAAAATCAAAAATATCGATATTTTTGCTGGTTAAAACAGCAATTTGTTTTTCTTTTAATCTGCATATTTTTCTGGTTTTTGAAAGTACTGCCGGAATATCTGAGGCTATAAAATTTTCATTTTCCCCAATTCCGATAATAAGCGGGCTATCTTTTTTTACGGCGAATAAAGTATCGGGATAATCTGCGCAAATTATTTCCAGAGCAAACGAACCTTCCAGAAGTTCGGTGGCTTTTTTTATTGTGCTAAGCATGTCGCCTTCATATAGGCTGTCTAATAGTTGTGCTACTACTTCTGTGTCGGTATCTGATTTAAATTCATACCCTTTTTCAGAAAGAGTCTTTTTTAAATTTATGTAGTTTTCTATTATTCCGTTGTGCACAACGGCAATTTTGCCCGATTTGCTAAGGTGCGGGTGGGCGTTAACGTCAGAAGGGTCGCCATGAGTTGCCCAGCGTGTGTGGCCAATTCCCAAATTTGAGTGCAGATCATCTTTGCTGCCCAAAATATCTTTAATAAATTTTAATCGGCCTTGCTTTTTTACTATTTTAATTTCGTTTTGATTCAAAACGGCTATTCCCGATGAATCGTATCCGCGGTATTCAAGTTTTTCCAGCCCTTGAAGTAAAAAAGGAACGGCTTTTTTATTTTCTCCAATATATCCAACTATTCCGCACATAATTTATTTCCCCTTATACTAATGTATATTATTTATATATATTATAATTCTTTGCTTTATTATTTTCAATTGCAATTTTAAATCAAAGATAATTTATGTTGTCTGTAAAAGATTCACTTAAGTAAAAATTTACGTTTTCAAATTTTTCTTCCAGCATGTTTTTTAAAGGCTCCAAAATAACATTTTCTGTTTTGTAATGCCCTGCATCTACTACCATTATTCCCAGCTCGTTTGCCGCTATGATTTGACTGTGCTTTATTTCTCCTGTTACTATTACATCGGCGCCTTTTTCGTGAGACTTTTTGTAAAATTCTCCACCCGAGCCCGAGCATACTGCGGCGGTTTTGATTTTTTTGTTTTTTGGTTCCGTGTATCTTACGCCTTTGCAACCAAGTGATTCTTTTACATATTCTGCAAATTCTTTGCACTCAAATTCATGGTTTAAATTTCCAATTAACCCCAGCGGTTTGCCTTCTTCATAAGAAAGTGGTGTGGTGCCTTGTATATTTAATTTTTTAGCCAGATGAAAGTTAACTCCCTTATTTGCTATATCTAAATTTGTATGCGCGCAAATTGCGTTTATGTCGTTTTTACATAGCAAAGATATTGCACCGCTGAGTTTAATTTCAGAAATTGGCTTAAATATAATCGGGTGATGACTTATTATAAGATTTGCGTTTAAGTTTTTGGCTTCTTCCACTACGCTTTTGGTAATATCCAAAGAAAGGACTACATTTTTTATTTCTTGTTCCGCCTCGCCGATTAGTAGTCCGCAATTGTCAAAGCTTAAAGCGTTTTCAAAAGGGGCAAATTCATTTATAAAATTAAAAATATTTTTAACTTTTGTCATTTTGCATCGTCCTTTTCATTATGTATGAATTTTTTTAAGCTGCTTATTACGCCTTCAAAGTATTTTTCTTTTTCTGTTTTGCATCTGGATTTAGCGCCTTTTAAGTGATTATTCAAGTTTTTTATTTGTTTTTTTATGTATGATTTTTCTGCCGGGGTTATATTTTCCCACATTTTACCGATATACTTTTCTACGGGGTTAATTTTTTCTTTTTTGCCCGTGTAGATAACTTTCATAACCGAGTAAACTTTCCCTGAGCAAACAACTGCGGTTTCTTTTGTTATTTTGTACCCGTTTTCATAAAGGAATTCCCTCAGGCGTTCTTCATATTTCATGGGGTTAATTATAAAAACTTTATCATTTTTATTTTTCCATCTGCATTTTTCCAAGATATTTGATATTACATTTCCGCCCATACCTGCAATTATTATTTCGTCTGCTTCGTTTTCGTTTATTTCATTTGTCCCGTCTGAAATGCGAGCTTCAATATTATTTTGTAGGTCATATTTTTCAATATTTTTAATAGCGTTTTGCAAAGGCCCGCTTTTAACATCGCTTGCAATGGCGTGAGTTATTGTATTATTTTGTGTAAGGTATATCGGTATATATGCATGATCTGTGCCTATATCCGCGATTTTTGAATTTTTTGATACCATTTCCGCACACCGAAGAAGTCTGCTGCTTAGTTTAATTTTTTCCATAAATAATTTTCCTTAATATTTGCAAGTTTTAAAAAAACAAAAAAGCTACGAACTTTTGCGTAGCTCTTTTTATACAAAAGAAAACGTGGATTTTATTCTTCCGGGTTTTCTTCTTTCATTTTTGCAAAGCATTCGCTGCAGTAAACCGGGCGATCTTCACGTGGTTTAAAAGGAACTTTAGCTTCTCCGCCACATGTTGCACATTGTGCAATAAAGATTTCGCGTTCTTGTCTTGCTGCGTTTTTGCGTGCATCTCTGCAAGCTTTACATCTTTGCGGCTCATTTACAAAGCCTTTTTCGGCGTAAAATTCTTGCTCGCCTGCAGTGAATACAAATTCACTTCCGCATTCTTTGCATGTAAGGGTCTTGTCTTCGTACATAAATAAAATACCTCAATTCTTGGAATAAATTAATTTGCCCTAGGACGGGTTCGCACCGACATCTCTGTGATACTTACAACGCTCTGCTATACTAAGCTACTTGGGCACGTATGCGCATACAAATGCTTGACTCAGTAAATTATATACGAAGTCAAAAAATAAGTCAACAATTTTTATATAAATTGTTAAGTATTGTAAGGGTTGCTCAAAAAACGTCTTTAAAATTGTTCAAGTTAGCATAAAAAATATCTGAAAATGGAAATTTTTATATAATAATTTGTATAAGCCTGATTATATTTTCCCTGATACAACAATATTAACCACTCCCGGATTTGTTGTAAAAATCCCCGTGGTTGAATCTTGCAAAAACTGTGCGGGAGGAATGGAAACGGAAAAATTCGAATCATAAGAGGGAATATTAAGTGTGCTGCCGGTGTAAGAGTAATCTTTTCGGGATAAATTTTTGGAATTAACCGAAACATTTATATTATTTGGTGCAGGAAGCAAAACGTCGTTTAGTTTAATATTTGTGGCCTCAATGTTTCCATAATTATATATGGTAAAATTGTAAGTTATTAATTCTCCCGGCATAGCAGGGTTGGGGTACATGTATTTTACGATGTCAATGTCTGCTTTTTTATCTGTGAATACTTCTTTTGAGCATATAATCGGTTTTAGTATTTCACTTGATGTAATACTTGATGTGTTTATAATTGACGATTTTTCATCAAGTGGTGCTTTGTTGTTTACTTTTGCGGAGTATATTAACAAAATATTTGAATAAGCGGGGAAATTATCGATTTTAAAGATGATTTTGTCTGAATATGTTTCGGGAATTATTTGAGAATCAAATTTTCCATTTATATATAGAAAAGAAGGCCCGAAATAATCAAGTGGTATAAATTTTGTTTCAGAAGATACACTATTAGAGTAAGCGCCTAAATTTTCATTTATTTTAAGGCTTTTAATAGCGGTTGGTTTGTTGTTTGCAACGGATATGCAGTAAAAAATTTCTTTGTTTAGAAAGTATGAACTCGTTAAAGCGGATTTATTTGCCGTAATGACTTCTTGCACAGAAGCATTGGCGGTATTGGAAAGAGTAAAACCTTTTTGATGTCCGTATTCAAAAGAAAGAGAAGCGGCATTTAAAAACTGATTAGACATTTTAAAGAACCCCCAGTAAAAATCTTTATTATATTTAGTATATTCTTTAAGCAAAAATTTTGATAAATTTCAAGATGCAATGGAGATTAAATTTTTCAGGGCAAATCGGTTAAATTGTGTAATTTTTTGTAACTAAATTGTTAACTCCAATTTCGTGATTTTGCACAAAGCTAAAATTTTAAAAAATTTAATGTTCTTAAAAGATAATATTTTTTATAACTTATCCAAATATATTTTGTGCAAAAAATAGAATGCGTTTTTAGGCACCTTGGCATTTTAAACAAAAAAATTAATATTGGCGAGTTGACAAAAAGCAAAATGTTTAATATCATTGTGATTAAGTGATTGTTTTTTACGAAAAAAGGAGTTACGTTTTTTAAAAAAATAATTACATAAAGTGTGAAATTCTTTACTTGAGTTACGTTAGGAGGTAAGTATGGAAGAAATCACAAAAGAAAAGTTAAATAAAACAACCAAAAAATACGTTGCTTTAATACTTATGGGTACTATTGGTATGGGATCTATTTTTTCTGTAGGAGCATTTAGCCGTAGGGTTCATGTTAAAGTTGATGATATGGAAAAAACATCATTGACTGTTAGCAACGACACAGATAAAATTCTTGATCAAATGGATATAAGGATTTTTGATGGTGACGTTGTAGACAGACGCGAAGACCAAGATATTAGAATTTCAATAAAAAGAGCTTGCAGAGTTTCGGTTTCTAAGGGAGACGAAAAGGTTTCCTTTGTAAAAGCGGTGGAGACCGTGGGAGAAGCAATTAAAGAATCCGGAATCTCGGTTGATGAAAATGACGAGGTGAATTATCCGCTAAATGAAAAAGTTTTCTCCGGAATGAATATAGAAATTCATGAAATTAAAAGAATAAAAGTTTTTGTGGATGGTCAGCAAAGAGAATATACTGTTCCGGCAGGTTTAAGCGTTAACGAGGCTTTGAATTATTTGGGAATAAATATTTCTTCAAACGACTTAATAAACGTTGACATTTCTTCTGATATTTACGAAGGAATGGAAATAAATATTAATCGTGTGGAAATAAGGGAAGTTGTAAAAAAAGAAGAGATCCCTTTTAAAACGGTATATAAAACCACACATTTACTGGACGGTAAAGGCAGCCAGGTTTCTTCAACTGGGAAAAAAGGCGAAAAAGAAGTTGTCGTGAAAGAAACAGTTGTAGATGGCGTTGTAAAAGAAAGTGAAGAAATAAGTAGCAAAGTTATTACTGAGCCGGTAGATGAAGTTATTTTAAAAGGTACAGATGAACCTGGCGAAAAAGAAAGTTCTAGCGAGTCTTTAGCGGCATTTTCCGGAACGTCTCACGTTCTTTATGGCTCGGCGACAGCATACACCGCACCAAGTGGAGCAAGGACTTCTCAAGGCAATATTCCAATTGAAGGAGTAACCATTGCTGTAAATCCAAATAAAATACCATATGGAAGCCGTATTGTGGTTACCGATTTAAACAACAATGTTATATGTACGGGGATTGCTCAGGATACAGGTAGTGCGCTTATGAGTAATCATGCAGTGGTTGATATATTTAAGGGAAGCGGATCAGATTGTCGGAATTTTGGACGCAAAAAAGTTAAAGTTACATTTTATCCTCAGAATTAATCTTCTGGGGATTATTTTTTTGTGTGAATATGAGAATTTACGGAAAAAATAAAATAAATGCAAAAGCAAATTAATACTACGCTTCCAAATTTTGTTGCAGAATTTGAGATTAAAATCGGTTGCTTTAAAGTGGAAAACACGCTTTGGTATTTTTCGGGTATTCTGCTTAAAATAAAAACTGTAACAAAAGCCGTTGCAATACCGTTAAAAAACCTTACCGTGCAGAATTTTAAATAATTAAAATTTGCACCGCTTAAAATTTGCTTTATTTGAAGATGTGCGCAAATTCCGCCATAACCCACGGCAAAAGCGATTACAGTTAGCGGTGCTTTTAATTTTGTGGCTTTATAGCAGCCCGAGGTGATTTCCAGTACTGATGCAATAATAGGCTCAGACAAATTCGGGCTTATATTTATTAAATTTAATTGGTTTATAAGTACGCCGTATATATTCAAATTTTGAATTATTTCAATAGCTGTGCAAAATAAAATAACCAATGAGCACATATTAACCATTGTTTTTGATGTTTCCTCGCAAGATAAAATCAAAGAATCTGAAAAACAAATGTCCTTATTGTTATTATCAGAATTTTTTTCGTAAAACTTTCTTTTTTTTATTTTAGATATCAGCCCGCACATTAGGCATATAAAAAAAGAAAAAAGTATTTGGGTAAAAAATAAAATTTGCCCGAACAAGTAATTCTTTGTTAAAATCTTTCCTACTATATTTATAATAAAAGCGGGTCCGGCGTTAACGGAAAAACACATTAATCGGTTAAGCTGCTCTTCGTTTATTTCTTTTTTTAAAAAAAGAGCTTTTGCGCCCCTGGCACCCACAGGGTATCCGCCAATTAAACTAAGAATAATAACGGGAGCTGTGCAGCCGGGCAAGTAAAACAAAAATTTTGTTATGGGGGAGAGTGCTTTTTGAAGCTTTCTTGATATTCCGGAATTTACAATAAACGCTGCCAAAAACATAAATATAAAAAGCGATGGAATTAGCATTTCTAAGCAGAAATTTATGCCCTGAGCAGCACCCTTGCAGGCGACTTCCGGTGTTTGTATTATTTTTATAGTAAAAACTGCGGTAATAATTAGGATAAACGCTGATTTTAATTTTTTAAACATAGGTTTAAAATCACTCCCAAAAAATATATATGTTAAAGTGATTTTTATTTATGATTTTGCATATTTATAGTACTGAAAAAATTAAGTAGGGGTGATTTTTGGATTGTTTGGTAAAAAAAGCAGTTTTAAAAATCCGCAAAAATTGCTCTCTAAATTCAAAAATTCGTCTGTGGGGAGCTTTATGTGCCCCGTACATTTAGAAATGAAAAGTAATCGCCAGGTGATTGTGGAAGGGTGCCAAAGTATTGAACAATATGACGAAAACATGGTAAAGATAAAAGTTAAAAAAATGTCCGTTTCGTTTTTTGGCAGAAATTTAAAAATAAAATGTCTAGGCGTTGATTCTTTGATAATAGACGGGTTTATTACTTCGGTAGAATTTAATACATAAATGATTGGGGGCTGTTTAAGTTTGATTTTGCAGTGTTTCAGATGGCTTTTTGGGTATGTTTCGTTTGAACTGATTGGTGAATGCCCGGAAAAATTTATAAACCTTACAGTAAAAAATAAAATTAATATTTGGGATATAAAAAAGCAAGGATTTGTTTTAAAAGGGAAAGTGCTGGCGGAGGAATACAGAAGCCTTCGCCAATTCGCAAAAAAATCTTGCTGCAAAATAAAAATAAAAGGCAAAAAAGGCTTTCCGTTTATTAAATTGAGATATAAAAAGCGTACAGGTTTTTTTGTGGGGGTTTTATTTTTTTTAGCTGTGATTTACACCTTTTCATTTTTTATATGGAGCGTTAATGTAAGCGGAAACGAAAGAATTCCGGCGGAGGAAATTTTGCGGGTTGTAAACGATTTAGGTGTTCACCCAGGTGTTTTTAGAAAAAGCATAGATGTTCCTGCGGTAAAATCGGCTGCGATGTCAAAACTTCCGGATATTGCATGGATATCAATAAATATATCCGGTAGCAGCGTTAATATTTCGGTAAAAGAAAAAATAAAAAAGCCTGAAATTGCCAAAAACGGTGAGCCGTGCAATATAATTGCAAACAGTGACGGTCAAATTGAAAGAATGGAGACTTTTAAAGGGACTCCTTGCGTAAATGTTGGCGATGTTGTGGTTAAGGGTCAATTGCTTATAAGCGGGGTTATGGAAAATTTAAAAGCAGAAAATTATTTTTTGGATGCCGACGGAAAAGTTTTTGCAAAAACAAGAAAAATAATTACCGAAAAAGCCAAAATAAATCAAACTGTAGCCAAAGATACCGGGAAAATTATCACGCATCTGCATTTAAAAGTTGGTAATGGTGATGTTCCTATTTTTGGATATTGGAAAGGTGTAAACGACAATTATCAATTGGAAACGACAGAAACCCCCATAATTTTTTTTGGCTTTGAAATCCCGGTAAAAATATGTAAAGATAATTGGCGTGAGAAAGAAAACGAAGAAATAACGCTGACGAACGAGGAAGCGTATTTACAAATTGAAAATAATATTTTAAAAAGAGAAAAAGAAGAATTTAAAGAAGCCACGATTTTAGACAAAAAAGTAAATAAAGCCGAGAATAATGGCGAATTAACAGAAGAAGTGGAATACATTTGCACTGAAAATATTGCGTGTAAAGAAAAAATAGTGATTGAGCCGTAGTAATAAATTGATTAAAAAAACGTCAAAAAAAATTATTTTTGTTAAATATATAAATATTTGCTTATAGGGGTTTGACATAATACAAAAAATACATTATAATTATAATTTGTAGAATGTTAAATTAATTTTTTTGCTCTGCACAACAAAATTAAGTTGTAATTATAAAAATATAAAATTGTTTTTGTTTTTAGGAAGGATGAAATAACATGGTTGTTGATAAAACAAGGGTAATAATAGTTAATAGACAAAAAGAAGTAAAAATTCCTACGGGTATCCGTATGCTTATAAGAAGATGTTGCAATGCTGTTCTTAAATTGGAAAAATTTAAAGGTTCGGCAGAAATTAGCGTTACAATAGTTGATAATGCATACATACAAGGATTAAATAAACAGTATAGAGATAAAGATATGCCAACCGACGTTCTTTCTTTCCCAATGGGAAAAGACGGCGTTTATGAAGTGGATCCTGAAACAAATGCTCAAATTTTGGGTGATATCGTTATTTCTATGGAAAAAGTTATGGAACAAAGCAAAGTTTACGGCCACAGCTTAAGAAGAGAAATAGCATATCTTACAGCCCACGGGATGCTGCATTTACTTGGGTATGACCACGAACAAGGCGGAATTGAAAAAATGCATATGAGAGAAAGAGAAGATAGAATTCTTGATTTGCTTGGATTTTCAAACGCCGTATCTTATGTTTCCGACGAAGAATAGCATAGATAGATTAAGATTATGGAAATAATAAAAAGTTTTAAATACGCAATAAAAGGTATAATTTACGCAATAAAGAACGAACGTAACATGAGAATTCATACGGTCGCCGCTTTTTGCGTATTTCTTTTTTCTCTTTTTTTTAATTTAAATTCCGAAAAATATATTTTGCTGTTTCTTACTTGCTCGCTTGTTATGATTTGTGAACTTATTAACAGTGCTCTAGAAAATTTAATAGACATCTGCACCACGGATTATAATTCAAAAGCAAAGGCCGCAAAGGATATCGCCGCGGGTTTTGTATTGCTTTCGGCGTGTGTGGCTGTTGTGGTTGGAGTTTTAATCTTTAAAGATGTAAATGGCTATATAAATTTATGGAATTTTTTGTGTAGATTTCCTTTGGCTGTTATTCCCGCAGTGGCAGTCGGCATTTGTATGTATTTTTATATTTTCATGGGACCTGCAGAAATTAAAAATAAAATTAAATCTAAAATATTTAAACATTTTAAAAGGAGAAAAAATGGAAGATAATTTAAAAACCAAATCATTGTTTGTGTCGATACTCGGGAAAGCGAATGTAGGTAAATCTTCTATTATGAATATGATGGTGAATTCCAAGGTGTCCATAGTTTCTCCAAAGCCACAAACCACCAGAAATAAAGTAATCGGGATTTTTACGGATAATGATGTTCAGATAGTCTTTATCGATACCCCCGGTGTTCATAAGCCAAGAACAAAGCTTGGCAATTTTATGATTTCAGAGGTAAACAGTGCCTTTTTTGGAGCCCAAGCTTGTGTGCATGTAGTAGAAGCCGGAAAAAGCTGTGATGATTTTGACCTTGAGCTTATTAAAAAATTCAAAAAAGCAAATTTGCCTGTAATTTTGGCAATAAATAAAATTGACACTTTAAAAGATAAATCTGTTCTTATGCCGGAGATAAACACGTGGAAAGAAAAATACGATTATAAAGCCATAGTTCCGGTTTCCGCCAAAACGTGCGATGGAAAAGATGATTTAATCTTCGAAATCACAAGTCTTGCCGAGCCATCCGTATTTTATTATGGAGAAGATGACATCACAGATAAAACTCAAAGAGCCATTGCCGCAGAAATAATAAGAGAAAAACTCCTTTGCAATCTTGATAAAGAATTGCCGCACGGCACGGCTGTTTTAATTGAAAAATTCAAAGAAAGAGAAAATATTATTGATATTCACGCCACAATATATTGCGAAAAGAGTAGCCATAAATCAATAATAATTGGCAAAAATGGTAGTATGATAAAAAATATTGGAGTGCATGCCAGAAAAGACCTGGAAGAAATGCTGGATTTTAAAGTGAATTTGCAGCTTTGGGTTAAAGTAAAGGAAAATTGGCGTAATAAAGAGTCAGTTCTTCATACGTTGGGGTATGAAGAGTTAAAAAAATAATACAAGCGTATAAAATATCATTAAAACGAATTAAAATTTTAGCAAATAGCTATATTTTTTATTGATTTTATATTATAATAGTTCCATCAAACAGAAGTGAAAACTTTTGTATTGAAGGAGGAATTATTATGAATCAAGATAAAGCATGGGAAAGATTTGAAAAAACGGGCAAAATAATATATTATTTAGAATATAAAAAAAATATTTTAGCTTCCGGGCCAAATATTTTTAAGGGAGAAACCGATGAAAATAAGTATAAAAGGAGTAGTGGTTAAAGAAGTTAACTACGGAGAAAGCGATAAAATTTTAACTGTTTTAACTGCAGAAGACGGCATAATTTCTGTAATAGCCAAAAGATGCAGAAATTTAAAAAATAAATCAGTTGCGTCGCCGCAACTGCTTTCATATTGTTCGTTTTTGCTTTATGAATCCAAACGAGGGTACATTGTAAACGAGTGCGAAGTAATTGAAGTTTTTTGGGGAGTAATAAACGATTTAAAAACTTTGTCTTTGGCGCAATATTTTTGCGAGTTAACGCTTGTTTTGTCGCCGGAAAGCCCAAATAGTGCGGATTTTTTAAAGCTTTTTTTAAACTGTATTTTTTATCTTTCCGGCAAAAATAAGGACATACTCCTTATTAAATCCATTTTCGAAATGAGAAGCATGTCGCTTTGCGGGTATATCCCAAATTTGGTGTCTTGTAATAAATGCAAAAAATATAATCCTGAAAAAATAAAGTTTTTTATAAGCAGAGGAATAATTGTTTGCGGAGATTGCAGCAAAAAGTATTTGATTGGTGGGCATGATATTGCACCCGGCGTTTTGCTTGCGCTTCGCCACATAATATATAGCCCTAATGAAAAATTATTTTCTTTTAAAATTTCAGATGAGTGTTTAAAAAAACTTTCTGCTATTTCTGAAAAATACGTAATTTATCATTTGGATACCGATTTTAAATCTTTGAATTTTTATAAATCTTTACATTAACATATTTATAAGTTTAAGCGCATTTGCTGTTGTGGCGCATACGATAATTCCAATGGCGGTGGGTATAATAAACGATAAAAATGTCCACTTTAAGCTGTTGGTTTCTTTTTTTATTGTAAGGCAAGTTGTTCCGCAAGGAAAGTGCATCAAAGAAAACAGCATTACGCATATTGCGGTAATATAAGTCCAGCCGTTGTTTATAAGCAGTGCGTGCAATTGAGCGGGACTTTCAAGGCTTAAAATTGTGCTTTCGGACATATAGCTCATTATTATAATAGGGAACACGATTTCGTTGGCGGGGAAGCCAAGAATAAATGCCATAAGTATCACGCCGTCTAGGCCGATAAACTTGGCAAACGGATCCAAAAATGAAGCGCAGTATGCCAAAATACTCAAATTTCCCATTTTTATGTTAGATATCAGCCAAATGACAAGGCCAGCGGGTGCTGCCACTATTACGGCCCTTTTTAATACAAAAATTGTTCTGTCGAATATTGAGCGTACAAGTATTTTGCCTATTTGCGGTTTTCGGTAGGGAGGAAGCTCCAAAACAAAAGAAGATTTTACGCCTTTTAATATTGTTTTGGATAGCAGTTTGGACGTTAAAAAAGTGATTATAATGCTGAAAATGACTACCGAGGTTAAAATTAAAGTTGAAACGAATGAGTGGCAAAAAGAATTTCCCACAAAAAACATGGTTATAATGGAAATTAAAAGCGGAAATCTTCCGTTGCATGGTATAAAATTGTTTGTTATCAGTGCTATTAATCTTTCGCGCGGGGAGTCTATAATCCTGCAGCCCATAACCCCGCAAGCATTGCACCCCAAACCCATGCACATTGTCAGGGCTTGCTTTCCGTGTGCTCCGCAATTTTTAAAAATTTTATCTAAATTAAACGCCACTCTCGGTAAATATCCCACGTCCTCCAAAAAAGTGAAAAGCGGAAAAAATATTGCCATTGGGGGCAGCATTACGGAAACTACCCAGGCTAAAGTCCTGTATATTCCCAGGATAAAAATACCGTAAATCCACTCCGGAGTGCCGATGCCGGTAAAAAAATCAAGCAGTTTATCTTGAAACCAAAACAGTCCCGATGCAATTAATTCGGAAGGATAATTTGCACCTGAAAGAGTTATCCAAAAAATTCCCAAAAGCAGTAAAATCATAATAGGAAAGCCGGTTAATTTAGAAGTAAGAATTTTGTCTATGGTACGGTCGTACTTGTCGTAGTTGTTATTTTCAATTTTTACGCAAAGGCTAAAAATTTCTTCTGATTTTTTTGTGGTGTCTTTTGCAACTTGAGAAGGTACCGAACAGTTTAACGAGCTAAGCAGCTTTTTTCTTTCTTTAAAGTAATGCTTTTTAATTTTTTTGTCGCTAAATATTTCGTATCCAAGATTATTTTTAATAGCTTCTCGTATGCTTTTGTTGTTTTCAAGTAGCTGCAATCCAAGCCATTCGGCGTTTGTGTTTAAGTTATTCTTAAAATGAGTGGCAAAACTTTTTACCGAATTTTCTAGATCTTTATTGTAGTAATTTTTAATTTTAAAAGTTTTAATTTCGCCCGCGCAAACTTTTTTTACATTTTTCATAAGTAAATGAAGGCCTTTTTTTGAGCGTGCGTTTGTTGCCACCACCGGAACTCCAAGCTGAAGTGAAAGCTCATCTAAATCAATTTTAATTTTTTTCTTGGTGGCTTCATCTATTAAGTTTACGCATATCACAGCTTTGTTTGTAATTTTAAGTATTTGCAGGGCTAAATTAAGGTTTCTTTCCAGGCATGTGGCATCCAGAGTGATTATTATTGCATCGGGATTTTGAAAGCAAATATAATCCCTGGCAATTTCTTCTTCGGGGGAGTTTGCCATTAAAGAATATGTTCCCGGTAAATCTGTTATTTTAAATATTTCATTTTCAAACAAATATTCTCCAAAGGCGCATTCAATCGTTTTCCCCGGCCAATTTCCGGTGTGTTGGTGCATACCCGTTAAAGCGTTAAAAACTGTGCTTTTACCCACATTTGGGTTTCCCGCAATGGCTATATTAAAAGTTTTTTGAGGCGGTGCTGTTTTTTTAAACGGCTTTATTTTAAATTTACTTTTAATAGCGTTCATAAAGACACCTCGGCCTAAAATTATTTAAATGCTTTCAACAACAATTTTTTTGGTGTCTTCCTTTCTAATGGCAATTACTGTCCCACGAACCAGAAAAGCAGTGGGGTCGCCAAGTGGGCTACTTTTGATGTTTTTTATAAAAGTTCCGGGAATAATCCCCAAGTCAAAAAGTCGCCTTTTAATTTGGCTTTTGCAGTTAATAGACAGAATTTTGTAAGTTTCGTTTGGCTTGGATTTAGAAAGTGGCAAAAAAACTGCTTTTAAAATAAAAACTCCCCCTAAAATAAAGTTACTTTTTTATAAAATATGAAAATAAATCAAAAAAGTTGCCTAAAAACAAAAAACCACCACTAAAAATTAAGTGGTGATTTAAAAGAATCGATTATTAAAATTGTAAATCCGTGTCATTTTTTTCTATGTTAAAGTATTTACTACTTTCAAAAATGGGATGTTTTAAATTATTTATTAGTCTGTTTGCAATGTCTTTTTGTTTACATTCTCTTAATAACCTTGATATAACTTCTGTGGGTTTAAGTGATGTGTTTCCGTTTTTTATTTTTGGTATGCATTCTTGTATAATTTTATAAAATTCAGAGTTGTCTGTTTCTGGCTTTTTAGTTGTTTTTTCGTTTGAATTTTTTGGATTTAATGTTTCGTTTATTTCGTCATTTAAGAAATCTAAAGCCTTGCTAAATTGTGTGTGGTTAGTATTATTTGCAGCTATACACATATCACGGTAAGATGTTTCGAATTCTGTGTCTAGTGTGTGTGTTTTGTTGGGGTTATCTAATTCATTCACAGGGATATTATTTTTTATAATAAAATATATTCTAAATAAAAACCTGGCAAATTCATAGTTATTAAGTTTAAACTTATCTTTGCTATCATACGTGTCACGTTTAGATTTATCCTCAAACATCATTTCAAGCATTATGTTTTTATAGTCTTCATCTGTAGCTAAAGTTTCTTCGCCGTTCTTGTCTGTTATTTTTATTCTATCTTTATCAGCAATTGCTATCTTGCCATTGGTTCGATATTCATTCATTTTGTGAGCCATAAAGATATCCGTTATTTTTTTTGTATTTATGCTTGATTCGTCTTTTCTTAATAGTTTTAATAAAAATTTGCATATGTTTGTATTTGTGTCAATATTTTTTTCAAGCTTTGGCTTGTTTTCTAAATCCTCTACGGTTACCGTTTCACCATTTTTTAATTTCTTTTTTACTTTTTTCTTTATTGCTTTTTCTTCTTTTTGTTTTTTTGCTATTCTTGCGCTTGCATTG
>JAFQXU010000031.1 GCA_017406805.1 Clostridia bacterium | reverse complement strand
GACAAAAACAGTAACTTCCGAAGAGTTGAAAAATTTCCCAAAAGGTAAAAAAATTATAAAAATACTTGAAAAATGCCACTTGGTAGGTTAAAATGTAAATATATGTAAATTTTTCAATATATTTACAATTTAAAAAGGAAGTGGTTTTAGTGGAGTTATTTCACAAGCAGAAGTATTCTTTGGATGATTTACTGGATCTGATTAATATACTCAGGTCCCCGGAAGGATGCCCGTGGGACAGAGCCCAAACGCATTCCAGCATTAGGTCAAATTTAATTGAGGAGGCTTATGATGCCGTAGAAGCGATTGACCTTGGTGACAGTGACATGCTAAAGGAAGAACTGGGGGATATTTTGTTTCAGATTGTTTTTCATTGCAGTATGGAAGAAGATGCAGGTAATTTTGACTTTGATGATGTTATAAATGAAGTTTGCAGCAAAATAATTATGCGACATCCGCATGTTTTCCCCGAACGTTCTTGTTTTAACAGTCAATCATCTAAAGTTTATGAAATCAGGCCAAAAGAAAGTTACTTTAAAAATTTTAAAACAAAATTTAATGAGGATACCCCGGAAGAAAGTGTAAAAAATGTTTCAAAAATACTTCCGGCGCTTATGAGGTCAATAAAAATTCAAGACAGAGCAGCAAAGGCAGGCTATGGATTATTTTCTGTGGAAGATGCAATAAACGAAGCTTTTGAAAGATTACATTATCTAGAAACTTTAATTATTGAAGGTAGGCAGGATGTATATTCAAAAGAGCTTGGAGACCTACTGTTTTCTATAACGGAAGTGGCTCGGTTAATAGGCGTGGATGCAGAAAGTGCGCTGTATGATTCGTGCGAAAAGTATAAAAATGAATTTTTATATAAAATTTTGCTTGAAAACCGAAATAAAATGTAGTAAAATGTACGTGCTGGTTAAAATTTTTAATCGGTAATAAAAAATTTATGTGCCGAAAAGGCACAAAAAACGGAGGTTTGATATCTATGAACAGATCCGAATTAGTAGCTAAAATTTCGGAGAAAAGCGAACTCACAAAAAAGGATTCAGAAAAAGCACTCGCAGCTTTTATTGAAACCGTAAGTGAAACACTCGCAAAAAAAGACAAGGTGCAACTCGTTGGTTTTGGAACTTTTGAAACCCGCAGACGTGAAGCACGTACCGGACGCGATCCAAGAACCGGTAACCCAATTAAAATCCCGGCATCAAATTCACCGGCTTTTAAAGCAGGTAAAGCATTAAAAGAAGCTGTAAATTAATTTTAAATTTATAGCTTTACATAAATATAGCTTGCTGAAAATGCGGGCTATATTTTTTTATTTTCTTGAACTAATTTAAAGATAATTATATAATTTTATTAAAAGGGAAGTTTTTGAAAGCGCAGGTGTTTTTATGGAGTGTACTTTTGATTTTAATGTTTGGAATGATACTTTTACTATACCAAAAATAGTGGTGGACAAGTACTTAAAAGATTCTGCGGAAAAAGATATAAAAATTTTGATATATATTTTAAAAAATTTAAGCGGCGGTATGTATTTAAGTAAAGCTGTTTATGATTTAGGCTACAGCGGCGAAGAAATAAAAGAGGCTATTAATTTGTGGCAAGAAAGAAAAATTATTCCAAAAGGGATTGTTTTTGAAGATATCGAAGTAAAAAGCAGCACGCCTTTGTACCGGCCGGAAAAGAAAACTGAATATAGATATATAAGGCCTAATATGAATTATGTTGTTTCTAGGACTAAAACATCGGAAAATGTTAAGTGGCTTATGCAAGAGGCGGAAATAATTTTAGGAAGGCCTCTTTCCGGCGGGGACAGTGCATCGCTTTTAATGTTGCACGATAACGAGGGGCTGCCGATTGATGTAATTATAATGCTCATGCAGTATGCGGTTGATGCAGGAAAATCCGGCATGAAATACATATATAAAATAGGTGAAAATTGGTCAAAAGAGGGAATTGATGATATTTCTAAGGCAGAAAAGAAAATAAAAGAATTAAATAATTTAAAAAATGCTTGGAGAAAATTTGAAAATCTTATAGGAATAGACCACAGATTGCCAACATCTCGGGAAGAAAGTGCTGTTATGAGGTGGTTTAATGAATTTAATTTTAAAGAGGAGCTTATAAAAGAAGCTTACGATAGATGTGTTAATGCAAACGGAAAGTACATTTTAAATTATATGGACAGCATAATTAAACGCTGGCACAAAGAGGGAATACGCACCTTGGAGCAAGCAAATTCGGAAAATTTGGGCAGAGCAAAATACAGAAAAAGTAATTTTAAAAAAGAAGACGCTTCTTATAATATTGACGAATACGAAAATTCCGATATTTTAGAGAATTTTATCAAAGAATAGGGGGGATTTAAATTGGCATATAGCAGAGAAATTTTTGAAGAAGTTCAAAATAAACTTTACAAAAAGCGTATGAGTGCGTTTGAAGAGTTAAAATTTAAAAAAGAAATTTTTTACCGGCGCTTCCCAAGAGCCAAAGAAATAGAAAAAGAGTTGTCTTTAACTGCCATAGAAGCATCTAAAGCTGTTCTTAGCGGTGGAAGTGCTATGGCTGAAATTAAAAAATTAAAAGAAAAAAACAAAGTATTAAATGACGAACTTTGCGAGATATTAAAAGAAGCCGGATTGCCAAAAGATCACTTGGAAATTAAATATAGCTGTGAAAAATGTTCCGATGAAGGGTTCATAGATGGCAGGATGTGCGTTTGCATGAAGGATATGCTAAAAAAAGAATCCTATAATCGCCTTAATAAAATGTCTCCGCTTGAGCTTTCTTCTTTTGACAATTTTTCGCTGGATTATTATTTAAAAACATCGCCTGAGGGTAAACATTCGCCGCATAAACGTATGTCGCTTATATATAATTTTTGCCGAAAATATGCAAGTGGGTTCAAAAAAACTTCTCCAAATCTTTTGTTTACCGGCCGCACGGGGCTTGGAAAAACGCATTTGTCGCTGGCAATAGCCAGAGAAGTAATAGACAAAGGCTTTGCGGTAATATATGGTTCGTCGCAAAGCATGGTTTCAAAAATGGAAAGAGAGCGCTTTCAAAATTACAGCGAAAACGGCGAAAGCGAGAAACATTTTATAAATTGCGATTTGCTTATAATAGATGATCTTGGTACGGAATTTATGTCGCCTTTTTCGGTTGCTGCGATTTATAATATAATAAATTCGCGTATAATGATGAATAAAGCAACTATAATAAGCACAAATTTAACCATGCGTGAGCTTGAAAAAAACTACACCGAAAGGTTAGTTTCACGTATGATAGGCAATAACATAAGGCTTGAATTTTTAGGTGAAGATATAAGGCAAAAAAAATTAAAAGAATTAATAAATAAATAAAAAGAGCTACCGGTTTTAAGCCAGTAGCTTTTTAAGACGGTTGATTAAATTTTATTTGAGAATTTTTTTATTATAAATAGTCCGGCAATAGCTATTAATGAAAAGATCGATATGGCGGTTAAATTTCCGGCGGACTCACAAAATCCGCCACTATAGCGCTCCCAGCATGTTCTGTGCCCGCCGGATATATTTTCTAGTTCGTTTTCGGAAAGAACCATAATGCTTTTTTGATTGTTCATAACTAATTACTCCTTTTAATTTTTTATTACAAATCAAATTATATCATATCTATATTTTAAAATCAATACTTTTTTAAAATATTTTTAATTTTATTTTGAAAACTAAAGTAATTTAAAATTAGTGCTTGACATGAAACTCAAAGAGTGTTATTATTTATATTGTTAAAGGTGTTTACAAGCTTTAACGACATAAGGGGCTTAGTCCCGGTGTGTATATTTTGGATTTTAATTTCCGGGAGCATAGCTCAGTTGGTTAGAGCACTTGCCTTACAAGCAAGGGGTCATAGGTTCGAGTCCTATTGTTCCCACCATATTAAGTATTTGGCCCGGTAGTTCAGTTGGTTAGAACGCTAGCCTGTCACGCTAGAGGTCGACGGTTCGAGCCCGTTCCGGGTCGCCAATTAT
>JAFQXU010000030.1 GCA_017406805.1 Clostridia bacterium | reverse complement strand
TTCCGAAGGATTATCTTTAATAAAACTCAAAAAAGATTTAAGCACATCAGAAACCTTGCAACCGTTAACAATATCATGGCTTATAACCACAGAATCAGAAAGAGCTCTTGCACGAATATTAAAGCACCTTGCACCCACTTTAGCTTGATTATAAATATCCATTTCTTGAGTTTGTACAGCTTTGCCGATTAAATTCAGTCCTGTACTTGGCGCCATTGAATAAGTTCCGGAATCGTGTGAACCCGGGATTAATATATCTTTTAATTTTGCATCATCTTTTAAATATTTCATCCAGCATGAAGTAAAAGAGGTATCGATATTTGTAGGCTTTTTTGTATTTACCTTTCCGCCAAAAATACGCCCTATAACATTTGCAATATCTGAAAGGGCCGTAACAAATTTAGAAGAAAAAATCTTTGAAATACCTTCGTTTTCATTAATCTTTCGACTTGACTTCTTATTTGACAAAGCATCTACATGTAGCTCATTATTTGGAGTAAATAACATACCGGTAAACATTAAAAAAATTGTAAGCACAAAAGCAAAAGTTTTCTTTACATGTTTTTTCATGTTTTGTTACCTCCTCTTTACTATATTATAACAAAATAATTAAATTTAGTCAAGTAAATTTATTTTTTGCCTTTTAATATTTTAAACAATGTGGTATTATTTTTTAAAGAAGATAATTTTATTAAAAAGGAGATGTAAGCTTTGACAGACATCGAAATAGCACAAAAAATAAAACTTAAAAAAATTACGGAAATCGGAGAAAAAATAGGTATAAAAGAAGACGAACTGGAGCTTTACGGAAATTACAAAGCAAAACTGCAAAATAAAATTTACAAAAGACTGGAAGAAAAAAAGGACGGAAAATTAATACTCGTAACAGCGATAAATCCAACTCCTGCAGGAGAAGGAAAAACCACCGTAACAATCGGGCTGGGTCAGGCAATGAATAAACTCAAAAAAAATGCCGTAATAGCACTAAGGGAACCATCTCTTGGCCCGGTTTTCGGAATTAAAGGCGGAGCTACGGGCGGAGGATATTCACAAGTGCTGCCAATGGAAGATATTAACCTGCACTTTACGGGCGACATGCACGCAATAACCGCTGCAAATAACCTTCTTTGTGCTTCACTTGATAATCATATTCATCAGGGGAACAGCTTAAAAATTGATGTACGAAAAATCCTTATAAAAAGGTGCCTTGATATTAACGACAGGGCTCTGCGCAACGCCGTGATCGGCCTTGGCGGAAGCATAAACGGAGTCCCGAGAGAAGATGGATTTATAATAACCGTTGCAACAGAAATTATGGCAATTTTATGCCTGGCTTCCGACTTAGAAGACTTAAAAAAACGGCTTGGAAATATTTTAATTGCATACAATACAAACAAAAAGCCGGTGTATGCCAAAGATTTAAAAGTAAACGGAGCAATGACTGTGCTTCTTAAAGACGCAATTAAGCCTAATTTGGTGCAAACTGTTGAAGGGTCACCCGTAATTATGCACGGCGGGCCATTTGCAAATATTGCTCACGGGTGTAACTCCATAAGAGCAACAAAAATCGCTTTAAAACTAGGGAATTATTGCATAACCGAAGCAGGCTTCGGTGCTGATTTAGGAGCAGAAAAATTCCTGGATATTAAATGCCGAGCCGCTAAATTAAAACCCTCTTGCGTGGTAATTGTAGCAACAATCAGAGCTTTAAAATACGGCGGCGGAGCTAATTTGGAGAATCTTACAAAAGAAGACGTAAAATCGCTAAAATTAGGGCTACCGAACCTTGGTATTCACATAGAAAATATGAAAAAATACGGGGTTCTGGTTGTTGTGGCACTAAATCATTTTGAAACCGATTCAAGTAAAGAAGTTGGCGAGGTAAGAAAATTTTGCACCGAAAAAAATGTGGAATTCAGCGTTGTAAAAATTCACGCCGAGGGAGGAAATGGCGGAATTGACCTTGCAAAAAAAGTCTGTAAAGCTTGCAGCAAAAAATCAAAATTTTCCTTTATGTATACCGACGAAATGAGCATTAAAGAAAAAATTCTAAAAATTGCAAAAGAAATTTACAGGGCAAAAGGTGTCGTGTACACTAAAGAAGCCGAAAAAGCTCTGGAAAACATAAAAACGCTGGGCAAAGAAAATCTACCTATATGCATAGCAAAAACGCAGTATTCCCTATCGGACGATCCGACTAAACTCGGCGCCCCAAAAGATTTTAATATAACAGTTAGGGATATTTCGCTTTCAAATGGTGCAGAATTCATTGTGGCAATAACGGGAAATATTTTAAGAATGCCGGGTCTGCCCAAAAAGCCCGCCGCAGAAAAAATAGACATCACAACCACGGGCAAAATCAAAAACATGTTTTAAATTATAAATTAAAAACCCCTCTAATTTTTATTAGAGGGATTCTTTTTTATTTGTAAGAAAATAAGTTTGTGGACTCATCGAATGAAATTTCAACATTTTTATTTGCGTCTTTGCCTATTCTTTTTGAAAACAAACTATAAATCTTATCTTCAAGTTTGTTCTTGGCGCGGCCTTGCATTACTTTATCATTAAAAATGTAATTTGCCATAGCTTCCATACTTTTTTCTTCAAAAGATACGCTTTTAATTTTAAAAGGGCCTTGTTTATCGGTTAAAACATTTGACACAGTCTCGGCCAAATCATTTGCGATTCCTCTGCAAGCTTCTAATGTTAAATCGTCAAATTCTATTACATTAAGCCTCTGCACTCCGCCGCCTTTTACTCCGTCAACACCAAAGTTTTTCTCCAGTTCTTCTCTTGTTTCGTTTGTTGTAATTAAAAATAATGTTCTACTGCAATCAATTTCTGTGTTCATGAATTTATATTTGCCCGTCGATGCAATTGAGCGAAGAACCTCGTCGGCGCTGTTGTCAGTTTCCGGAGCATTAGCCGCACTATTAATCGGTATATTCATGCCGCCTACCATCATTGTAGTCCCCGGTTTAGCACTTTGCTTTTTCATTTTTTCATATTCATCTATAATTACAACAGAATCATACCAAGTTAAAAGGTGTTTAAGCATTGGAGACTCTTCTTCTTTTCCAATTAATCCGTCATTTCCATATATGTTTTTCTTGCGCCTCTTACCAATATCTTTAGCCGATATAGTTTTAAAAAGCTGATTTCCAAGCGTTGATTCGTTGGTAATACTTTCACTATGTAAAAAAATTGATGATTTATCAGGGTGCTTTAAAAATGCGTCGGCAATTGCGTAACACATTTTAGTTTTCCCGACTCCCGGACGTCCAATTAAATAAACTATGTTCCCGCGTATTTCTTTAACATCGTTTTCATGGCGTTTTATGTTGTCAATTCTTGCAACAACGCTGCTTAAAGCATCTACCATTTGAGATTTTGCTTTTTCTTGGCCATAAACTTTAATTTCTGATTTATTATTAACAATATCGTCAAGTTTTTTCATTGTTTCCTCAGGTGTTCTAAATCCTTTATTTTTCTCTACATCCAAATAAACGGTTAATCTTTCGTAATTAGACGTTATAACATCGTATATTTTTTCAAATATCTTTGGGATTGCACTTGCAATAGTAGAACCCACTGCATTATAAAATATAATAGATGGATCCAAAGGACATGCTCTAACATTAACACCTGTTGACAACATTACGGAGACCAAACCTACAGATAAAATTCTTTTTCCGAAATTTTTCACTTTAAATTAATACCTCTTTACTTTGATTTTTTAAAAATTTGTACTCATTATACCATTTAAAATTTTTAATTACAGCCCTCCTTAAAATACTCCGAGACTAATTATAGCACCGTGCTTTGCTACTCGTCAATGAATTTTTAGAAAGAATCAACGCTATTATTTTTTAAATAAATTTTTATGATTTAAACTTTCTCTGAAGGGCTTTTCATTTGGTTTTGTTATTTTATTTTAAATTTTTTAAAAAATGTATTGACATATACATTCGATAACGTATATAATATAATTGTAAATTGAATATTCCTCCTTAGCTCAGTCGGTAGAGCGTACGGTACGGTAACATACCGGAAATCAAATGATTGAGTTTGGACAGGATAAACAAATTCAAAAAGCAAATTTCTTAAAAATTGAATATTCCTCCTTAGCTCAGTCGGTAGAGCGTACGGTGCGGTAACATACCGGAAATCAAATGATTGAGTTTGGATAGGATGAACAAAAAGAAAAAGCAAAATTCCAAAAAATTGTATAATCCTCCTTAGCTCAGTCGGTAGAGCATGCGGCTGTTAACCGCAGGGTCGTTGGGTCGAGTCCCACAGGGGGAGCCCAAAAAAATCCCCTAATAAGGGGATTTTTATTTTCCCCAAAAACAAAATTTAATTTATATAAGTTTTTATAGGTACTAAAAAATAATAAAGTTACAAGATTACAGTCATCAAATTCAAGGCATCTAATTAAAATTAGGTGCCTTTTAACTATATATAAGTAAAAACAATTTGTTTGGAGGGGAAAACGATGTAATTTTTAATGATAATAGTAAATAAAAAGCTAAAAATGATTAATTTGAACACATTTAGGTTTATAAATTTAATAAATTGAAAATTAGACAAATTTTTTGATTTAAAAAAATGAAGACCTTGCATAATTTTCTAAAATATGGTTTAATATTTTTAGAAGTAAGCATAAAACTTTTAAAAAGGTATTGGATACGCTCAATTTTTGGTATAAAATGTAAATAAAGTAGTGTTAGTAGTGTTAACACTATAGTATAATTCAAGAAAGGTTGAGCATTATGTTTACTAAAAAGTTCCTATCATTATTACTAGCTGTTGGTTTAGCTTTTGGCTCAACTTCGAGTGTTTTTGCTGGGAAGGGTGAATATAAATCAGATACTTTACTTACAGTTTCGGAAGACAAGGCAGATATTATGATTAATATTGATGAAGTGCTTAAACTTCCTGTGTGTAGAGATTATCTCCTAAGTGCGTTAAGTGAGCTTTCTATTTTATCAGTAGTGGCATTTTGTTGTCAGCTAAAATATGCAACTGATATATGTAGGCTGAAAGCTGAATTTGAACGTTTGTATAACGATGAACCAGCATTCAAAGAAGTAGTAGATAAAGCTTGGGTAATAGATGTGGAAACAGGTAGCAAAGAACATGCCTCAATTCAATGCATTGATAAACATACTGCCATACCCGTTCGTCGTCTGAGCAGAAAATATTGGGTAATAGATGTGGAAACAGGTAGAAAAAAACACGCTTCAATTCAAGGTATTAAAAAACGTAAATCTGGACATTACACGCAAGAAAACTATATAGATAAGCATAAATCCGGTAAATGGTAATTTTGTTTTTTGTGAAAGGATGTGAGATATATGCCATTTGATTCTTTTTACCATATGTGTTGTGGTATTTTCCGCATGGGTCTTAGATTTTTTGCAGAAGGCGTTTTTATTTATTTAATAGTTAATAATATTAATAATCAAAATGTTTGTAAAAAATCTAATACTTTAAGTAAAAAGAAAATGCTTCTTTTCTCATCTTTTTATACCTTAGTGGTGTTGTCTGTAGCTATATTTGCTATAATGTTTACTGTTGTTGGTGATACATCATTATTTAGATTGGCTTCTGTTTCTTTAGTTTTTTTCTATTCCTATTATAAACGGCGAAAGATTCAAGAAAATTTAGTAAGCAATTATAACAATACTCAAAATATATGGTATGCTTTAACTACCGCTATAATTTTGACTCTTGCTTTACATTCTTTCAACATCATAAGTTATATATTATTTCATAATACTTTTGTTGTAACCGGTATTTATGAAACTGTACGCAGTATTGATGTTGCATACCAATTTTACAAAACTGCCATTGTATTTTTGGATGTATCCCTTATGTTTTTGGTTTATAAATTTCGGTTTATCAAAACAAGAGACCTCAAAAATATGTCAATGCATAAACGGATTCCTATCTCATTTGCTTTTTGCCTTTTGTCGATGATTTATTTAGATTCTGTTTATGATGTTACACCATCGTCGTTTGTATGGTATTGCCAAAGTTTGATGTGGGCAATGGCACTTATGTTACCAACATACATAGGATTTTATTTAACCACAGCATATTTGACTAGATTGTTAAGTTTAAGATCAAACACCACTGCAGATGTGCGTATTCTTGTTTGGCTTTCTAACCCATCGATGATGAAAACAACTCATCTTGATGTGTATGATTCTAAAGTGTTTATAGCTAATTTTGAATTGAAAAAGCTTGATATTAAAAAAAGGCTTGAAAAGTTAGGCATTAACGACGAATATAAAGGATATAGCGGATTAATTTTATGTTTGTTTTTAACTCGATTATTTATAGGTCTTAAAGGTTGGAACTTTGCAACAGATGTTTTTTGGCAAACTTCTTTAGTAATCGACGTAGGTGCTTCAAAATTACGCAAGGATATAGAGAATATAATTGACCAAGTTTGGAATACAAGTGAAGTAGAAACTTTAATTGATGGGTATTATCTCCCATATCGTAACGAAAAAATATACAACCAAACACAGCGTCCGACAGTTGAACAATTCTTAACAGATGTAGCGAAGTCAATTTGATTTCGCTATTTTTCTGCGCAAAAATAAATATAAAAAATAATATTTAAACAATCGTCTTGAAAAATCAAGGCGATTTTTTTATTTGGAGGGAGTGAAGAATAGTAATGCAAATATTTTTATTATTGGTAATTCTTATTTTAATTTGTATTCTGGTATACCAGTGGAGAGAAATAAGAGATTTAGAACGAAAAACACTGGAAGCATTCAAAATTGTGTGTAAAAAAATAAAACCCGGAAAGGATGATAAAAAATGGAATTAGTTTTGTTAGTAGTCAGCATATGCTGCATGGTTTGGGGGATTTACAATTATTCCGAAGTTCAAAAGATTGAATTTAAGTGTGAAAGAACATTCATAGAAATGGCAAAAGAGCT
>JAFQXU010000029.1 GCA_017406805.1 Clostridia bacterium | reverse complement strand
TTAAACTATTTAAAAACATAATATTCTAATATCAATTATATAAAAAATATAACAAACAATTCGTCTTGCTAAGTTCAAGGCGTTTTTTTATTTTAGGGAAGGAAAATAAAAATGATAATTACAAAGCTGCTGATGTATGTTTCTATAGTGACCTTAATTTTTAATCAGATAGTGATTATTCTGGAAAAGGAAAAAATGGAGAAAAAAATAAAAGTTATTCTAAAAATCGTAAATGGTGAACCACTAGCGAAAAAGGAGGGGAAATATGCCGAAAAATTTAAAGGACAGTTCATATTTTGAGGAACTGGAAGGAGAAAAAAATAAAATTAGAGAAGTTTTAAAGAGCTGGAATTTGTGCGTTTGCGAAAAGGTAATTTTAATTTATTTACTATGTTTTAGCGAAAAGAATACCATCAAAATTTCAAGAAATAAAATTTCAAAAGACCTTGGGATATCAAATTTAACACTTGGCAGGTATCTTAAGTATCTGACGGGTAAAAAGCTGATATTTAAAAAGCGGATTCGAAAATGTGGACGATTTTCAGCAAATGAATATTCGTTTTCAGAAGAAGAAAGGAGTAATTAAATGCCAAAATTTACATTTGAAGAAGAAAAACATCAGTATTTTTTAGACGATAGCCTAATTCCTTCTGTTTCGGAGATTTTAAAGCCTATACATGAAAAAATTTACGGAAAAATAAATCCTAAAGTTCTGAAAAAAGCAGCCGAACGAGGAACAAAAATTCATAGAGCTATTGAATTTTTGTCAAAGTATAAGCTGAGTAAATTTGACGGAGAAATTTCGGGTTATCTTGAAGCATATAAAAAATTCAGAAGCGATTATCCTACATGGGAACTTTTAAACTCGGAGTATAGAACGTATCATAAATCACTTCTCTACGGCATGACTATTGATGAGATATATAAAACCGAAAAAGGCATAGTTATGCTTGACCTAAAAACTACAAACGAAACGTATTTAAACACTTGGAGTGTTCAGCTTTCGGCATATAAGGCAGGCTATGAAAGTCAGCACGAAAAAGTAATAAAAACATATATTTTAAAATTAATGGATAACGGAGAATATCAGCTTTTTGAAGCGTGTGATAATTTCTCTGTTTTTTTATCTTGTTTAGAAATTTACAGATTTGGAGAGTAGATTATATGAACGAAATGGAAATTAAGAAAAAATCAAACGACATACGTAGTTTAACTGAAAACGCAATTATCAAAAACAGATGCAATTTAGAAGAAGCTCTAGAAATGCTAAAAACTATAAGAAAGCATAAAACTATGATTTCTGACTACTGGAAAGAAGCCAAAGAATCAGCCAAAAAGACATATCAAAATATTGTATCTAAGGAAAGACAAATGCTGGATATTTGCGAAAGATGCGAAACAGACCTTAAAGACAAAATTTTGAAGTATGATATGCTCAAAATATCCTATGAGAACAAGCTTTTGAAGGAAGCAGATAGAGATAGAATGTTCGAAGTTCAGGAACTTCTTGAAGAAGCTAAAGTTTTAGAAGAAAAAGGAGATTTACCGAAAGCCGAAGAAAAGTTTAAGCTTGCCGAAAAACTTGCTCATGTAAAAATAAGTTTTGACAAAGAAAAATATCTAAAAGGACTTCTATTTCAGGAAAGAACAAAGTGTGAAATCGTAGATAACAAGCTAGTACCGTCATTTTTTAAAGGACTTGAAATAAGGGAAGTAAACACTAAAAAAATTCTTGAAATCAAGCACAAAAACCCCGAAATAGATATTCCGGGTATAAAGTTTTACAAAGAAAAAAGCGTAGCTATAAGAGTTTAAGGAGGAAATAAAAATGCCAAAAGAAACAACGATGTCAGTTTATCTGTCAAAAGATGATACTAAAAAATATCTAAACATCATACTCGGAGATAAAGAGCGAGTAAATCAGTTTATAACAAGCCTCACAAGTCTTGCCGGGAGTTCGGAGACACTTAAAAATTGCGACAGAAACAGTTTGCTTGCTTGTGCATTAAAAGCAACTTCAATGGGCTTGCCTTTTGACCCGAACTTAGGCTTTGCTTGGGCAGTTCCCTATGGTAATGTTGCGACTTTTCAGATTGGTGCTAAGGGATATATTCAACTCGCACTTAGGACAGGCCGGTACAAGTATATCGGCTCACGAGAAGTTAGAGAAGGCGAATTTTTAGGACGAAATTTTGTTGGTGATCCTGAAATTTCTTGGTTACCTGACAATGAGAGAAAGGACTTAAAAATCATCGGATATATGGCTGGAATTGAGCTTATAAACGGTTTTAGAAAAGTGGTTTTTTGGACTATTAACGATGTAGAAGCTCATGCACAGAGGTATTCACAAAGCTACCGAAAATATAAGAAAAGTGGCAATAAAAATGATGCAATTTGGGCTTTGCAGTTCGACAAAATGGCTGAAAAAACTTTGCTTAAACTTATTAATTTCAAAATATGGAATCATGTCGACCGATATGCAACAAGCTGTTGTTTCAGACCAGTCAAAAATCAATATTGACCTTGATACAGGAGAGGAAAATATTGAATATATCGACAATCCGACAGTTTTAGAAAATGACAACCTAACTGATGACGAACAACAAGAATTACTTCAAAAACACGGCGGAGAAAAGATTGAGCAAATACTTGATAAAATGAAAATTCCTAATCTTGATAAGCTGAAAAAATCAGATTTGGAAGCATTTGAAAAATATTTGAAAGAGGGAAAGAAAATTGAGAAAAATAAAAATATTTAATGATGACAAGTTAATTTATGAAAGAAACTTAGCTGTTAATACAGCAATTCTGAGAGGAAGAATCCACAAAAACGTTGAGAAATTCGGTAGTACTTACCACTTTACGCTTAAGCTAAGTAACGGAATGGACGAAAAAACAGGGCAGTGGCGAAACCCCACTTACGCTGATTGTACCGCTTTCGGAGAACTTGGAGAGCAGATTTATATTAACTATTGTTCAGGTGATGAGATATTTATTATCGGGAAATTTTATGCCAATAAAACCGAAGATAAGGTCTATAAAGGCTTTACGATTAGAGAAGTTATTGGATTAAAAACGGTCGGCACACAAGAAACATTTACAGACAATAAAGGTCAGCAAAACAAGGAAAATACAGAATTTGAAGATGATGATTTACCATTCTAACTGATAAAGGAGATTTTAATCATGGACGAAATTAAAGGAATTTGGATACCGAAAGAAATTTGGGATTTAGACGAATTAAGCTGGACGGAAAGAGTTTTAATATCAGAAATTCTTGCTCTTTCAAATAAACAAGAATGTACGGCAAATAACGAGCATTTTTCAAACAGATTAATGGTAACAAAAGAAAGTGCTTCGAGATTAATTAATAAACTTGTGAAGCTCGGATATTTGAAATCAACGATAAAATTCAAAAAAAATACTAAACAAGTTGAGAGTAGAAAATTAGAAGTAAATTGGGAATTTATCATAAACCAAAATAATAATACCTCTCTGCCACCAACTACGTTACCTCCCTGTAAGGAGTGCGTTTCCCCCTCTGTGCAGATGCTAAAGAAAGAATACAATATAGAATACAATAAGAATACACCTCTTGCTCAAAATTTTTCCGAAAGCGAAAATAAACCCCAAAATAAACCTTCGAAAAATTTGAGCGAGTTGTTTGAAGAATTTTACAAAAATTACCCAAACAAAAAAGGCAAGCACCGAGCTTACAGATGGTTTAAATCTCACAAACCTGATGAAGCACTCGTTGCCAAAATGATTGAAGCCACGAATAATCAGAAGCAAACATTCCAGTGGAAACAAAAAAACGGAAGATTTATTCCCCATCCGGCAACGTGGCTTAATGGTGGCAGCTGGGAAAATGAGATAAAGCCCGAAGAAATCGCTCATACATCAGACAAAAGTATCGCTCGATTTTTAGCAATCGAGCTTTACGAAAAGCTAAAACATAAGACTTTTGAAAATTTCGGTCAAGATAAAAAACTTGTAGATTTATGGACACTCGATATAGACAAATACCTATCTCTTAATCGCACAAAAGAGCAAGAAGATAGGATTTTTTATGCCATAAATTCACTCGAAAACTCATGGGTAAAAGAGAAAGTGTTTGATGCACGAAGTCTGATAAAAAATCTTGACTTTATCGGGAGATGAAAAAATGAGAGAAAGACTAACGCTCGGAAGCCTCTTTGACGGGATAGGAGGCTTCCC
>JAFQXU010000028.1 GCA_017406805.1 Clostridia bacterium | reverse complement strand
GGCACGTGTCTTCCCTCCTTCATAATAATGATATCATAGGTACTCGAAAGTAATTTAGCTTCCGCCCGCCAACACAGAGGCATTTTTATATATAAAAACACTTCTGCATCGCATTAATGCAAAGCTTTATTTAATTTCGTTTAATCCTACTTTTTAGCAGCTGCTGCGCCGCCGGCTTTTGGACGTTTTGCACCGTATTTTGAACGAGCTTGCATACGTTTTGCCACGCCTTGAGCGTCAAGTGTACCTCTTATTATGTGATAACGCACACCAGGCAAGTCCTTAACACGTCCGCCCCTAATGAGAACAACACTATGTTCTTGTAGGTTATGTCCGATTCCGGGAATGTAAGAAGTTACTTCAAAGCCATTAGAAAGTCTAACCCTTGCAATTTTACGAAGTGCTGAGTTCGGTTTCTTTGGCGTTGCTGTTTTAACAGCTGTGCAAACTCCTCTTTTTTGCGGTGAAGTTTGGTCAATTGCTTCTCTCTTTTTTGAATTCCATCCTTTTAAAAGAGCTGGAGCTTTGGCCTTTTTCTCCTGCATTTTTCTTCCTTTGCGGACCAACTGATTAACTGTAGGCATATTACACCTCCTCACAAAAATATAAACCGCCGCATAATTTTATGCAACGATTTATTTTAACATTTTTAAATCCCCTTTGTCAAGTGATTTTTAATGACTTGGGCAAATTTTCGTGAATTGCATACTAATAGTCTGTAGCTCTTCCCCAAATTGCAAGTTTAGCTCTTTTGAAAAAGCTTCCACTTTATTTGATAAATTACGAATTTTATTGCTGAAATCCACAATATCGACCGGAAAAATAATCTTTTGATTTCCCGATTGTACAGGACGTACTTCTGAAAAATTTTTTGTTATCTCTACATACTTTTGTTGAAAATCCTCAATCCATTCACTAATTCGATTTCTGGAATCTTTATGAAACGCAACATTTTTACTGTTAAAATCTTTAAGCATCATTGTTAGCCTAGTTGAAAGTTGCATAAATAATGTTGGTATATCGTTAGTCATAGATATGCCGTAATTATTGCAAAGTTTACTTAATTTTAAGCCAAGATTACGACAATAATTCGCATTTGTATAAGCTTTTTCAATTTTTTCTAAATTATAATCACTTTTCCAGCATGTTATCATTTTTTCAATCGCCTGAATATCCTTCATTCCTTGGGGATCCATTCCATTGCCACTTAATACTTTTTTAAATTTATCTAATTTTTCATCTAAAAATGGAACGACTTTTTTATAATACTTAATCAAAATTTCTTTATTATTTTTTTCTAAGTCTTTCTTTTTTATTATGGCAGAAGCAATCGATTTAATTTTGCTTTCTTTTTTTATTCTTTTTAAATCCCCTTTCAGTGATTCTTTACTATTATCATAAATATTGCATAGCCCCATTAAATTCGGATTTCCTCTTGTATATAAATTTTTAAATTCTGCAAAGTCTTCGTCTGAAAAACTGGGACTATTCAAAATGGTTTCAATTTCTTTTATGTTTAACTTTTTATTGTTAACTCTTCTAAAATCAGCTATCTTGCTTATATTATTCCCCGAGCATATAATTTTACAATCTAAAACAAGTTTAGCAACCTGTTCATTTGATTTATTTAGTTGCTCACAAATTTTTTTACGTTTATGTGCCAATTTTAATATATTTTTTTCTAAAGAAATATAGTTTGAATACTCTTTTTTACAATCGTTAAATTCTTTATTTACTATACTTTCAAATTTTTTAGTAAGTTTACCGCCATTTTTGAATTTTAAACTTATTGCTGATAAAAAATCATTTAACCATTCATAGATTTTTTTGATGCTCACAGTTTTATTTTCTAACTGTTTTTCATATTTTTTTATCATTTAATGCCACCCCTTTTCGTATATTTTCAATATTATGGTAAAACACAACAAAAAATAATTCAATAGTTTTTTTAATTAAATCAATAAAATATTTTCTGTACTAACTTGTTTAAATTCCAAATAAGTATTAAAATGAAAATGTTAAATTAAAATCTAAGATAATCTAAAATTTTTGAGGTGCATAGATATTGTCTAAAGGAACAACCGTAAGAATGTGGCGAAGGTCACTTGTTGTTTTGGGATTTCTGGTGTTTTTCGGATTTTCCGCATTAACACTCAGGCTAATCACATTGCAGCTATTTCAAGGAGAATTTTTACAAAAAATGGCTTCTGAACAGCAACTTGCCGACACAAAAATAAGTGCCATGCGCGGAAGCATATACGACAGAAACATGAAACCACTGGCTCAAAGCGCTACCGTATGGACGGTGGTATTGGAGCCGGCATATATAAATTCGCAGGAAAAAAGAGAAAAAATTTGCAAAGGGCTTTCTGAAATTTTAGAAATCCCGGTTGAAAAACTGCAAGAGCTTTCCCAAAAAAATTCGTGCTACACAGTAATAAAAAGAAAAATAGACAGTGAAACAAAAAACAAAATCGTAGAGTTTAAAAGCAAAAACAAGATCGCCAGCGGAGTAAGATTAATTGAAGATTTTAAGCGTTTTTACCCATATGGAAAATTTGCAGCACCGTTAATTGGCTTCACCGGTGCGGATAGCCAGGGGCTGGCCGGTATAGAGGCTTTTTACGAAAAAACATTAAAAGGTGAACCCGGAAGAATCGTCACCGCAAAAAATGCAATCGGCACTGAAATGCCTTTTGACTACGAGCAAATAATACCCTCTAAACCGGGGCAAAGTTTAAAACTTTCCATCGACGAAACAATTCAACACTTCATGGAGAAAAACCTGGAAGAAGGAATTATAAATCACAAAGTAAAAAACAGAGGCGCAGCTATTGCCATGGACGTTAAAACAGGCGAAATTCTAGGCATGGCAGTAAAAGGTGACTTTGACCCAAACGAACCGTTTAAAATTGCCGACCCGGCAGAAGAAGCACGCATAGAAGCACTTCCTGAAGAAGAAAAAGCAAAAGAAAAAGCCGAAGCCCTAAGCAAACAATGGCGTAACAAAGCCGTTAGCGATACGTACTATCCCGGCTCGGTATTTAAAATGGTTACGGCTTCAATGGGGCTTGAAATGGACGTTGTCAACGAGCAATCCACATTCACTTGTAACGGCTCCATAAAACCGTCGGAAGGCGCTCAATCAATCAGGTGCCATAAACGAAGCGGACACGGAACACAAAACTTTGTGGAAGCCCTTTGCCATTCCTGTAATCCTGCATTCATAATGCTTGGGCAAAGAATTGGCGTGGAAAACTTCTTTAATTTTTACAAATCATTTGGCTTTCATAACAAAACAGACATAGATTTGCCCGGTGAATCAAGCGACATTTTCTTTAATAAAGACGGCAAAATGAATTTAACGGACTTAGCCGTTGCTTCCATGGGCCAAAACTTTAGTATAACACCGATACAAATGATTACCGCTGCGGCCACAATCGCAAACGGAGGAAATCTGGTACAACCGCATGTGGTAAAAGAAATTTTGGACGAAAACGGAAACATAGTTAAAACAATTGACCCAATTATAAAAAGAAAGGTTATATCGGAAAAAACCTCCCAAAGAGTGATAGACATGCTTTACAAAAACGCAACAAGCGGTGCCGCAAAAAATGCTTACATCCCAGGATACAGAATTGCCGGAAAAACAGGAACTTCCGAAAAAATAGGCCTTAGCACAGCAGGGCAAAAAGATTATATTTCTTCTTTTTGCGGATTTGCACCGGCGGACGACCCAAAAATCGCAATGCTTGTGTTTTTTGATACGCCAAAAGGAGATTATTACTACGGAAGTGCAGTTGCGGCACCTGTGTTTGCCAAAGCAATGCAAGATATTTTGCCGTACATGGGAATAGAAAAAATTTACACCGAAGAAGAAAGAGAAAAACTTGGAAACAAAACACCAAACACAATCGGGAAAAATATAAGTGAAGCAAAAAATATCTCCATAAATGCAGGGTTAAAACCCGTAATTATAGGAAATGGAGAAAACGTTATTTCGCAAATACCATCACCCTCAGAACAAATTGTTCAAGGCGGAACGATTGTACTTTACACCGACAACGAAAGCAAGTCAAAAACTGTTAAAGTCCCAAAACTAACTGGCCTGTCACTGTTTGAAGTTAATAAAATTTCTCATTCGGCAAATCTTAATGTAAAAATTTCGGGACAAAACCTGACGGAATCTAACGTGGTATCTGCCACACAAAGCATTCCCGAGGGGACCGAAGTTTCACCGGGAACAACCATAACCGTGGGATTCATTCACAAAGATCGCATAACATAAAAAAATATGTTATAATTTATAATAAATTTTGGGGAAACTAATAAAACGGAGGCAGATAATTTTGAATTCTTACTCAATTTCAGCTATTGGTGCAATAATATTTTCTTTCTTAATAACATTATTCTTAGGGAAAATATTAATACCATACTTACAAAAACTAAAATATGGACAAAAAATCCTAGAAATCGGGCCTTCTTGGCACAAAAGCAAAGAAGGGACACCCACCATGGGCGGAATAATGTTTATAATAGGAATAACAATTTCAACGGCAATTTGCGTACCGGGGTATTACTTGCTGTCTGATTATTTTGGGGTAAATGTTACGGAAACTCCGCTTATGATGGTTAAAATATTTGCAGGGCTCGGTGCAGCTTTTGCAAATGGCTTGGTTGGAATGTTTGATGATTTCGTAAAAATAGCAAAAAAACAAAACAAAGGGCTTTCTCCAAAACAAAAATTAATTTTTCAGTTTGGAATTACTTTACTATACTTCTTAGCAATTCACTATGTAAACTTGCAAAACGGGGTTTCTGATTTAACATCTGTAAAAATACCGTTTTTTGGGAGCGTAGATTTTGGGGTATTTTACTGGACAATATTTGCACTGGTAATAGTTGGCATAACCAATGCCGCAAACCTAACCGATGGCATAGACGGGCTTTGCGCATCGATAGCATTTTTTATAGCAATTTTTTGCATGATAATATTAAATATTTTGGGAATGTTTGGCCTTAGCATAGAAGCCGCAGCACTGGCCGGGGGATGTTTGGGATTTCTTTTCTGGAATTTTTACCCCGCAAAAATATTTATGGGTGATACAGGCTCGCTATTTTTAGGCTCGTTTATATGTATGCTTTGCATCGGCGGCGGGCTATATGTACCTTTAATAATTCTTTGCGGAGTTTACATTCTTGAAATGCTCTCCGTTATACTGCAAGTTATTTACTTTAAAATATCTCACGGAAAAAGGCTTTTTAAAATGAGCCCGCTTCACCACCACTTTGAAATGTGCGGCTGGAACGAAACAAAAATCTGCACCGTAGCCAGCATTTCAACATGCATTTTGGGAATTTTAACCGTGTTACTCATCACATACGCAATGTAACATCATAAAAAAGGAGCAAAAACTCATAATGATAGGCATTAAAATAAAAAAACATACCGAAAAGCACACAGAAAAAAAATTAA
This sequence comes from Clostridia bacterium, assembly GCA_017406805.1. Classification (GTDB taxonomy): domain Bacteria; phylum Bacillota; class Clostridia; order Oscillospirales; family Acutalibacteraceae; genus UMGS1491. The sequence goes on along the minus strand of JAFQXU010000028.1, from coordinate 28,010 downwards.
AAAAGAGAAAATCAGGAATTAACAAAGAAAATTTTAAATTTCTTTCTGAAATATTTTCTATTAAATCGGGAATAGACATACCTTTTTTGTTTTTGGTTATGACTATTCTTGTAATCGGTCTTGTTATGATGTTTTCCGCCAGCTACCCAAACGCATATTATCTGCATGGCGGCGACAGTTTTTATTTTATCAGAAATCAGCTGATATTTGCCGTATTGGGCGTTATTGCCATGATGGCGATTTCTTGTGTCGATTATAATTATTTTCACAAATGGGCGGTACCAATTTTAATAGCTTCCTTTGTACTTTTAATTTTAGTATTGGTAATGCCCGCAATAAACGGAGTACACAGGTGGATACAGCTTGGTTCGTTTAGCTTTCAAGCTTCAGAAATAACAAAATTTGCAATAGTTGTATCTTTTGCACATTTTATAACTTTAAATTTCAACCGCATGCACACATTTAAATACGGAATTTTACCCTACCTTATAATTTTGGCACCAACAATACTTTTGCTTGCACTGGAGCCACACATTTCTTGCTCGGTTATAGTTATTTTGCTTGCCGCAGGAATGCTTTTCATTGGCGGGGTAAAGTTAAAATGGTTCGGTATGGTACTTGGCAGCATAGCATCAGCACTGCTTTACTTAGTGCTTTTTACCAACAAATTAACATATGCAAACAACCGAATCGCCGGCTGGCTTGACCCATTTTCCCCTGCGGCCGGAGTAGATACATGGCAAACAAAGCAGGGGCTTTACGCCATTGGTTCCGGCGGGCTTTTAGGGCTTGGTTTAGGACATTCCAGACAAAAATATTTATTTATACCGGAACCGCAAAACGATTTTATTTTTTCGGTGGTATGCGAAGAACTTGGTTTTGTGGGAGCGGTTATAATACTTATACTTTTTGCCCTTTTGGTCTGGCGAGGAATGATAATCTCCATGAAAGCAAAAGATAAATTCGGCTCTCTGCTTGGAATAGGGCTTACAGCGCAAGTCGGATTGCAAGTTATATTAAATATCGCCGTTGTAACAAACACCATACCAAACACAGGCATCAGCTTACCGTTTTTTAGCTATGGTGGCACTTCACTTTTGATGCTTTTGGCGCAGATGGGCATAATTCTTTCTATTTCCAGAACGTCAAGAATGGAAAAAAATTAGTTTTTTTGGGGGTAAATAAATTTGAAAATAGTATTTGTGGGCGGCGGCACAGCAGGACATATAAATCCTGCTTTGGCGATTGCCGATTACGTTAAAGAAAAAAATCCCGACGCCGAAATTCTGTACGTTGGTGCAAAAGGCGGTATGGAAGAAGAACTCGTAAAAAAAGCGGGGTATAAATTTGAAGGGATAACAATTTCGGGATTTTCCAGAAAAATAAGTTTTGAATCGCTCAAAAAAAACATTAAAACCCTTAAAAATATACTTATATCCAGTATAGAATCCCAGAAAATTTTAAAAGATTTTAAACCCGATATATGCATCGGCACGGGCGGATACGTAAGCGGGCCATTTTTAAGACAAGCCGGAAAGTTAAGAATACCCTTTTTGGTGCATGATTCAAACTCTTACCCGGGAATTACCACGAAACTTCTTGCAAAAAAAGCGAAAAAAGTTTTAATTGTAAACAAAGAAGCGAAAAAACATCTTCCAAAAAACATACAAACAGAAATCACAGGTACTCCCGTGCGAAAAAAAATCTCATCATATACAAAAGAAGAAGCCTGCAAAAAACTAAACATAAACAGCAAAAGCCCCACAATACTTTCTTTTGGCGGAAGTTTAGGGTCAAAAGCTATAAATACGGCGATTGCATCTTTGATTTCAAAACATTTTAATGACACCGATTATAATTTTATTCACGGTTTCGGCAAAAAACAAAAACCATTCAAAGAAATTTTGCAAAGTAAAAATATTGACATAAAAAGCCCACGACTTATCATCAAAGAATACATAGACAGCATGCCGGAATGCATGGCAGCAGCGGATTTGGTTATCTGCAGAGCCGGCGCAACAACTCTTAGCGAACTGCAAACGTCTCAAAAACCCGCAATATTAATTCCCTCCCCAAATGTTGCGGAAAACCACCAATATTACAACGCTATGGCACTGGTAAACGAAAACGCCGCAAGTATAATTGAAGAAAAGGATTTAACCGAGGAAAAACTGTTTGATGAAATTCTTAAAATCTTTGAAAACGATGGTAAAATCGCAAAAAAGTATTCCAAAAATCTAAAACGAATTGCAATCACGGACTCTTGCGAAAGAATTTATGATATAATCAAAAAAATAATAAAAAATTAGAAAGGAAAAAATATGAACTGCTCACAGGAAATCAACAATATGTGCAAAATCAATTCTTGCCCGCATCACGGGCCTTCGCCTATTCCCGAAGAAGGAAACTGGAAAAAAGCTTTAAATATAAGCGACATTTCGGGGCTTTCGCATGGCGTTGGCAAATGCGCGCCGCAGCAAGGAGCCTGCAAACTAACGCTAAATGTTAAAAACGGAATTGTGGAAGAAGCACTTGTGGAAACAATAGGGTGCAGCGGAATGACTCATTCGGCGGCAATGGCAGGAGAAATACTCCCCGGAAAAACTCTTTTGGAATGCCTTAATACCGATTTGGTCTGCGACGCCATAAACGATGCAATGAAAGAAATCTTTTTGCAGCTTGTTTACGGGCGCTCACAAACCGCTTTTTCAAAAGGCGGCTTGCCGATTGGCGCAAGTTTAGAGGATTTGGGCAAAGGAAAATGCTCACAAATCGGCACCATTTTCAGCTCCAAAGATAAAGGACCACGTTACATGCAAACCGTTGAAGGATACATAATATCACTAGGGCTTGATAAAAACGGCGAAATAATTGGATACAAATTTATTAATCCCGGGATTATGCTTGAGAAAATCAAAAATGGAACATCCCCGAACGAAGCATTTGAATCTTCGCTGGGTATTTACGGCAGATACAGCGACGCAGTTAAATTTATTGATCCACGCAAAGAATAAATAAAAAAATTACCGAAAGGACAAAAACTATGGGCGAAAATGTAACTTTTGAAGGGTATTCACGCAGAATAGACAAAATAAACAACCATTTACAAAAAAACGGCATAAAAAATCTGGAAGAAGCGAAAAATATATGCGAAAATAGTGGGGTTTTTCCAAGTAAAATTATAAAATCGATTCAGCCGATTGCTTTTGAAAATGCCGTCTGGGCATATACTTTGGGATGTGCCATTGCAATAAAAAACAAAGCTAAATCCGCCCCCGAGGCCGCAGAATACATCGGAGAAGGACTTCAAGCTTTTTGTATTTCGGGTTCCGTGGCAGACACAAGGCAAGTCGGAATCGGTCATGGAAATTTGGCATCTAAGCTTTTAAAAGAAGAAACAAAATGTTTTGCATTTATTGCCGGGCATGAATCTTTTGCCGCCGCAGAAGGTGCAATAGGAATTGTGAAATCCGCAAACAAAGCCCGCAAAACACCGCTAAAAGTAATACTAAACGGGCTTGGAAAAGATGCAGCTTACATTATCTCGCGAATGAACGGCTTTACTTACGTTAAAACAGAGTATGATTTTGAAACTTCTGCTTTAAAAATAATCTCCGAAAAAGCTTTTTCAAACGGCGAAAGAGCTCAAATAAAATGCTACGGTGCAAATGAGCCTTTGGAAGGTCTGGCAATTTTAAAATACGAACAAACGGACATTTCAATAACAGGAAATTCAACTAACCCCACAAGATTTCAACATATTGTGGCAGGAACATACAAAAAATGGGCCACCGAACACGGCAAAGCGTACTTTTCCGTTGCTTCCGGAGGAGGAACAGGTAGAACGCTGCACCCCGACAACATGGGTGCCGGGCCGGCTTCTTATGGGTTAACCGACGCAATGGGTCGTATGCACGGAGACGCTCAATTTGCAGGGTCTTCATCCGTGCCGGCACACGTTGACATGATGGGCTTTATTGGCATGGGAAACAACCCTATGGTAGGTGCAACGGTTGCATGCGCTGTTGCAGTGTTTAATTCTTTAAAGTAAAATTTATATAAAATATATTTTTAATTTATACAATGTTTTGTACATTATTTTAAATTATTCGGGTTTATTACAAATTTTTACATTATTTTATATTAAATTTTTTAATTGTATATTTATAGACAAATTAGTAAAATATAATTAATAAAACACAATAAAATAGTATATACATATTCAAATTTGCAAGTAGGTGATAATTTTGAATGATAATAAACCAAAGAATGGTGAATCAGCCTTTGCTCTTAACGACATTATAAAGAGAAAAATTTTAGAAATGTACAAAATTTCAAAAACGAAAAACACTACAAAAAAAACATCTTCTAAAAACAAAAAAACTTCCGACGTAATAAATAATTCCAAACAAAATCGAAATACTAATTGAAGTAAAATTCATTTAGTATTTTTTATTTTAAGGAGGAATTTCATTATGGGAAAAAGAATGGGAAAAAACACCATATTATTCGAAACACAGCCATCAATAATAAGCTATGCAGCGGTTTGCGGGAAAAAAGAATCAGAGGGGCCGCTTGGAGATGAATTTGATAAAATTTTTGAAGACACTTCTTTAAACGAACCCACATGGGAAAAGGCAGAAAGCCGCCTGCAAAAAGAAGCGGTAACCACAGCAATTGAAAAAACAAACCTACATTTTCAAAATATTAACTACATTTTTGCAGGGGATTTACTAAATCAGTGCGTATCGTCGTCCTTTGGGCTTCGCAGACTCGGGATTCCTTTTTTGGGACAATTTGGCGCATGTTCCACAATGGCGCAAACTTTGTTTTTGGCCGCCACTTCCATTGAAGCAGGCATTGCAAATTATTCCGCGGCGGTTACTTCATCACATTTTTGCTCATCAGAAAGACAGTTTAGGTTTCCACTTCAATACGGCGGACAAAGAACTCCCACAGCACAATGGACTGTAACGGGAGCTGGCGCAGCAATAGTAAGCCAAAAAACTGACAACGACCCAAAAATAAAAATGGCAACTGTTGGGAAAATAGTGGATCTAGGTATAAAAGACATTAACAACATGGGCGCAGCAATGGCTCCGGCGGCGGCAAAAACTATGATTTCTTTTTTTAAAGACACAGGGACTTCTCCTGATGATTACGACGCTGTCTTTTCGGGAGATTTAGGGGAAGTCGGCTCAGATTTATTAAAAGAATTACTGGAAAAAGAAAATATTAAAATAGGTTCAAATTATCGCGACTGTGGGCTAATGATGTACCATAAAGAAGCACAAGACGTCCACGCAGGAGCCTCGGGATGTGGCTGCTCAGCTTCAATTTTATGCTCACATATTTTAAATAACGTAAAAAACGGAAAATGGAAAAACATTTTGTTCATGGCCACAGGTGCACTCATGTCCCCCACCTCGTCGCAGCAAGGCGAAACAATACCCGGGGTTGCACATTTAATAAATATAACAGCTTAAAATTTACAAACTGCTCGGCAAAACGCCGAGCTAATTTTTTAAAAAATTATAAAATTAAAAAGCATTTGAAATTTAATTTTTTTTATGTTATAATTAAAATTAAACTAAAAATAAAGGAGGATTCAAATAATGACATTTAAAAAAAGCGTATCGACTATTCTTTCTGCAGCAACAATTTTAACGGCGATTTCTCCTTGCGCATTTGCAGAAGGGAATAATTCAGAAGAAAAACACACAAAATCTATGAGCACCACGGATAAAGTTCTTTTAGGGGCAGCAGGTGCAATTGGTCTTGCGGCCACAGCTGGAATTATTTATTATGCAGTTAAAAATTCAAATGCAGAAGCAACCCCTTTATACGTGGAAACTTTAAAAGGTACTTCTATTTACGAAAAGCACATGGAATTACATAAAGGTGTGTTTTGTAATGCTTATGAACTGGTTGAAAATTCACTTAACACAAATAAAGAACTTGACATAAATGCACTTTATGACGAAGGATATACTTTACTTCATTTAGCCGCACAAAATGGTCATTTAAAAATATGTAAATTATTAATTGAAAACGGTGCTGACGTTAATGCTAAAGATAAATTTGGTTTAACACCTTTTCAAATAGCCACTTTAAACAATAAGCCTGAAATCTGCGAGCTGTTGATTAATAATGGCGTTAATGTTAACGCTAAGGATTATAAGAACATGACACCTCTTGATTATGCAAAAAGTGATGAAATAAAACAACTTCTTACAAGTCATGACGCAAAGCACAGCAACAAACTTGAATAACTAATTAAAACACAAAAAAGCCGGGGTATAACTCCGGCTTTTATTTTTTTGGTGCTTGAAATTTAATTTTTTTATGTTATAATTAAAACTAAACTAAAAATAAAGGAGAATTTAAACAATGATTTTTAAAAAAGGCATAGCAACTATTCTTTCTTCGGCAACACTTTTAACGGCGGTTTCTCCCTGCGCATTCGCAGAAGGAAATAATTCAGAAGAAAAAAACACAAAATCTATGAGCACCACGGGTAAAGTTCTTTTAGGGGCAGCAGGTGCAATCAGTCTTGCAGCAGTTGGTGGAATTATTTATCATGCGGTTAAAAACTCACATGTAGAAGTGGAAACTTTAAAAGGAAAACCAATTTATAATAAGTACATGGAATTAAAAGATGCTGTAATTGAAAATAAATATGAAAAAGTTGAAAATTTACTTAATACAAATAAAGAACTTAACGTAAATGCATGGTTTAAACAACGTATTGATAACGACGATTTATGGTATACAGAAAACAATACTTTACTTCACATAGCTGTTAATAATGGTTATTACAATATATGTGAGTTATTAATTTGCAGAGGCGCAGATGTTAATGCCGGAAAAGAATTTAATAGAACACCTTTACACCTTGCCGCAGAACAAGGCTTCGGCGATATATGTGAGTTATTAATTTGCAGAGGCGCAGATGTTAATGCCGGCTCTATGCCTCGTTTTACACCTCTTCATTATGCTATCGACCGGAAGCATAGTAAGGTATGTGAATTATTGCTTAAAAAAGGTGCTCATATTCATCCAGAATTATTTTTTGAAGCTGTTGACGATGACAACACAAAAATATGTGAATTATTTATTAACAAGGGTATTGATGTTAATGCCAGAGATAATTTAGGGGAAACACCTCTTCATAAAGCGGCTATGGTTGGTAAAATTGAAATATGCAAGTTATTAATTAAAAATGGTGCTGATGTTAATGCAAAAGATATTTTTGGGAATAAACCTTTACATGTTGCTATGTGCCGTGGTTACGCCAATATATGTGAATTATTAATTGATAGTGGTGCTGATGTTAATGAAAAAAATATTTTTGGGAATAAACCCTTACGTTCTGCTATTATAAATAATAAACTGAATATATGTGAAGTATTACTCAAAAAAGGTGCTCATATGGATTCAGCATTTTTTGAAAATGCTATTAGCAAAGACAATACAGAAATATGTGAATTATTTATTAACAATGGTTTTGATATTAACGCTGATAAAACATATCTTCACACTGCTGCTACATATGGTAGTCTTAAAGTATGCAATTTATTACTTGACAAGGGTATTGATGTTAATTCCAGAGATAATTTAGGGGAAACACCTCTTCATAAAGCTGTTTCCTCTGGTAAAATTAAAATATGCAAGTTATTAATTAAAAAAGGTGCCGATATTAATGCCAAAAGTAATGCTGGTTTTACACCTCTTGATTTGAACACATTGTCTAAAAATGATAAAATAAAAAATTTTCTTGTTGACCATGGCGCAAAGTGTGGCTACGACCTTAAATAAGAGACAAAGAATAACAGCAACCTTAAATTAGATTAATTAATTTAAATCATATCTTGCAATTACCTGGATTATTTGATATAATAATATACTGAGTGGTGCAAATGCTTAAATAGCACACTAGTATAACAAGTAAAAGGAGTAATTATCAATGGCAGAATGTCAAATTTGCGGTAAATCCGTGTCATTCGGAATAAAGGTTTCTCACTCGCACAGACGTGCAAACAAAATGTGGAAACCAAACATAAGAAGAGTAAAAGCAGTTGTAAATGGTACGCCAACACGCCTTTACGCTTGCACAAGGTGTATGCGTTCCGGCAAAGTCGCATCTAATGGCTAATAAAATTTGGGCTTTGGCGTATAAAGACGGCATACTAATAAAAAATGTTTTAAGCTTTGACCTCGGTCAGATTTTTGACTGTGGTCAATGTTTTCGTTGGGAAAAAATAAACGAAAACGAATACTCCGGGATAGCATTTGGTAAAAAGCTTGTGGTTTCTCAAATTTCAAACGATGTTTATTTTAAAAACACTTCCAAAAAAGATTTTGAAAACGTTTGGAAAGATTATTTTGATTTTTCTTTTGACTACGAAAATCTGAAAAAAGAATTAGAAAAAATAGACCCCGTTTTAAAAAAGGCTATTGAAACTTACCCCGGCATACGAATTTTAAAGCAAGAACCTTGGGAAACTCTTTGCTCTTTTATAATTTCACAAAATAACAACATACCGAGAATAAAAAAGATAATTTCTAAACTTTGCGAAAATTTTGGCGAGAAAATAAACGGCGGATACGCTTTCCCGAGTGCAAAAAAGTTAGCGGAGTTAACCGAGGAAGATTTGGCCGTGATAAAAAGCGGATTTAGGGCAAAATATATTCTCGATGCGGCGAAAAAAGTGAATTCAAAAGAAATAAACCTGGAAAAAATATCAAAAATGCCGCCGGAAAATGCAAAAACCGAGCTTATGAAAATAAAAGGAGTCGGGCCAAAAGTGGCCGACTGTGTTTTGCTCTACGGAATGCATAATTTAGCGGCATTTCCGATGGATATTTGGATGAAAAAGGTAATGGAAGCGTTTTTTAAAGGTAAAGATCTGGAAGTTTTTGGCAAGTATGCGGGAATAGCCCAGCAATATCTTTACCATTACACACGAACAAACCCGGAAATACTAAAAAAATAAAAGCCGGCTGATTGGCCGGCTTTTTTGTGTTTTAATTTAATTAGTTATTTAAGTTCATTACCACGCTTTGCGCCATGTTTAATAAGCAAATTCTTTATATCGTCACTATGCTTAAAATAATGGGCATAATCAAGTGGTGTCCAGTATGGATCTTTGGCGTTAACATCAGCGTCGTTTTCAATTAATAATTTAACAATTTTTAATTTGGCCTCCGATGTACCATATTCAGATAAGATTTTGTGAAGTGGTGTAAAACCGAAATAATTTTTAACATTAACATCAGCACCTCTGTCAATTAATAACTTACACATATCATACTGACTAAATGAAACAGCCTCGTGGAGTACTGTTTGATTTTCACTTAGTTTAGCATTAATATCTGCGCCTCTGTCAATTAATAGGTTACACATAGTGACATCATTTTTCCAAACAGCTTTGTGAAGTAAGGTAGCGAAGCGTCCAGAATAAATTGCATTTATGTCAAGTTCTTTATTTGTATTAAGCAAATTTTTAACTTTTTCACATTTACCACTAACTACAGCCTTCTGTAATTCCTTGTACTTTTCATAAATAGGTTTCCCTTCTAAAGTTTCCACTTTTACATGTGAATTTTTAACCGCATAATAAATAATTCCAGCTGTGGCCGCAAGACCAACTGCACCTGCTGCCCCTAAAAGGACTTTACCCGTGGTGCTCATAGATTTTGTGTTTTTTTCTTCTGAATTATTCCCTTCTGCAAATGCGCAAGGCGAAACCGCCGTTAAAATTGTTGCTGATGAAAGAATAGTTGCTATGCCTTTTTTTAAAATCATTGTTTAGTTCTCCTTTGTTTTAATTTATCTTTAATTATAGCACAATAAAATTTAAATTTCAAGCACCAAAAAAATAAAAGCCGGGGTATTATACCCTGGCATTTTTGTGTTTTAATTAGTTATTTAAGTTCGTTGCCGTGCTTTGCGCCTTTTTTAATAAGCAAAGTCTTTACATCGTCACTAATCTTAAAATAATGATTATTGGCATAATCAAGTGGTGTAAAACCGTAATTATCTTTGGCGTTAATATCGGCACCTTTTTCAAGCAATAGTTTACATAAGTCTAAACAGTTCCATAGAACGGCTTTGTGGAGTGGTGTTGCGTTGTTATTAACTCTAACGTTAACATCGGCACCTTTTTTAATTAATAATTTACAAACATTAACAGCACTTTTAAAAAAAGCGTTAGCAAGAGGTGTGTTACCATGTGCATCTACATTATTAACATTAATATGATACTTATCAATTAATAACTCGCATACATTTGTACTATTAAATAAGGCAGCGTAGTTGAGGTCCATATCATCAACACCATACTTATCAAAAAATAACTCACATATTTGCTTAGAATTACGGCGAACAGCTCTTGAGAAGGGTGTTTCCCCTGAGTTTGTTCTAATGTTTACATTGGCGTCATTTTTAATTAATACTCTACATGCCTCAACATTACTAGTAAAAACGGCTTTATAAAGAGGTGTTTCACCATACTGGTCTTTAGCATCAATATAAGCACCCTGGTAAATCAATAATTCGCATATATCTTTACGAAAATGAATAACAGCCAAATGGAGTAGGGTGGTTCCTTTTAAATAAACTGCATTTATGTCAAGGTCTTTATTTTCATTAAGCAATTTTTCAACTTTATAGTATTCACAATTGATTACAGCATTTTTTAATTCCATGTACTTGCCATAAATTGGTTTTCCTTTTAAAGTTTCCACTTCTACATGTGAGTTTTTAACCGCATGATAAATAATTCTGCCAAGTGCCGCAAGACCAATTGCACCTGCTGCCCCTAAAAGAACTTTACCCGTGGTGCTCATAGATTTTGTGTGTTTTTCTTCTGAATTATTCCCTTCTGCGAATGCGCAAGGCGAAACCGCCGTTAAAATTGTTGCTGATGAAAGAACAGTCGCTATACCTTTTTTTAAAATCATTGTTTAAATCCCCTTTATTTTGAATTACTTTTTAATTATAGCACAATAAAATTTAAATTTCAAGCAGGTTTAAATAATTAATTAAAACATCTTTTCAAAAACCCCGTCAAACAGCTCCTTCAGCTCTACCGCTAATTCCACCGCCTTAAATTTAATTTTATATTTCCTCTCGCCTTCCACTAAGTCCATTTCATAAGGATTTAACACTTCTTCCAGTTCATCTTTTGCGCTGGCTGCCGGCAAACACATCGGCGGAAACATAACGCACCACCAGTTTTTCCCTTTTGCCTGCCCGATTGTAATTCTAAGTGCATCATATTTTCCCGCAGGAATAGTGAAATCCCCGTATTTTCTATTATTAAAATACATACTCGTTACACACACATCTACATCGTAATCGTATCCGTTCAAAATAATTTCATCTTTTGCGGATTTTTTAATTTTTTCAATGTTTTCCCGGGTTAATTTTTTTGCCACAGTTAAATCATCTAATCCTCCAAAATATTCCCCAAAATCTTTTAAAACTCTGTCTCGAACTTTAAGTTTTAAATCTTGATCTTCTTTGCTGTTTGAATTTGCTATGATATGTAGCCTGAAAATTTTACTGCTTATGCAGTCGCACCTGTTAAAAAATCCGGTAAAAGAAAACAGCACCGAAAAAATAAATCCACAAATTAACGCCTTTACTTTAGTATTTTTCATGTTTTTCGTCCTCCAATAATTAATTTTTTAAAGCAAAATAAAGTATTAACCATTTTTTGGAGGATTATTCAAAAAAATAACTAATTTAAAAATGTACTTGATTTTAAATAAAACAAATATGTATAATATACATATAATCATAAAAATGGTTATAAAATATTTTGTCTGAAAGGATGATGTAAAATGCCAAAGCTAATTTCCATTAAAAGACCTTTTGCAAAGAAAACAGCAAACATTAAGAACGAAGCAGTAAAATCAATCGCTGAATTGGCTAAAGATGCAGAAAGCAGCTGCACCGAACTGGCAAAAGATGCTTCAAAATTTAAAAAATTGCTTAAAAGCTCTGATGCGAAAAAGCTAGACCAACTAAATGAAAAAATTATGACTTTAAAAGATAAAGGCAAAAAACCAGACCCAAAAGACGTGAAACTCCTTAAAACACTTTTCAAATCTTTTGAATCTAAACTTTCACTTGTATTTAATGATGCAAAACGCATTATGAGCGACTCTACTTTTTTTACGTTAGCATCTGATGGAGGCATTATTGTCGACCTAAAACAAGGCCTAGGCGGACTCTATGAAGATGAAGATGAAGATCAAGATTAATTGTATCTCACAATTATATATAAAAATGAAAAGCTTGACTTTATAATATATATAATGTATATATAATTACAAAGGCAGTTATAAAATATTTTGCTTGAAAGGATGATTTAAAATGCCAAAATTAATTTCCATTAAAAGACCTTTTGCAAAGAAAACAGCTGATGTAACAAGACTAAAAGAAATTGCTGAGCTTATGAAAAGTGCAGAAAGCAGCTGCACCGAACTGGCAAAAGTTGCTTCAAAAATTAAAAGAATTCTTAAAAGCTCTGATGCACAAAAGCTAGACCAACTAGATGAAAAAATTAAGACTTTAAAAAAGGAAGGCAACGAACCAGACCAAAAAGACATAGAACTATATAACAAACTTGAACAAACTATTGATTCTAAAACTAGACATTTACTTAGCCACTTTGACTATATTCTAAAAAAATCTATGTTTTTTCAGTCTCCAATGTTTACCTATGGCCTTCAAAAAAGACTAGATCTGGATCAGGATCAGGATCAAAATTAAGTGTATCTCGAATTATACATAAAAATAAAAAGCTTCACTTAAATGTGAAGCTTTTTATTTTTGTGTTTTTTTGGTTTTATTCGGCGGAGCTTACTACAACATAAGCTGAGTCTGATTTGCCGTCAAATTTCACGCTGTACGCCTTAACTTCGTACACGCCCTCTTTTGACGGCGCAGTGTAAAGACCGTTATTATCAATTGTACCGGTGTTTTCTTCCGCCATTGCCCAACGCACCTCTTGATTTATCGAGCCGTCTATGTGAGCCTCGAACCTTACTTGCTCAAGCGGTTTAACACGGGTGGTATTTGGCGTGATTACAACACGCACGTTTTCATCTATTACGATATCGTCTTCTTCTTTTGCTTCAAAAGGTTTAAATGCCCACCAACGAACATCCACAGCCTGGGCGTTTGTTTTTTCGTTAAGTTTCACTCCTAATTTTACTGTACCTTTTTTGGCATTTACAATCGCACCTATCGTTACATTCGGCGCTGAAATTGATATTTCTTCTTTCGAGAATATTCCTTTGTCGCCAAAAACCAGCAGGCCTTTATCGTCAGTTAAATAATTTGCTTTGTTATCTATTGCCGTAACAACCGCCACGTTGCCTTCTCCAAGGCCATGGACGAATTCGTAAGAATAGTATGATTTTCCGACTTTTGGGCTGAATCCCAGATTTATTCTTTCCACACCTGTTACTATGTTGTCCGCTTTGACTTTTGGAAGTTCCAAAATTTGCGGAACGGTTTCATCAGGTAATGCGGTTTTATTCTCCACACGTGGAGTTCTTTCTAAATCTTCATCAAGTTCTTGGAGCAAACTTAAAAGCTCGTTGCTATAAAGATACTGCTTAAACGGGTGTTTTTCAAAACTTTCGATAAAATAATCCAACTGATTGCTTACCAAATGGAATTTTGCAAGGTAGATATATTTATCTTCCACGTTTTCTATTCTTTCTATAAAGTTCTGAGAATAGTAATCTTTTACCACAACATCTTTTATCGGTGTGGTGGTTACGGATACCGGTAATTTAAAATCCTCGGAAAGTCTTATCTCGTCTTTACCGACTTTTAAAAGAAATGACTTTCTGTCTATTATTATATCTGTAAAAGCATCTGCAGCAGCATCGCAATAAATATAATAATCTTTTGAATATGTTTTATAAGTAGAAATTTCTGTTTCTTGATACGCCACAGGAACTTCTTTTTCGCCGTTTACCCCTCTAAAAAACTCGCCTTGCATATTAAAATTAAAATTGACGGGTGCTTCAACATTTTCTTTTTCAAACATTATGGTAATTTTTAAGCATTGGCGCGGGTTTACGTATTTTTTCATAACTGCGCTTATTTTAATACCATTTTCGTTATAAATTTCAACTTCTTTATTAACAAGATGGTCAAGTTTAAGGTTGCTTTTTGGCGGCTGAGAAGTTAAGAATAATTCAAAGCCCTCATCTATACGGTTAAATTCCTCGCTTACGCCGTTTGATTTTCCGGAACCCGCCACAGAAAAAGTTGTTTCTTTAAGTTCTTCTTTGTAGCCAAGGCAAAGATAAACTATGCCTTTATTTTTGTTTTCTTCAAAGCCTTTTATTACATTAAGCCTTCTCATATACGGCTCGGGGACTACAATTTCTCTGCCCATATAATCAAGCGCCATGCCCGATTCCAAAGAAAAAGTTTTGTTGTCCACCAAAATAACGTCCAGCCCCGAAACTATGCCTGAACCGCCCATCATTTTGTTGTTTAATTTACGTTTTGAATTCATGTACATCTGTTCGCTTTCAAAATCACGAACCGTCATAAGTTTTCCAAAGAAATAATTGTTTCTTTCTGCCAGATAATATTGTTTATTATTCATTTTTCTTCCTCTTTCCTTTTAATAATTATTTTTTATATTTTTGAGTTAGTTATTATCAAATTATTAACTTCTTTTTGCTTCTTGTTAAGCACCAAACTTTCGTTTGTGGTTATAAAAGAATTTATGCCCATATAACAATGATGATCCAAATATGTTTGGTTATTTAAACTAACAAGATTACAAACTGAGTCAATCGGTTTAACACTGTTTATGATTCTTAAAAGTTCAACATACTTTTCAGAATCGGGAATATAATTTTCTGGCAACATAACAGTAAAAACATATCCATTATCCCCAAAAAGATTTTCTATTACGGGTTTATTCTTATCATAATACATATTATGGCGTACGTCAAACTGTTCTACAATTATTGGTTCTACCCCTATATACTCGTTTACTATTTTTGCAACTGCCTGCTTGGTGCCTTTCATTTTATATATCTTAACTGCTTCTTTAATTAACTTTCTTAACTTTTCTTCTCCCCACAAAGATATATCTTTAATAGAAAGCCAATCGGCTATCCAAGTTAAAAAATCTCTGCTTGTGGAATCAACATCAAATTTTATCGGCGTGTAATCAATTTTATCTTCAAGGTCTGTGTATATGGACTGGAATATCCCGATAAATCTTTGAAAAAAAGCGTCAGGTGGCTGATTTTCCGTGTAAACTTCCGGTAAATACTGCGCAAATGAAATCTGGGGAAATTCAATTTTAATGGAACTTATTTTAATCGTACCCATTTCGCTGTTTACAACTTCCAAGCAAAACCAAAAATACCTGCCTTTTAAACCATACAGCAAAACATCAAAAGAGTTATCAAAAACTTTTGCACCTATATAATCAAAAACGTCTATTTTCCTGCTGATATTAATATTTTTGTCAAATATATACTCATTAATGTCCACTTCGGAAAGGCCGTCTTTACCGGGAATTGGTATTAATACTTCGGGCGTATCGCTTGCATAAACTCTAAGCTTGTAAATCATGCCCGGCGACTGCTCCAAATCCATTCTTAATCTGTGCCAAATAGTTTCCGATTCCATGCTATCAAAAGGTCCTGCGATGTAAACGCTGTTTTGCGCTCCAATCCCCGATGAAACCATTTTGTCTTCGGTAAATTTAAAATTACTTGATATACTACTGTTTAAGAAATCCGTTTTTCTGTTTAAAACAAAACATTTTGCTCCTGAAGCCACTGCTTTCGCCCCCTAACCTTTATAAATCTCTGAATTCTTAATATAATTAAAATCAATTTTTTCCACATAATAAACCCCGTTTGGAGGAATTATTATATCTTCGGAAACATTTTTCTGGATAAAATTTCCTACAGGGACAATTCTTAAATTATCCAGCCTTGAAACATACTTTAATTTATCAATCATTCCAAAAACATCTCCAAAATGAAGAGTCCTTCCAAGGTCTTCGTTCATATTTTTGATAAATCTTTTTATTTCTTTTTCTATTGTTTTATCTTCTTCCCTGTAAAATGAATCCACAACTATTTTCCCGCTTATTATAAGGCCTATATATTCCGGGCTTATCACTTTAACGTGCGTGTTTATCAGCCTGTATTTATTAATATGGTTCATAATATTTTGTTCAAAACTTTTTGGAAGAGTAAGGCCCACTTTTCTGTTCCATCTAACCGCTATGGTAACACAGTTCTGTTTTGAAGTATCTTCCCCGGGCATATAATTTGGAAGGATTTTAACATTGGTAAACATAAGCCCGGGCGTGCTTTTTACTATATTTTCATAATCTTTTTTGCTAACTGCTCTATATGGATTGCTAAATATCTCGGCGGCTCTTGCCGATGCATGCTCAATGCTTTCTGTATCCCTGCCTCCGGTAGCCTCCGTTATTTGAGAAATTCGAGAATTACTAAGTGCGTTATTCCTGGTAACTACAGAAGAAATCATGTTTTCTTTTATATTTGATTTATACCCAGACGTAAACCTAAGCCCACATATTATAATGTTATCATTGCCGGGGCGAGGAGCCATTCCGTGCTCGTGATCACCGAAAATTATAACTTTTTCATCTTCATCATAAACAAAATGCCTGTCGTATTTACCCGAAGAATAAAAATCATCAACACGTTTCCATTTAAAAAATACTTCTTTTCCGTTTATTTTTTCTGAAATTAAAAGTTCCAAATCGTTATAAAGTACATTTTTAAATTCAAATTTAAAAGTTTGGTTTGTCATTCCCGTTCCGCTGCCAAGAACAGCACTATCTTTAAAATCTTGGCCATAAGAAACAATCATAACGGCATCATCGTCGGGTTTTAAGTTTTTTAGCTCGTCCCAAACTTCGGAAAGGTCAACCGTTAGTTTGCCTTTTTTTGTAAAGGACTTAAACGTCGGGGAGGAAGTTCTTACCCAGCCGCCATCACTTTTTAGGTAAACTTCACTTCTGCCATAAAGTGCAAGATTTCTGGGCACTTCCACACTAAAATCAGGCAAAATATCTTGCTTTTTTATTACTATGTTTTCACATTTGGTTTCGTTTTGAGTAACCGAAAAAACGTTTGTGATAACATTATCAATCCTTGGCGGATAATCGTATTCGTCGTAAAGAAGCGTTGCACGAATTTTATATTCTCCGTCCATCGGTTCAACCATACCGTCAATTTTCATTGTAACAATACCGGAAAACAAAAATTCATAGGTAAAATCTTTAATTACATCTATTTCATACCAGCCTGTTTTTCCGCCTTTTGTGCCGTAGTACTCCCATTTAATTTTTGCCATCGGCACAAATTTATCGCTTTCTTTAATCGGGTTACGCTTAAGGTCGTGGCTGTTATAAACCGAAAAGAAAATATTAAACATTTTATCCTGGGGTATAGGCGCATCAAATGAAATTATAAAGCGTCTTTCCCCGCTAGTCGTTTCTTTGCGTTCAGTATTTTTACCAAAAACATAAAAAACATTATTCCCGTCAAATTTGTAGTATTCCTCTTGCGATGGCGTCTCGGGGTTATCAAATTCAATATTTAGTATAGAAGAATTTATTAGTGTTTGATTTTCGGTATTTTCAAAAACCATGTTTCCCGATTTCCACTGGGTTCGCACAGGAAGATCCGTGTTTTCTTTTATATGAGAAACTTCCACAAAAGTTTTTGCGCCTTTGTTTTTGTATCTATTTACATCTAAAAGCCTTAAAAACTTTGTGCTTACTCCCGGAACTTCCCTGTTTAAATATTCATGCTGCACCCATTTTAGCCAGCTAAAAAGCTCCACCAAAGTAATACCCGGGTCTGCTTCTTGATAATCTGTCCATTCCGTGCTAAAGTATGGTATTTTATTTAAATATTCGTCCAAAATATCATCTAAAGAACGGTTATGAAGGTTTTCAAGTTCTATCATGCCTTTTCACCTGCCTTTAATCCACTGTAATATTTATTTCCGGAGTTCCATAAATCGGAACCACAAAATGTTGTTTTTTAACGTTTTCAAAATCTATCTCTTTTTTGCCTTCGGGAGTAATTATCTTGGTAAATATATTAACTGATTTTATCCATTTTATATTTGGAATTACTTTTATATAGTTATATATAAATTCTTTTCTGGGAAATTCCCCTATTTCCCAACCTTTTTTGGAAAAATTCCCTGTAATGGGGTTTAAAAATTCTTTTAGTTTGGATTCTATCTCGCTGTAAACTCCTTGATAGGCGTTAAAGTCGTCTATTACAATATCAACAGAAACGCAAGTTTCAACGTATCTTACCTCAAAAATTCTAAGCCGTGGGGAATTAGACAAAGTAACGGGGGCTTTTTCGTCCAGGAGTTGCCAAATATGATTTTTAATTCCTTGGAATTTTTCGTAGCCCTGCATAAACTTGCACGGCAAAACGGCAATAGATGTAACGCCAAGCGCCGGCGTATCGTATTCATCAACGTGAGATAAACACTTTACGCGGTAAATATTTCTGTCGTTATATTTAATTGTATCTTCGAAATCAGAAAGCGAAACCACTCTGTTCCCGCCAGAAACTTGACCAAACATTCTGCTTGCGGCATTATCAACGGTTTCCATATCAACTCCGCCGATAACGGCGCCTTCATTTGTAACTGAAGAAACTTCTCTTATCGACTCCACAAAGCCTTCTATTTCCCCAGGTTCCAAATTTCCTTTTGTGCCGTTGCAGACTGCGTAATCTATTCTTATGCTTTCATTATACTGTTCAGTGGGAATTTTTCCGTTTCTACCATTACCAAACTGAACTTTTCCGCTATAATAGTCCATTTCATATACTCTGTCATTCGGGCCATGAGCTATTAAATTCGGAACTTCTTTCCATTTTATCCAAAGTGCTTCCAGTTTTCCATATTCATCATATTCCGGCAAAACTTCTTTTTTGGACATTTTCAAAAATTCCTCTTGTTCGTTTGTGGAAACGTTGCCAAATTCATTCACCCACACACTGACTTTAGAAACATTCGGAGAAGAAAGCTCGCATACTTTATCTTCCTCGTCCGCTTCAATCGAAAAATATTCCGGGTCACATGTGTTTATCTGAACTATTTTTACAGCGTTAAACTTTATGTTGTTTATAATCGGGCGTCTGGCAATATCTTTATCACTCGCATATTTTTTGTCCGGGTTTATTATTCGCAAATAGTAGCCCTTAGAGCCAAAAAGTTCAGCTTCTTTAAAATCGTCTTTGCCTATAATGGTCACCATTTCGCTGTGTGAAAAATTATCCGTTAAATCCACAGTGTCTATGTGTTTCCACTTAGCGCCACCTTTTCCATCATCGGCAAAATATTCCCATTTTAAAGTTGGATTAAACCTGTGGATACCTTCTTCTATATCCACAAAAATTCTTATCATTCCCGGCGGCAAGGGCCTTTTTAAGCACATATACATTGCCGGGCAACTGCAAATGGTATTTTCCATAAGTGATGTCATGCCCATGTTTGAAATTTCGATTTCTTTTTCTTGCAAATCGCTTACAACTTTTAATGCTCTTACCTCGTGGGTTACATTTTCAAACTTATAATCAAAACTTATGTTTTTAACAAAAGGTGAAATATAATTTGCATAATAATCATATTGATTATTCATTTTAGATATCTTTGCGCGGATAAAATGTGCCTCTTTGGAGCCAACCCCAATTGGCTGTATATCTTTTGGACATTCAAATTTAAAGCTGCGGTGAAACACATTATCTTCCGATTCCATATTTTCTTTTTCTACTTTAAAGAAATTTTTTGCTTCTTCATCACATTTCAGGTGCGCCCAGCCCTCGCCGTTCCAATATTCCCAGATAATTTTTTCTATTTTTATATTATCGGGTTTTAAATCGGCAAAATCTACGTCTGTCATTATATGTTTATATCTTTTCCCGGGCATTTCCAGGTCTGTTTTAACTTTTGCAAACTGCAAGTCCGCATTTACTTCCACCGTTGCGCCAATTTTGGTAAATGCTTCTTCACATGCTATTGTAAAAATATTATACATGTTATATTCTTCGCCAAAGGGGTAAAATTCTTTATTGTCAAGTTCAGTGTCATCCATATTAACAAAATCTGCGCTTAAATTCTTTGAAGCCGAATTATAATTTATATCCGTAACACGTATGCCGCCTTCCGGAACTTTTTTAAATTTGCACCTTAAATATCTTCCTCTTTCTCCCATCACTTGGGTTTCTTGGGTTATATCATCAAATTTAACCCTTACTGAACCATCCACTTTTTCCACTTTTTCGGCAGGCGTCCATTTTTCTCCATTATAATATTCCCAAACGGCGTTTTTTGGGTCAGAAAAGATTTCCGGCAATTCTTTGTTTCTATTTGCGGAAAGTTTATTTAAAAATTCAAATTTCACATCTGTACAGGCCATATTAAAAACCACATCATCACAAAAATATATTTCGTGAGACTGCTTGTTTTCATTTAAAACGTTATCAAAAATTTTAAAAGGCTTGATTTTGTTTTCTTCGTCATCGTCATTAGCTACAACATTTTCGGGTTGATTATAAACATAACCTATAAAATCGGAATCATAATCCGTAAAGCATATGCTTTTTATACCCGTATCAACAATAGAAAGTGAATCCACAGTTTCGTAAGTAATATTATCTTCGCTGCCTGAATCTGCATAAAGCTGCGTACCTTTATCTATATAAACTCCGTCGCTTGAAGACAAAGCCTCAGCAACTATCATACCGCTCGCAGGAGCAGCAGGTTTAAGGTTCACACCAAGCATATTTAAAAAAGTAAGATAATGATTATAAGAAGTTTTGTTGTATCTACTTATGGTATTTTCCATCATAGCGCAAAATATCTTGGAAAACACCACACCAAAATCCGAACTGTTTTCATCAAAATTCCACTCCGGAGTATACTGCCTGGCAAGTGTTTTTACTTCTTGGAGTAATTTATCGGCGTCTCTATTATCAAGTTTAGGTACATTACTCATAACCGTGAGCCTAATTCTTAGTTAATAAAAATTAATCGGCTCAATTCACTTCCTTTCGTTTTAATAAGGCGCTTTTATTGTTCATTTGCGTCAACTTTGTGGATAACACGTTCTTGGGTCGGCTCAATATCCGTAATATAATCAACACTGGTATTCACAGTAGATATAGGCCCCGGTGTAGCCTCCACAGAAACATTTATATCCAAAACATGCTCTTCCCACTTGTTTATTGAAGAAGCTATCGTCTTTTTTAAATCAGAAACAAATGTTGGGCTTACTACTTCAAACATATATCTTCTAAGATCCGTTCCAAAAGTCGGAACTATTTTTCTTTCATAAAGCTGCGTACTTAAAATCATTTTAACCGACTGTTTTACACATTCGTTATCTTCCACGGTCTGAATCCGTCCGTTACTTTCGTTTATTTGAATTGGAAATTTCCAACCTTTTATAACTGCCATATACACTCCCTCGTTTCTTTAATCATTCATCTTAATTTATTTGGGCAATCGCACCTTTTACCACGGTCTGACCGCTGGACTGAAGCACTGCATTGGCGTTTCCTTTAATCTCTGCTTTTGCGCCCGCCTGTGCCACAAAATTACTTTTTGCTTTAATTGTGGAACTTTGTACATTTACGTCAAATTTACCTTGACCACTTTGAACTTTAACTCCGCCTGATTTATCTATTGTCATAGTGCTATTTCCTGCGGAAAATGAAATTTTAGACTTGGCTTTTAAAGTTATTTCCCCTTTTGCAAGGTCTATTTTAAATAATGTATCTGAATCCTTGTTTGAAATTTGCACAGATTCTTTTTTGTTTGTATCATCAAGGATTACCGAATGCCCACCCTCTGTGGTAATAGAAACTTTTTGGCTTTTTGGTTTTGTGTCAATTTGAATTTTAAGCCCGTTTTGAAACTGAAACATCATTGAATTTTGGTTTTTGCTATCATATATATTCATTGGCGGCTTATTAATCGGTGTATATAAACTCCCCAAAATTACCGGCCTGTTAATATCGCCATCTAAAAAACCAACTATTACTTCTTCGCCATTTTGCGGAATAATTACACTCCCTGATTTTCCTTTTTTATCAAAACCGGCAAAAGAAGAAGAAACGCTTGCAGGCATAGATTCTATATTTTCGTCCGGAAATCTTACTTTTACTCTGTTTAACCCTTCTTTATCTTTTTCCCTTATAACCACTCCCATTTTCAGGTTTCCGGAAAAACCGTCGCAGCTAAGGGAATTAAAATCTCTTAAAAACCTTACCATATAACTACCTCACATTATTTTATTAAAAGCTTTTGTCCAATTTTATACGATTGGCGTTTAGTGAAAGCTGTGTGTAATACGATCTTCTTTCTGCGCTATACTCATGAACCACACGTGTGATTATATATTCATTATCTGAAATACCGTTAAAATTCTTCAGCTTTAACTTTTTACCAATTTCAAAATAGTAACACCCTTTTATTTTCATCACCGTTTGCATAAGGTTAAGTTCTCTCAGATTATACTCAGCTTGCGCTCTAAATTTTGCTTCGCTGAGCGAATGTGCATCATTATCTACTATAGAAATAATAGATTTTGATGGCATATTTTTAGAAGATTTTGAAACATCACTTCCGCTGCCAATTTTTTCACTATCTTTAACTGTAGATTTGATCAATTTTGTCGGGTCTTTTTTGTCCAAAGAACTTACTTCTAATGAAGCAGGTATACCCATCATATTCTGAGCGGATTTAACATCAAAAACATAATTACAAAACTCCAGTGTGCTGAGTTTGTTATTCGAAGCATTTTTTGGGGAGATAAAATTGATTTTTCCGGAACTGTCGGAATAAAAAAGGCAACCCGTTTTTTCTGCTAATTCGGCCAAAAATTCATAATCACTCGCATACGTTTGATGCAAAAGGAATCCTTTATTAAACTTTTTTTCACCTGCAATTTTCACTTTTGAGCCAAGTAATTTATACCTTGCCAAAACAGATTTTACAACTTTTGAATAGCTTGTTTCTTTTTTATATTGAAGCGTGTATTTATTTTGCATCATAAAAATTTTGCTGTCCATGCATTTAATTCTTACCACACTTTTGTTACCTTTTACATCGCCGATAATATCAGTACTTTTGGTATAAACATACCCGGAAAAAACAGTCCCTACATCTTCGGCATATCCTAAAGAAACTTCTAATTTTGAGCCAAGGGTTATTTTATTGAATTTATCGTTAACATGGATTTCTTCATCTTCAAGATAGTAAGGATCAACAAGATCTATAAGACAAACAGCAGCTTCCGGGCCCGCACTTAAATCCACTCTGACATAACTACAGTACATGGAACCTTTTTGCTCAAATTTTTTTCCATTTACTGATATTTCAACGGTGGGGTTCGTAATTTCTGCTTTATTTAATTTTTTTAATAAAGAACCACTCATCTTTACTCTTCCTTTTTAATTAAAATATGCCGTTTCTTTCTCTATCCATTATAAATCTGTCTTCTACTCTTTCTACTATTTCTCTTGAAATAGACTCCAAATCTATTCTACTCATATGTTCTTTTATCATTTTTTCAACTTCTGATTTTTTAAGCGTTTTTGCCATTATGTTTCTTTCTATTTGTTTTTCGTCTATTTCGTTTATTTTTGCTTCTTGCGGTTTTAAATTAATATCTTTTTCAAATTTATCTATTATTTTCTTTTGTTTTTCGGCGGATTTTCCTTTTTTTTCGGTTTCTTTTTCGGGGATCAGTTCCTTTTTGTATATCATATAATCTTCTGCGGGAATAGACACATAAGAAGGAACTTCCTTTTCTATGTGCCTAACATTATCAAAAATATCTTTATAAACAAACTCTTTTTCTCCGATATATTTATTTACATCGCTTGTAACGATATTTTTAAAAATATCTTTTTTATCTTTTATAAAAGTAGATTTTAAAATGGTTTTCGGCGAAAATGTTCTTGCAATGTTTTTTCTAATCACATTTTCAAATATATTTTTTACAAATTCATCTTTATTCTTATAAACCGGAATATTTTTTACTATATTTTCAATATCAAAAGCTTTGCCACTTAAATTTTTAACTTCCAAATCATAAATAAACTTTGGTTCGCCCTCTTTATAAACTGTTTTTACTTTTCCTTTTTCGGTAATAAAATTCAATTTTTCCTGCAAATTTTCTTTTTTTAAGATATCAACATTTCTTTTTATGTCTTTTTGAGTTTTTGTTATGTCCTTTTGAAAACTCTTTTTAAAAACATCATTTATAATATTTTCATAAGTTACGTTTTCATCGTAAGATTTAAAAGTTTTTTCCGTTTTATGCACCAAATTTTTACGGCTTGTTTGAACGCCTTCAAAGATTTTTTCTGTTTTTATATCTTCATCAGTAATATACTTATTTTCAAACTTAGTATGCTTTAAAATATTCTTGTGCCTGGCTATTTTTTCTTTAAATTCCTTTAGCAGTATATTATTTTCATTTACTTTATCCACTAAATCTTTTTCCAGAAAATGCCTGCGCTTTGTAACTTCAGTTTTTTCTGTGGTTTTTACTTCTTCTTTGCCGCTGTATTCATCTACTGTTTTGCGGTTAATAAGCTCCGTGTAAATTTCACGGCTCTTTAAAGGAATATCCACACTTTCGCTTTCGTAAATGTTTTTATGCCTGTTTATTTTTTCTGTGCTTTCAACAGTGGTTAAAATAATCGGCTTTTCTTCTTTACTTTTTACAAAACGAATCAAATTTTCCAAAAGCGAAGTATGAACGATTTTTCTGTTGGTTTTTATAATCGGCAAAACTTCTTTAAAGATTTTTAAAACGTTTTTTTCAGAAAGATCCAAAACCTCCGGCTGAACAAGCTCTTTTTGGGTTTTTACTTTTTCTTTTTTCGCTTTTTTAAGTTGCTCACCTTTTTTGGCATCATCTGCCTGAATTTTGGCTTTTTTTCGCCCGGATTTTAAATCACCGGCTTTACCATTTAAAAATTCATCTTCAAAAGAAGTAGTTTTATATATTCTATTTATAAGGTCTCTTTCGTAACTTTCGCGGCTTACAACTTTGGAACTGACTTTACTTATTTTACCTGTAATAAAGTCGTTTAAAATGCGTGTAACCCTACTGCCATAAGCAGTGGGCTCATCATTTTCTAATTTTTTTTTTGAGTCTTCAATAAGTGATTTTAGAATATCATTTAAAGCTTTTGCATCAAAAGAATTACTGGAAACAACCTCCAGATTTTTGATTTGGCTTTTCGTTAGCCTATTATTTACCCTAAGAATTTCATTCTTAAGCTGACTTAAAATTTGTTCCTTTACAACGGTGTTGTTTTGCACAAAAATGTTTTGGTCACTTTGCGCCGCACGAAGCTGCAGCAAAAGTTCAATTATCCTGGCAAGTACGTCTTGATCGTAGCCCAAAGAAGGCGCCGAACTGTAAATTAAATCGCTGCGCTCCTGAAATGGCGAAATATTATCATCAACAATAGAAGCTATTTTATTTTGATTAAAAATTGCACCACAAAAGCTACTGTTGTTTTTAAGTCCAACAATTCCAATCGGTGCTTTTACTTTTGTAAGTGATTTAATTTTTGGCAATTTAGCTTCTTTGTTATCCATCTTTTACCGCCCTTTATTTTTGTGCGCTCAAGTTTAATTTTTCCTTTAAAAATCCAATTTGGTTTTGCGCTTTTATAACGCTGTCTTTCAAAATTTCATTTTGCTTTAAAAATTCAAAGTATTGTTTACTGTTGTTTTTAGAGTAATTCTTAAGAGTTTCTATTTTTACTTTGCTTTCAGAAGAATTTCCTGCGTTCATATCTTTTCTGATCTTTTTAATTTTAGATTCATAAAAAACTTTATCTGCAAGAATTTTATTCATTTGAGTTTCTTTTTCTTTTATTATATCTTTTTTTACTTTTATTTCCTTTTCAAAAGCACTTCTTTCAATAGTCATCGCCGAGATTTCCACTTCTTTTTTCTCTTCTTCGCTAAGCCCCTCCACATTGTCTCGCAAATCTTTTGCAATACTTAAAGACTGCATGGTGATAAGATCTATATTCTTTTTTTCATATTCTTTTTTTTCATTTTCTCGCCTGATTTTTTCTTCGTTTATCTGCTTTAGCTCTTTTCTTGTGTAAATTTTAGCAGCTAAAAGCTCGGCAACTCTTTTTTTTGCTTCTTCAATCTCAGCTTCTTTTTTTTTGAGCTCATTATTAAGCTTTTCCATATAAGAATCAAAATCGTAAGGCTCCTCATTAAATGCAATATCTAATTCCATAAATCCCTCACCTACTCTTCTTTTCTGGCATCAATCACTTTTTGAGCATTTTCCTGATTTTTTTCTGCTTTTTCTTTGTTTGCACCAGCAGCACTCGCTCTGTATTCTTCATTTTTGGCTTGTTTTTCTTTTGCTTGTTCCGTGCGAGCTTTGCTATCTGATTTAATCTTATCTTTTTCTGCTTTTATTTCTTCATCAGTTTTCTTTGTTTCTTTTGAGAATCTTGCTTGAGCAATATAGTTTTTCTCGCTTTCGCTAAGGTCTTTAAGGTCGTCTTCAGAAAGCTCTCCTTTTTGGTTTATTAATTCCTTAACTTTTTCGGCTTTTTCGCTTGCCGCTTTGCTTGCTTCTTTCTTGCTTTCTTCTACTTCTTTTCTGGCGCTTTCGCTAGCTTCTCTGCTTTGTTTTGCTTGCTCTGTGCGGGCTTTGCTTTCTGATTTAATTCTGTCTCTTTCTGCTTTTATTTCTTCATCAGTTTTCCTTGTTTTCTTCGAGAATCTTGCTTGCATAATATAATTCTGCTCGCTTTCGCTAAATTCTTCAAGATCTGATTCAGAAGGTTCTTCTTCTTGTTCTATTAATTCTCTAATTTTTTCAGCTTTTTCACTTGCCGCTTTGCTTGCTTCTTTCTTGCTTTCTTCTGTTGCATCTATATCATTTTCTTTCGTTTCTCTGCTTTCTTTTGCTGCATCTTTACGCTGCTCGCTTCTGCTTTCGGCAGCTTCGTTTTCGGCCTTTATCTGTTCATCGGTTTTTCTTGTTTTCTTCGAAAGCCTTGCTTGTTTAATATAATATTGTTCTCTTTCGCTAAAATCTTTAAGGTCTTCCGCTGTCGGTTCTGCTTCTTGTTCTACCAATTTTTTCATTTTTTCAATTTTATCATTAATTTTTTTCTTTTCTGCATCAAGCCTTGCAATCCTGTCTTCCATGCTTTCATTGTAATATCCTGCTTTTTCTTTTGCTTTTTCTATTCTTTCATATGCCTCACGAGCTTGTCTATCGACATCGCTTTCCTGGTTTATTGCACTACTAAAAGCAAATGGCTGAAGCGCTGTGGGTTCACGTGTGATTCCGGTATGAACAATTGTCATATCTTCTATTAATAAACCACTGCCATTTTCTGCATCCAAATCAGAAACACGCCACTCCGAAATTCCTAAAGATAAAAAAGAATAAAGCCCCAGAAGTCGCTTGTTTGTTCTGTCGTAAACATGTATAAATCCCAACGCAGGACCTTTTTCCAACGCTTCTTGCGGGCTGGAAGAAGCCGCAAGAACCAGAGCTGTTTTTCTGGCAATAGGGTTTGGAATTATTGCAGCCGCAGAACGAACGGTTGCATCAACCAGTTGTGGGTATCTAATCATAAGTCCCCTACTAAAACTCAGTGTAAAGGAATTTTGATTGGGTTCTTCCACTATTATACCGTGGTCATTAAGTCCACCTTCGGGGATAGTAGTAACTTGCCTATTTACAGATATACCGGAAACACTTTTAAATCCAAAAGTAAACTCATTTAAAGTTACAATAAAATTAAACCCCGCGCTAACGTATTTCATCGCAGAAACCCTAATCGGGTGTTTTCTGCTGTACCCTCCGCGAGAGCTTATATTATTTGCTCCGGAAAATCCGGTGGAAATCTTACTTAAAAGT